>CAVJHY010000001.1:0-41256 GCA_963649405.1 bacterium
ATATGTTGTATCACATAGAAGCTGTTCCTTCGATGCAACAATAAATATTATGTATACGCTTTCTTGGAAGGGGTATGGGGAAACCATTCTTTATCGCATAAAGAATGGTTTTCCCATAATTCTTATAATGCCAAATTCCCGCTTTCCACCATGTGCTGAATGGCGCTGGTAAGCGCGAGCTTGCCGTGGGTGTATGTGAGACCGCCCTGCATATAGACCGTGTACGGCGCACGCATGGGGGCATCAGCGGACAGCTCGATGGACGCGCCCATGACGAATGTTCCGGCAGCCATGATGACCTGATCCTGATAGCCGGGCATATCCCAAGGCTCAGGCACGGCGTTGCTGTCCACGGGCGAGGCTGCCTGAATGCCCTGACAGAAGGAAATGAGGCGCTCAGGCGTTTCCATGTTGATAGCCTGAATGATGTCGGCTCGCGGCGCGTTAGAAGCAGGGGTTGTCTTAAAACCTAAAAGTTCAAAGCATCGGGCGGCCAATAATGCGGTCTTCACGGCTTGCGTGACCGTGTGCGGCGCCATGAAAAGCCCCTGATAGAAGGGACGGTAGGAGGCCGCATAACTGCCGCATTCCCTGCCAATGCCGGGCGCAGTCAGCCGCGCCTCAATGCGGTGAATGGCGCGATTCGTGCCGACTAAGTACGCGCCGGTCGGGGCAAGCCCGCCGCCCATGTTCTTGATGAGACTGCCGACGGCCACATCCGCGCCCATATGCGTCGGCTCTTCATCGCAGACAAAGCCGCCGTAACAGTTGTCCACCATGATGAAAATGTCAGGGCGCACCGCGTGAACGGCATCAATCAGGGGTTTCATGTCGGTGGGGCGCACGGCAGCACGCCACGCATAGCCGCGGCTGCGCTGAATGAGGATGACCGTGGTGTTTTCCTGAATTGCTGCAAGCACGGCGGGTACATCAATCTGCCCGTCCGCCGTCATATCGACAGCCGAATAGGAAACGCCCATCTCTTTCAAAGAGCCAACGCCGTCTCCGCTCAGACCAATCACTTCGTCCATCGTGTCATAGGGCTTTTCCGTCGCGGCCAAGAGATGGTTGCCGGGAGTCAAAAGTCCGAACAGACACATGGACAGCGCGTGCGTGCCGGAGGTGATGTGGGGGCGCACGATGGCGGCTTCCGCGCCGAAGAGATCGGCAAAGATTTTTTCCAGCGTATCGCGCCCCACATCGTCATAGCCATAGCCCGTGGTGGGCGCAAAGTGGCGGGCGGCCACCTCGTGTTTCTTGTATAGGTCAAGAATTTTCTGCGTGTTGCGCAGTTCCCGCTCGTCCAAAGCGGCAAATTGCGCTTGTAAATCCTGCTCGGCATTACGAATGAGAGCGGTGATTTTGTCGTTATTCAAAGGAAACACCTCACAAAGAGTGGATAGTGGTTAGTGAATAGTGGACAGATAAGAATGTTACGATGAAGCGGTAGTGGTCAGGGAAAAGTAAATAGGAATTAGGAAACAGGAAACAGGGAACAGAGAATAGGAAACAGGAAACAGAAGTGCAACTTTATTGCTTGCTGGTCAACACTATATCTATCCACTATCCACTAATCACTGAAATTTGTTCAAGTAAGTCAGTAATCATTGTATGCTCGTCTACCGTGAGCCAGTGAATGCGTTTGTCGCGCCGAAACCAAGTGAGCTGGCGTTTGGCATAGTTGCGCGTTTTTTGTTTGATGAGGGCAGCGGCATTTTCAAGCGTTTCCGTGCCGTGCAGCACGGGCAGAAGCTCCTTATAGCCAAGCCCCTGCATGGCCTGTGCCTGTTCGGGAACGCCGCTTTTGATGAGTGTTTCCACCTCGTCAAGCAGCCCCTCTTGCAACATATTGTCCACGCGCTTTTCAATGCGTTCATACAGCCGCTGCCTGTCCATGTCGAGCGCAAAGAGCGAAAAGTCATAGGGTGCGTCCGCCTCGGTCGGCATCACCTGCTCGGAAAACGGAACACCCGTCAGGTCATAGACCTCCAAGGCGCGAATCACGCGGCGCGTGTCGTTCGGATGGAGGTGGGCGGCGCTTGCCTTGTCAACCTTTTCAAGCAGGGCATGGAGCGCCTCAGCGCCCTCTGCATCGCAAATCGCCTGATATTTTTCGCGGATGGCATTATCGCCGCGCACGAAGCCGAAATCAAGCGGCAGGGACAGGGCGCTTAAATAAAAGCCCGTACCGCCGACTAAAATCGGCGTATCGATTTTTTTAATCAGCGGGTGGGCAAGGGCAGCATACTCCGTGACGGAAAAGGCTTCCGTCGGCTCGACCACATCAAGCAAATGATGCGGGACACGCGCCTGTTCTTCCTTGGTCGGCTTCGCCGTGCCGATGTCCATACCCTTATAAATCTGCATGGAGTCCATGCAGAGAATTTCGCCATGAAGCCGCTCGGCCAGTGCCAGCGAAACGGCGGTTTTCCCGCTGGCGGTCGGGCCGACAAGCCCCCAAACTCGTTTCTTTTTCATCAGCTTTGAATGCGCCTAAAGCGCTTGTCAAGATCCGTATGCGTGAGCGATACCATGATGGGGCGACCGTGCGGACAGGTCGGCGAGATGTCCTTGTTGACAATTTGTCCAATCAGCATGGCAATTTTATCCATCGGGATTTTCTCGCCGCCCTTGACGGCATGCTTGCAAGCCATCTGCATGATGCGCTGCGTGCAGTCAAGGCTGGTCATGGCACCGCTTGAAATCAGCTCATCCAAGGCATCCACAAGGCAGCGGCTCGCTTCCGGCTGCTCCAGCACGATGGGAACGCCGCGTAATTGTACACTGAAATCCCCGAACGGCTCGACTTCAAAGCCCGCGTTTTTAAGCGCTTCCTTGTTTTCCTCATAGGCGGCGTATTCAGTGGGGGAGAGCTTGACCGCCAAGGGCATCAGCAGCGCCTGTGATACGGGCGCATCCGCCATCTTCTTTACAAGCTGCTCATACAAAATCCGCTCATGCGCGGCATGCTGGTCGCACAAAAGAAGCTGCTCTTCATACTCCATCAAAATGTAAGTATTGAACACAGTGCCGATGATGCGCGGCAGAGGATGGGCGAATTGCTTCTCCACCATTTCATCCTTTACCTGTTCAGGCTCTTTCGGCGGCTCTTCCTTTTGAACGGCGGGAGGCGGCGCGGCGGGGACGGTCTGCTGCTTCTTGATTTGCTCATACAGGAAGCTGCCCCCCTCATGGAAGGCTGCACCGCTCTTCGGAAGCGGGGAAAACGGCAAGGTCGCCGTGCGGGTGACGACAGCTGGCGCAGGGGAGGGGTGCTGAATCGTTTGCACAGGCGGTTTGATTTCTGCAGGCTTCGGCGCTTCCACTTGAACAGGCGCAGGAACGCTTTGCGATACCTGCACATGCGCTTCCGCCGGCACGGGTTTTTCCGGCGATACGGAAAAGAGCTGCGGCGCGGTCAGCGCTTCCTTCTGGGTGCTGACGAGAGCATCCAAAACGAGTGTCTCCACCGCTTCGCGCACGGCGCGTTCGTTCTGAAAGCGCACTTCCCACTTGTTCGGGTGTACATTGACATCCGCCGCGCCAAAGGGCATGGTGAGGTGCAGAATGCACATGGGAAAACGCCCGATGGTCACGCGCTGCCGGCAGGCATTCTCCACGGCGGAGGAAAGCAGCGGGCTTTTCATCGTCCGCTGATTCAAAAAGAAAAATTCGTGCGCCCGATTGCCGCGGGCGACATCGCCGACCCCGACAAAGCCGCTCAGCATCACGCCGTTCATGTTCCCGTCCACTTTGGTGAGCTGGCGCAGGACATCCACGCCGTAAATGCTTAAAACAGCGCTTTGCAGCTTTCCGTCACCGGCGCTGAAATAGACGGTCTTGCCGTCCGCTACATAGCGGAAGGAAATGTCAGGGCGAGAGAGAATCATCCGCGCCATCAGTTCGCTGACCAAGGCAGTTTCATATGCGGCCTTTTTTATGAATTTTTTGCGCACGGGCGCGTTATAAAATAAGTCCTTGATGACAAAGGTCGTGCCTTCGGGACAGGCGGCATCGCGCAAATCGGAAATCACGCCGCCGTTATTCGTGAGCGTCAGTCCCGTATCAAAGCCGGAGGCGCGGGTGGTGCATTTTACGTGGGATACGGCGGCGATGGAGGCGAGCGCCTCACCGCGAAAGCCCAAGGTCTGCACACCGTACAGGTCATCCGCCGTGCGGATTTTGCTGGTGGCGTGGCGTTCAAAGGCCAGCCGAATGTCGGACGGCGCAATGCCCTTGCCGTTATCGGTCACGCGGAAGGACAAAAGTCCGCCTTCCTTGATTTCGACCGTGACGGCTGTCGCGCCCGCGTCCAAGGCATTTTCCACCAATTCCTTGATGGCGGCGCTGGGACGCTCCACCACCTCGCCCGCCGCAATCTGCCCGATGACCTCCGGCGGCAAAACCTGAATGCGATTGTTCACCGTAAATCTCCTTACAGACAGCTTATAATTTAAGCGCCTTTTCCCGCAGCATGAACAGCGTATTCAGCGCGTCCATCGGGGTCATGGCTAAGACATCCAAGCCTTGAATTTCCTGAATAAATTCCGTCTTGGAATAGCCGAGCAGTGTTTCCTGTTCGTTCTTGCGGTTTTTGCCGGTTGGCGACAGGATATTTTGCCCGATGCTGTTTTGCGTGACATCATTAACTGCCAGCCGTGCCTGAATTTCCTGTGCGCGGGCGACAACGGCGCGGGGAACACCTGCCAAACGCGCCACATAAATGCCGAAGGACTTGTCCGCCCCGCCCGGCACGATTTTGCGCAGGAAAATGACATCTTCGCCGTGTTCTTTGACGGAGACACAGAAGTTATGCACGCCGTCCAAATGCCCTTCCAGCTCGGACAATTCATGATAGTGCGTGGCGAACAGGGTCTTCGCACCGCACTTTTTCTGATCGCAGAGAAATTCAACCGCCGCCCAAGCAATGGCCAGCCCGTCAAAGGTGCTTGTGCCGCGCCCGATTTCATCCAAAATAACGAGGGAGCGGTTGGTCGCGTTGCGAAGGATGTATGCCATTTCACTCATTTCCACCATAAATGTGGATTGACCGGCGGCCAAGTCATCCGATGCGCCGACACGGGTATACACGCAGTCCACGAGTGGAATATTCGCTTCCCGTGCGGGGACAAACGACCCCATGTGCGCCATCAGCACAATCAGCGCTACCTGGCGCATATAGGTGCTTTTGCCCGCCATGTTGGGACCGGTGATAATCTGCATCCTGTATTCGTTTTCGTCCATTTGGGTATCGTTGGGGACGAAAGCCGCGTCCGATAAATTCTGCTCAACCACGGGATGCCGCCCTTCGACAATGCTTAAAACGCCCTCTTCGTTGATTTTCGGGCGCACATAGCCGTTTTCACGCGCCACACGCGCCAGTGACAGCAGAGCATCCAAGGTCTTATAGCCTGCCGCCGTGCGCTGCAGCGCCTCCATGTGCTTGGCGATTTCGGTGCGGACGGCATCAAAGAGCGCATATTCCAATTTTTGGGACTGCTCCTGTGCGCCGGTGATTTTGCTTTCCAAGGAGCGCAATTCATCGGTGGTGAAGCGCTCGGCATTCGTCAAAGTCTGCCGCCGTTGATACCGCATCGGCACGAGGGTATAATTCGCCTTCGTGACCTCGATATAGTACCCGAATACGCGGTTATACTGAATTTTCAGGTTTTTAATGCCCGTTTCCTCGCGCTCCCGCGCCTCCAAATTGAGCAGCCATTGCTTGCCCTCCACGGACGCGGCGCGAAGCTGGTCTAATTCCTCGTTATAGCCCTGCCGAATGACCCCACCGTCCGCCGGAGAAATGGGGGCGTTTTCGTCAATGGCATTGGAAAGCAGCGTTTTTAATTCAGGGATAGGGTCGATAAGGGAGCGCACATTGTCCAGTGCCTCGCCGTGTACGCCGTCCAGCAGATTCAGCACCTCCGGCGCTTGCTCCAACGAGCGCAGCAGCGCCAGACAATCTCGCGGGTTGAGTGTTTGATAAGAAATTTTGGACAGCAGCCGCTCCATGTCGTAGACCTTGCCCAAAATTTCACGCAGCGCCTCGGACAAAACATGTTCATTGTACAGCGCCTCGACCGCATCAAGCCGCGCCAAAATGCTGTCCTTTTGAAGCAGGGGCTGCTCGACCCAAGACCTAAGCATACGCCCGCCCATCGCGGTGACAGTCTTGTCCATCAGTCCAAGCAGAGAGCCTTTTGACGAGCGACCGCGCAGGGACTCCGTTAATTCCAAATTGCGTCGCGTGTTCATGTCCAGCGGCATGGTGTCCGCCTTGTCCACAATGCGAATGCGCGCGATGTGCGAAAGCGCGTTTTTCTGCGTTTCGTTTAAGTACGCCATCAGCGCACCGGCAGCAGCCGCGGCAGGGAAAAGGGAGACATCCAAGCCCAGCGCCGTCAAAGAGCCGACCGAAAAATGGGAAAGCAAGGTGTCTCTTGCGTTCTGCGCCTGATATGCCGATGCCTTGTAGGATTCACAGGAAAGGCTGGTGCAGGGCGCAATATCGGAAGGAGAGTTGGTGATAATTTCGCTGGGGGAAATCGTGGCAAGCGCCCCGCGCAGCTCGCGCTCGTTGTTCTGAATGACGCGCACATATAATTCGCCTGTGGTGATGTCGCAATAGCAAAGCCCGATGCGGCGGCCTGAAACACAGGCGGAGAGCAGATAATTGTTTTTGCGTTCGCCGATGGCGTTCGTGTCCGTCAAGGTGCCGGGTGTTACGATGCGGATGATGTCACGCTCCACCAGTCCCTTAGACAGCGCTGGGTCAGTGAGCTGTTCGCAGACGGCGACCCGATAGCCCTTTTCGACAAGGCGGGAGATATAAGTGTCCACAGCGTGAAAGGGAACGCCGCACATGGGAGCGCGTTCCTTCAAGCCGCAGTCTTTGCCGGTCAGCGTCAGCTCCAGCTCACGGCTGGCGGTCAGCGCATCCTCAAAGAACATCTCATAAAAGTCCCCCACACGGAAAAAAAGCAGCGCATCGGGATTCTGCTGCTTAATCTGCATATATTGCTGCATCATGGGAGAGAGGGTGGCCATAAAGCGCGATGCTCCTTTTTATACGATTTCCCTTGCTAAAAGATTACAGGTCTGCGTTTAACTCGATTTTAGCTGTGGTGGCATCCGCCACCGCAACTATCACAATGACCAGTGCATCCGCCCACACTTTCCGGCGCAAGCACCTTTTTCAGCTCGTTGTTCACCGCGTCCATCATGTCGGTGAACTGCTGCCGCGCCACTTGAAGTGCCTTGGCCATCGGGTAGGACTGGAAACGCGCCTGAATTTCTTCCATTTCGCGGTTCAACTCGCTCATTTTGTCAAAATCCGGCGGGTCTTTGAGGGAAATGCGCTCCAGCTCCGTGCGCTTTTCTTCGTATTCCATGAAGGCGGCGGTTAATTGCTCGTCCTTCGTAGCGGCATCCTCGGTCACGCGCATACCAATAAATTCATCGCTTTCCTTGATGAGCTGCGCGAGCTCCTGCGCCTTTTTGATGACAGCCTCGTTCATAGCTTGTTATTCTCCTTCTTTCTTGCCGCGCAGCGTCGTTTTGCCGGCAGAGGTGATGGTAATGGGGACAATCTGCCCGATGTCGCTTTCTGCCCCATGAAAATTGATGCTGATGTTGCGCCCGCCTTTGCCTGTCAGCATGGCGGCATCGCGCTTGGACGCGCCGGTGACAAGCACTTGCTCCGTCTTTCCCAGCATGGAGGCAAAGACCTCGGCGGTCTTCTTTTCCTGCAAGGCAATGAGCTTTTCAAGGCGCTCAGTGGACACATCGGCGGGAATTTGGCTGGGCATTTTCGCCGCCACCGTACCGACACGCGGGCTGTAAATAAAGGTAAACGCGCTGTCGTAAGAAACTTCGTCGACCAGCGCCAAGGTATCCTCAAAATCTTTGTCCGTTTCGCCGGGAAAGCCGACGATTAAGTCGGTCGTGATGCCGATGTCCGGCACGGCTTGGCGCAGCGCATGAACGCGGTCAAGGTATTTTTCCCGCGTATAGCGGCGATTCATGGCTTGCAAAACGGTATTGCTGCCGGACTGCACCGGCAGATGGAAATGCTTGAGAACGGCTTTGTTTCGGGCAATTTCCTCAATCAATTCATCTGATAAATCCTTAGGGTGCGAGGTCATAAAGCGGATGCGCGGAATGCCCGTTTTTTCGATTTCGTGAAGGAGCTTCGCAAACGAAAGCCCGTTTTCCAAATCATTCCCGTAGGAATTGACATTTTGCCCAAGCAGCATGATTTCCTTCGTGCCGCTCTTCGCGAGCCCCTCCACATCGTGCAGGATGTCCGTTGCGCTTCTGGAGCGTTCCCGCCCGCGCACATACGGCACGATGCAGTATGAGCAAAAATTGTTGCAGCCGTACATCACGGTGACATACGCCTGAATATCGCTTTCGCGGCGGACGGGCAGCCCTTCAATCAAGGTGCTTTGCTCCTTAGGAACGGCCACCACGCGACGGGAAGTTTCCACAGCCCGCAAAAGAAGTTCCGGCAAGCGGTGAATATTGCCCGTGCCGAAGGCGACATCCACAAAGGGGTATTGGCGCAGCAGCTTTTCCGCCATACCCTCTTCCTGCACCATACAGCCGCAGACACCGATGAGCATTTCGGGGCGCTTTTTTTTGATTTCCTTGAGCCATGTCACATTGCCCAGCGCCTTGCGCTCGGCATTGTCGCGGATGCAGCAGGTGTTGTGCAGAACAAAGTCCGCTTCTTCGCGCTCCTTGGCGGCGGTCATGCCCATTGCTTCCAAAATGCCCGCTAACTTTTCGGAATCGTGCGCGTTCATCTGGCAGCCGTAGGTGACGATATGGTAGGTGTGCGGGCGCTCGGAAAGCGCCGCAAACTGACGCATATATTCGCGCTGCAGTGCCATTTCCGCTTCGGGAATTTTCCTGATTTCTTCGTTCATGTATGTTCCTCTTGCCTGATGCCCGTTCCGCCGCAAAGCGGGCAGAGCATGGAATGCTCGGCTTCAAGAGCCGCGCTGCTTTTTTTGCGGGTCATTTCCATAAGCCCAAGGAAGGTAAAGCCATGCACGACGCACTTCACAGGGTCGTGCTTTAAGGCGTTTTGCATGGCGGAAAGCAGGGCTTCGCGATGCTCCTCGGAGGCCATGTCGATAAAGTCCGCCAACACGATGCCGCCCATGCTGCGCAGCCGCATCAGCCGGGCGATTTCTTGCGCCGCCTCCAAATTGGTCTTCAAAAAGGTTTCCTCGCTGCCGGCCTTGCCGCCCGTGAACTTGCCGCTGTTGACATCAATGACGGTCAGCGCCTCGCACGGGTCAATGACCAGAAAACCGCCAGATTTGAGCCACACGCGGCGGGACAGCGCCTTTTTAAGCTGTTCCTGCACGGCGTACAGGTCAAATGGATGCTCGGAAACATGGGCAATGCTTTGAAGGCGCGTAGAACGGAGAGTTTCTTCACTCACGACCACGCTGTCAATCTGTTCGCCCGCTGCCTCGCAATCCCTGAAGAAACGCTCCGCAAGGGTCAATGTCTGCGGCACAAGGCATGGCGGGCGCAAAGTGGGGAGAAGGGCTTGGATGGCTTCCCAGCGCGTTACGAGCGTCTGAATGGCCTCTGTAAGCGCTTCTTCGGAGATTTCTGCCGCCGCACTGCGCAGAACAAGCCCCATGCCGTTCGGTGCAAGCGCTTTTGCCTTTTTGATGAGCGCCGCACGCACCGCTTCAGCCTCAATTTTTTTAGAGACGGAGTAAAAAGCGGAGATCGGCAGCAAAATGACCGTCTCGGCGGCCAGAGAAATATCCTGCGTTAAATACGCGGCCTTTTGCTGGACAGGCGGCTTTTTGACCTGCACCAGCACCCTGTCGCCGCCCTTCAGCTTTTGCTTGGCCTCATTGAGTGGCAGAAAGCCGTTTTCCTTGTCATTCAGGCGCACAAACGCAGCATTCATGCCGGAAACGACTCGTTCCACCACGCCCAGATAAAGCTGCTCTGCCGAAATGCCGCTCGCTTCCTCTTTTCGGTAGTCGATGAGCTTGCGGTCATTGAGCAGCGCCGCCTCGGTCAGCGTCCCCGTTTTTTGAATGAGAAGCTGCAGCATATCAAAGATTCTCCAGCGGCACAAAAATGCCGTTCCATTCGCCCAAAAGCTGGCGGCGAATGATGTAGGCGCGCGGCTTTTCAACACCTGCAAAGGCGGAAAGTGCCGTCAGCAGCAAATCCGGCTTGCAGGTGGCGGCTTCGCATAACGCCAGCATCGCCATGAGCTTGCCGTCCTCCGCCTTTAATTCATAAATCATCGGACGCAAATCACAGGGCTTTTCGCCTGATTTGGTCTTGCGAATTGCGGGAATTTCCTTTTGCTTTAAGAAAGCAGGGACGGCGTTTAAGAGCGCCTCACTGTTTTCTAAGGTAATCTCGTATATCGCCGCTTTGAGCAGCGCCATCGGCGCGGGATGCCGGTCATCCACTGCTCGCGCAGAGATGCACTTCAAGTCCGGCGGGAGCGCCTTTTTGAGCTGCTCTGCAAACTGTTTGGCGGGAATGTCTTTGCTGACGGGAACTTCCATAATTTCCCTGCTGCCCGGCATACCAACGGATAGGGGCGCGGCAAAATTGAGCAGAATGTGTGGGTTAAAGCCCTGCGAATATTGAAGGGGCAAATCACTCCGACGAAGGGCACGCTGCATGGTGCGCAGCAAATCCAAGTGACCGATGTGCCGTAGCCGGTCGCCCTTTTCAAAAACAACCAGCATCTTCATGCGTAGGAGCACACTCCTTCCAGCTTTTGAATGCCGCAGCCGTTGCAGCCGTGACGACAGTCGCGGGTCGTTTCGCCGCGCTCCGCCTTTTCCGCCTCGCGCTTTAAGAACGCCTTGCAGATGCCCATGTCCACAAAGTCCCACGGGAGAATTTCATCATAGCCGCGCACACGGTTGGCATAAAAATGTGTGTCTAAGCCGCAGGCTTTGAAGGCTTCCAGCCACACATCAAACTTAAAATGTTCGTTCCAGCTATCCAGACGGCAGCCATTTTTCCACGCCGTGTAGATGACATCCGCCACGCGGCGGTCTCCGCGGGCAATGCACGCCTCCAGCATGGAAAGCTCCGGCTCGTGCCAGTTAAAGGTCACGCCGCGAATGTTCAAATATTCACGCAGCGCCTTCTGCTTTTCGAGCACCACGGGAATCTCGTCTTGCCCGACCCACTGGAAGGGCGTAAAGGGCTTGGGCACGAACACGGATGCACTGCATGTGACGCGTAAGCCCCGCGCCCGCTTCTCCTTCGGCAATCCGAAATAACAGGCAACGACCTTTCTTGCAAGGTCGGCAATGCCGCGCAAATCTTCGTCCGTTTCCGTGGGCAGCCCTGTCATAAAGTACAGCTTGACGCTGTTCCAGCCGCAATCGAACGCATCCGTCACGGCGCGTACCAAGTCCTCTTCGGTCACGCCCTTGTTAATGACATCGCGCAGCCTTTGCGTCCCCGCTTCAGGTGCAAGGGTCAGCCCGCTTTTTTTGACCTTGGTGGTCTCCTCCAAGGACTGCTTGACGATGTTGTCTATGCGCATGGAGGGCAGGGACACGCTCACGCGCTTTTCCTTATACCGCTCCATCAGCGCGGTAATCAGCTCCGGCAGACAGGAATAATCGCCGCTGGAGAGGGAGGATAGGGACATTTCCTCATAGCCCGTCGCCGCCTCTAATTTGTCAGCCAATTCCAAAACCCGCTCCATCGAGCGCTCTCGAACGGGACGGTACACCATACCAGCCTGACAGAAGCGGCAGCCGCGAGTGCAGCCGCGCATGATTTCCAGCACAATGCGGTCATGCACGATGTCCGTATACGGCACGGGAATGGCGGTCGGCGCGGCGGCATTGGAAAAGTCCTTGAGGAAGCGGCGAAGCACAGTCGACTTTACGCCCTCCTCAATCGGGTAAAACGCCTTAATGGTGCCGTCTTCGTTATAATCTGTCTGATAGAAGCAGGGGACATATACGCCGTCCACATCCGCTAGGCGGCGCAGGGTCTCGTGCTTGGAAATCCCTTCCGCTTTGCAGGCACGCAAAACATCCAAGAAATCCACCATCATCTCTTCACCGTCGCCGATTTGAAAGGCATCAATGAACGGCGCTAACGGCTCAGGGTTGCAGGCACACGGACCGCCCGCAATAACCAGCGGGAAGTCCTCACCGCGATCCTTGGCGTAGACGGGAATGCCGAACAAATCCAGCATTTCCAAGATGTTGGTGAAGCTCATTTCGTATTGAAGCGTAAAGCCGACGACATCAAAGTTACGGACAGGCGTTCTGGATTCAATGGAAAACAGGGGCAGATTGTTTCTCCGTAAGGCATCCGCCATATCGACCCACGGCATATAAACCCGTTCACACAGGGCATAGGGAAGATTGTTAATAATTTCATACAGGATTTTAATGCCAAGGTGGGACATACCGATTTCATATGTATCAGGAAAGCAGAAGGCAAAGCGGATATCCGTCTCCTCCCATTTTTTCACAGTCGTGTTCATCTCTCCGCCGATGTACCGCGCTGGCTTTTCCACATTTTCCAGCAGCCGCTCCAGCAGAGCATTTTGCGCCTCGTTCAAAGGAAAATACCTCCTGTCGTGTCATAAAACACTAAATTATATCTTAGCATATTTTCGCGTGTTTGTCCATATTTATTGTTTAAAATATTGGATAATGGATTAACTGAAAAGCGCGGAGCGTGATGAAGTACAATAAAAAGGCAGCCCTTTTTGTCGGAGCTGCCATTTCAATTAAGATACTACCATATTTATGAGATGTTGTCCTTAAAATCAGTTTTTCTTCAACAGATTTTCCACCGCGCTGACCCACTCATGGTCGGGGTCATTGGAGCGGAAGAAGCCCTGATGCTCGCCCGCCATCAGCCACAGGAAATAGGTGTTGTAGCCGGGTGCGCCCACGGTGGTGTGATAGCCACGCGGGAATTCGACCAGCTCGTCCTGCTTCACGCGATACGCCTCGTCGATTTCGCCGTCGCTGGTGTACAGGCACTGCACGCCGAAGCCCTGCTGCGGGTCAAACAGGAAGTAGTAAATTTCCTCAAGGATTCCCTCGGAGGGCATATTATCCACATCGTGCTTATGCGGCGGGAAACCGGCCCAGTTGCCGGGGGTGATGTACGCCTCGCCGATGGTCAGCTTCTTGGCATTCGTGCTGCCGTCCACGATGAAGCTGGTGTCGCGTTCCCACGGCTTTGCGCCCAGACGCACCACGCGAACATCCGCCTGATGGATGGCTTGCGGCTCGGTGTCCACGGTGATGGGCGTTCCGCACACGGCGATTTTCACATTCCACGGGCTGTCAATTTTCACTGAGCAGTTGCGCGGCGCATAGAAGCATTCAGCCTTGGGGCTTTCAAACACATTGCGGCGAACGCCCAAGGTGCCGTAGTCCTTGCCGTTGGCGGTGAAATTGGCCTTGCCGTTCAGAAGGACAAATGCGACCTCGCGGTCTTTCGTTTCAAAGGTGTAACTTTCGCCGTCCCCCAGCTCGATGATGCCGAATTCCAAGTCCTTCAGGCTGCATTTGCCGATTTCGCACAGCGGGGTATAGCCCTTTTTCGGGGTGTAAGTCTTTTTGAAATTCATAAGTCATTTCTTCCTTTCCTTGATGTACTGTATCATCATGTCGATGGTTTCCTGCCAATCGGCAATGATTCCATAATCCGAACAGGCGAAGATGGGCGCATTGCGCTCTTTGTTGACCGATACCACGGTTTTGGCGCTGCTCATGCCCACCGTGTGCTGGACAAAGCCGCTGATGCCAAAGCCGATGTACAGCTCCGGCCGGATGGTCACGCCCGTCTGCCCCACCTGATGGGCATAGGAGATATAGCCCGCGTCCACGGCGCTGCGGGTTGCGCCGACCGCGCCGCCCAGCAAATCCGCCAGTTCAAACAGCTTTTCAAAGCCCTTCTTGCTGCCGACACCCTTGCCGCCCGCGATGACAACCTTTGCATTTTGAAGTGACACGCCGCTTTCGACCGGCTCAAAGGCAAGCTGCTTCATGCGCTCCTGAAGAAACGGGAGGTCGACGGTCTTGCTTGCGCCGTTTCTGCCGCGGACACGCTCCGGCAAGGGGAACACGCCGGGACGGACAGAGGCCATCTGCGGTCTTTTTATTTTGCAGAGGATGTCCGCCGTCAGGTTGTTGCCAAAGGCGGGGCGGGTCTGCAACAGCAAACCGTTTTGAATGCTCAATTCCGTGCAGTCCGCTGTCAAACCCGTATCGAGCCGTGCAGCGACCCACGCGGACAGGAAGCGCCCGCGCACCGTGGCGGGAAACAGCACAATATCTGCCTGAAGTATGGTAAGCGCCTCAGCAATGCGGTTGCCCTGTGCGCAATCGTCCGCGCAAAGTGCAAGCAGCTGCACCTCGTCCGCGCCACTTTCCAAGAGCAGAGCGCCGTTTTCATGCTCCGATAAGGCGATGATGAAGGCTTCCGGCGCGATTGTCCGTGCCTTGCCAATCAGCTCCAATGCGGGATTCGGCGTTGCTTCACAAAATACGACAATTTTCACGGCAGCAGCCCCCTTTCCGTCAAGGCGGAAAGCACCTCGGCTGTGCTGATTTTTTTGCATGGCCGCACACACACGGGACGGCTGTCCACATGGATGACGCGAGTCGGTGAGGCTTTCAAACCGCACTGTGCGGCGGTGAGACCGATGTCAACGGGTGAAAACAATTGAATGTCTGCCTTTGCTGCTTTCTTTAAGCCGAGCAGTGTCGGCAGACGGAGGCGATAGCTCCATTCGCAGAAGGTGACGACCGCAGGAAGCGACGTTTGCCAAGTGATTTTTCCTGTCTCCGTCAGTTGGACGGCGGTGAGACCGTTTTTTGCTTTATCCAAGGTTGTTGCATTGGCGATGCAGGGAACATCCAGCATAGAGGCCAGCATGGGGCCTACCTGCCCTGTTTCGCCGTCCACGGCGCGGCGGCCGCAGAGAATGACATCAAACCCGCCCAAGGCTTGGACGGAGGCCTTCAGGCATTTCGCCGTGACCAAGGTGTCCGCACCCGCAAAGGCAGGGTCTGTCAGTAAAACAGCCTTATCCGCACCGCGGGAAAGCGCTTCCCTGAGAAGGCTTTCGGCGCGTTTGGGTCCCATGGAAAGAACGGTGACTGTACCACCCCAAACATCCCGAAGCTGCAAGCCCTTTTCCAAGGCGCTCTCATCGGACGGATTCATCACCTGCGCGACAAAATCCCGCTGTAGGGTAAAATCGCTGGACAGCTTCACCTCGGTGGTATCCGGCACCTGCTTTAAGCATACCAGTATGTTCATGCGCATTCCTACATTCTGTGATAGATGGGGGCAAGTGCCTTCTGAATGGCCTGATAGATGTCAAAATGCTCGTTATAGAAGGTCACGCCCTCCTTGTCAGGCAGGGTTTCGCCCGTCACGCGGACACAGCGTTTGACCGCATCGGCATGGCTTGCAAACACGCCCGTGGCAACACCGGCGAGCATGGCACTGCCGAGGCTGCTGTCCACATTTTCGACTGTTTTAAGCGGAATGTTCAACATATCCGCCAAAATCTGCCGCCACAAATCGCTCTTTGCGCCGCCTCCGATAGCGACAGCCTCCGTAGGTGCAATCTTCAGCTCCTTGAGGGTGGCAAAGCAGTCCTTCATGGAATAGGCAACGCCCTCCAGCACGGCGCGGTTAAAGTGCGCCTTCGTATGAGCGCCGACAGCGCCCACAAAGCTGGCGCGGAGCTTGTCATCCAGATACGGAGTAATTTCTCCCTGCAGATAGGGATGGAAATACAGGCCGTCGCAGCCGCGGGCAACGGAAGCCGCCGCCGCGCTCATTTCGCCGAAGCTGCCGCCGAAGGTGTCCCGATACCAACGGTTGCTGGCAGCGCAGCTCTTGGTGGCCGTGCCGGGATACCAAAGCTCGTCAATGACATGACGATAAGTGACAAGGCGCGGATCAACCACCGCATGGTCGGTAATCGGGCAGATGCGTCCCGCCGTGGCGAGCTTCACCGTGGCTTGACCGACAGCAATCGCACCGGCGGCATAGACCTCCATCACGGTGTCCGTCGCGCCGACAATGACCACCGTGCCATCCGTCAGTCCCGTGTCCTCCTGCGCCTGTTTGGTCAGCTTGGAGAGCTTGGTCATCGGGTCAACGATGGGCGGCATGATGTCCTTATTCAAACCCGCCATGGCGCACAGTTTGTCCGACCACTCGTTCTTGCGGGCATCAAGCAGCAAAAAGCCCATTGCTTCAATGCTGTCCGTCACATAGTCGCCCGTCAGACGGAAACGCACATAGTCCTTGACAGCCATAACCTTGCGCGTTTTTTGAAGCGTTTCCGGCTCGTGACGCTTGAGCCAAATAAGCTGCGGCAGCGTCCACAGGCTGGAAACGCCGTTGTAGCACTCTTCCATCAGCTCATTGCCCAAATTGGCCTTCAGCGCGGCAGCTTCCTCGCTAGCGCGGCTGTCCGTCCAATAGATGGCGCGGCGCACGGGCTTATCATCCTCGCCAAGCAAAACGGCGGTGTGCGTGGCAGCATCCAAAGCCAAGGCTGCGATGTCGCTTGCACTAACGCCCGATGTATGCAAAATTTCCCGCACATTGGAAACCAGCGCCTGATAGCTGTCCTCCGCGTCCTGCTCTGCCCAGCCGCTGTGCGGATAATAGGTCGGGTATTCCTTTCCGGCCGTTGCGTAGACCTTGCCGTCCTCGCCCAAAAGCGTCGCCTTGGAGGAAGAGCCTCCAAAGTCCACGCCCAGCAAATATTTCATTCTTTTTTGCCCTTTCCTCTTTTTTAGCAAAACCTTTGGGGAATATATGAAGGGGGTCACTACCCCTTCATGTCAATTCCGCAGTACCGCCTTTGCCGGTACGAGAAGCGGTTGGAATACCGCTTCCTATATCAATTTCTGACCGTAAAATGAGATGGCTCTGCCATTCATTTTACAAGAAATTGATGTCCAAATGAAAATCTGCTTTAGCTGACTTTCATTGATAGTGTGTCAAAAAATTTTGACATACTAATGGTAAACGCGACGCGGGAACAAAACGCCCCGCGCCGCGCTATCTTATCCTTTAGATGCGCTCCGCCAGCATGACGAACAAATCTTTATATTCGTAGCCTTCAGGAACGGTGGCGCTCAGTGCCTCGGTGCTTTGCGGGCAGGCGGCGACCATGATTTTCGCATCCGTGCGCTTGCAATGCTCCCAGCGGCCTTCGGCGACCTTCGCACGAAGCTCCGGCAGATACTGACCGACCACGGCGCTGCCGCAGCACTTCGCCAAGCGGCGATTCTGCCACATTTCGTGAATTTCGCAGCCCATCGCAGTCAGAATATCGCGGGCAGGCTGATGCTCGTCCAAGTCACGCGCCAGACGGCTGCCGTCATGATAGGTGACGACCATCGGCTTCTTCTGCGGGCTGAGCTTGCCCTGCTTAATCAACTCATCGATAAACGCGGTCGCGGTGACGACTTCGGGCAGGTCAATGCCCCAGTCCTTATATTCATGGCGCATGAGTGCAGCATCATAGCTGTCCAGCACGATAACCTTCTTTGCGCCCGTTGCACGGATGGCTTCGCCAGCCTTGGCAGCCTGAGCGCGGACATCCTCCACAAAGCCCATCAAGTCGCCCAGAGCGCTGCCGGAAGCCGGCTCATTTTTGAGCGCAGCAAACGGCACTTCGGCGGTCTTCAAAATGGTGAACAGGGCATTGGCCACGCAGGGCGTGGAATAGCGAGCCGTTGCGCCCAACCAAACCAGCGTATCGTCGCTTTCTGGGATACCGGCAAAATCCACCTTAGTTTCGGTTGCGCCGTAAATGTTGCCCGTCTCAACAACCTTGTCAATGACCTTCTGCACATAAGGGGGGACAATGCCCTGCACATTGGCCTGCGTGCGGCCTTCGCGGATAAAAATCAGCGGGTCAAAGCCGGTCACGCAGTCGTTGGTGCAAGCGCCGCAGAGCATACATTCATACATCGTCTTGGCGACATCCTTATCAAAGGGCATACCGCGCTCAATCATGCTGACCTGAAGACCCTTGGCACGGGGAGTATTGGTTTCCTTGCCGGTCACAAGCTGCACAGGGCACAGGTGACGGCACATCCAGCAAAAGCGGCAGGCCTCCGCATTCTTTTTCGCTTTTTCGCTAAACATTTGTCTCTATCTCCTTTACAGACCCAGCTTGTAGGGATTCATGATGCCATTGGGATCCAAGCTCTTTTTAAGACCCTGCATCACCTGCATGGCGGGACCGTACTGCTCCTTCATCAAGCGGGACAGCTTGAGGCCGATGCCGTGATGGTCGTTAATAACGCCGCCGTTTTCCATTGCTGCACGCACGCCCGCATTCCAAATCTTGTTGTGCAGACGCATGGCCTCTTCGGGGTCTTGCGGAACATAGGCGGGGTCAACGATAAAGCGGGTGTAATTCATGCAGCCCCACTCATACCAGTGGCTGGAGTGAGAGATGTACTTAACATAGGGGAACTGCTCGTTGATGACCTTCTTCATCGCCCAATAAATCTTTTCGATGTTGGCATAGGTCGCCACGGTGTCCATCGTGCCGAACATCTGCGGGATGTCCATGATGTGACCGGGATAGAAGAAGGTGATGCGGTTCTCGTACCATTTTTCGCCGTACTCGCTGCCCAGATTCTGAGCGCCGTACTTGTCGGCAATCTCCTGTACGATTTCCATTTCGATATCGACAATCTTCTTCATGCCCTCGCAGGTCACGTTCATGAAGCAGCCCTTTTTCTCAAAGCCCAGAATCTTCTTGATGATGGACACGGTTTCGGCCTCATCAAAGAAGCGGAGAATGGAGGGCTTCACCTTCTGCATGATGTCGCGGCCAGCCATGTAGCCGGAATGCATATCCGGGAACAGGAAGGCGATGTGCTGGCGGCTTTCCGGCTGCTCAAACAGCTTAAAGGTCGCTTTGGTGATAACGCCCAAAGTTCCCTCACTGCCGATGAAGATTTCATTGAGGTCAGGACCGGCTGCGTGCTTCGGCACGGGCAGGGTGTTGATGATGTCGCCGTTCGGCAGAACGACTTCCATGCTGACGCACATATCATCAATCTTGCCGTACTTGGTGGACATAATGCCGATGCCGCGATGACCTAGCGCGCCACCGATGGTGCCGCAGGTCAGGCAGGATGGGATGTGCTGGCAGGAATAGCCGCGCTCGTTGGCGTACCATTCGAGCTGCTGGAAAATCATGCCCGCTTCAGCAGTGATGGTGCGGCTCACCTCATCGATTTCAATCAGGTGATTCATGCGCTTCATATCCATCATGATGCCGCCGGCCATCGGCAGAGCGCCGCCCTGACTGCCGCTGCCGCCGCCCCAGATATTCACGGGGATTTTATAGTAGTTTGCAATCTTGAGAATCTTGCTGACTTCGACGCTGCTGCCCGGACGCACGATGTAGTCCGGCATCGGAGGGGTCTGTCCGCGATCCTCCCACATACGGCTGATCCAGAAATAGTCCACGCCGTAGGTCGCACGGTCGCTGGGCGCGGTGGATACATTTTCCGTCCCCACAACGTCCTCAAGCTCCGTCAGAATCATATTATTCATAAAAGCCTTGCGTTCCATGAATGCTTCACTCCTCAATAATGAATCTCGTAGTTGATGCCGTGCAGACCGACATACGCGCCCTTTTGCACAACGGGCGCATTGTCCTCATGCGCGATGAGCCACTTGTCCTTTGCCCACAGAAGCCGGCCATCGCCGCCCTTGGGCTGACCGCCGTCCAGCGGCGTGTTCGTGCCTTTGGGCAGAACAACAATGCAGCGGAAGCCGTCATCGGACACTTGGCAGGGGCAAAAATGCAGGGTCGTTGCATAGACCTCAATGACGCTGCCCTTAGGAACATAGAAGGCCGTAACCTTCTTGGTGTCCAAATCAAAGCCTTCCATATCCTGCTGATGCGCAAGCAGCAGCACCATGTCGCTCACGGCGATATTATGCTCGCTGGCACGGTGGTATTCCAAGCAGTTGAGCTTGCTGGAATGTCCCCAGCAGACACCAATTTGGCAGCTTCCCTCACCGCGCAAGATGGTTTGAACAGCATGGAAATCCTCGGTGAGCGCCTCTAATTCCGGCATGGCGGGGACATATGCACTGCCCTCCTCCGGCATTTTGGCGGCCTGTTCGCAGACACTCATCAGCTTTTCGGCAGGAAAATCAATCACTCTGCCAAAGGTGCGAAATTCGGGGTCGTTCACGGAATAAATCGGGACATCAGGATTTAAGGCACGCAGCTTTTCCAACATATTCATCGATTTCAAGCCTCCTTACAGGATGGTAATGAAGTGATGGCGCTGGACAGATTGTCCCACCTCTAAGCGGATGCAGCCCTTCTTATGCTCAATCTGCATATCACTGTCCAAGGTGTCCGGCGCATTGAGCCACGGCTCAATGCAGATGTATTCCGCGCCCGGCTTCATCCAGAACATCAGCACATCGTGTTCGGGGAAATCCACCCGCACCTTGCGGTCATGCTTTTTGCTCACCAAGGTCACGCCGCGGCTCTTTAGGTCGGTAAATACCAGCGCATCCACGGCAAAATATTTTTCTTTCAAGGGGAAAACGCGGGTGTTCTCCGCCATCACCTGCCCCACGGGGTCAATTAAATTGCCGTGAAGCTCATGGTTAAGCAGGGTTTCTTCCTCATCAAAGACGATTTCGTAATCTTCAAGCCTGCCGGGGGTTGCATAGCCCTCGTGAGCGCCCATGCCGAAATAGAAGGTGCGGCTGTCCTTATTGTCCACCTGCCATGTCACGATGACGCGGTTGTCCTCCAGCCGATAGTTGACATGGAGCGCATAGTCAAACGGAAAGCCCGGCGCTTTTTCCTGCATGAGATAAGTTGCACTTACATCGTCCGTCTTTTCAAGCTGCCACTCAATCTGGCGCACATAGCCATGCTTTGGCATTTCATAACGCTGACCGTTCAAATAATAGCAGTCATCCCTGAGTCCGCCCGCAATGGGGAACAGAATCGGGGCGCGACCCTTCCAAAATTGTGGGTCGCCCTGCCACAGCCGCTCAACGCCGTTTGCATCCTTGATGGACTGCATTTCTGCGCCAAGAGAGGAAATCGTCACTGTCAGCTTGTCGTTATGCAGTGTCGTCAGGCTCACAGCGAAACGCCCCTTTCCTTTAGGAATGCGCGGCATTCTTCGTCTGTCGCCATCGCATAGCGAGCGCCCAAGCGGGTGCATTTGATGGCCGCCGCAGCGCTGGCGTACTTGCAGGCATCATCGTTATTCAAACCCTTGATTTTCGCAGCCGCAAACGCGCCATGGAAGGTATCGCCGCAGCCGTTGGTGTCCTTTGCGTCCACCTTATAGCTGGCATAGCGGCGCAGACCCTTTTCGTCCAGCAAAATGCCGCCGCGCACGCCCTGCGTCAGCACCAGCAGCTCGGGATGATAGGTGTCATACAGCTTCTTTGCCGCATCTTCGGCGTTCTTTTCGCCGGTCATCTTGAGCGCAAATTCCTCGGAGGGAATCAGATAATCCACATAAGGCATGAGGTTTTCCACGCCCGAATAAGTGCCGCCTGCGTCATGGCTGACCTTCACGCCATGCTCGCGGCAGTATTTCGCGGCGGCGATGGCGGCATTCAGCATATGCCCGTCCAAATGCAGCACCTTTGCATGGCTCAGCACATCAAAGTCAATGTCCGCTTCCGTCGGCTGCGGAACAGTGCCTCTGTTCCAAATGCAGGTGCGGCTGGTGCTCGCTTGGCTGAGCAGTACCACGGAATGGAAGCTGACGGCATCCGCCACGCGGCGCACACAGGTCGTGTCAATATCCCAATGAGCGAAGTCGTCCATCATGAAACGGCCGAAGGGGTCATCACCGATGGTTCCCATATAGGCAGCAGAAACGCCCAGCTTGCGGGCAGCAACCAACGCCGTGGCGCAGGGGCCGCCCCCCTGCACCTTGGTTTCAATGCCTTCCCGCTTGGTGTCCTCGGTCGGAAAACGGTCAACCACCATTAAGGTGTCATACACGGTCGAGCCGATGCCCACCATTTCAGGCCATGTCGTCCGATTAAGCATTGGTGTCCTCCGCGCCCAGCAGCGCAATCTTTTCAAGCGCAAAGCGCTTCACCGCCTGCGTCGGCTCTTTCATGAACAAGTCAACAGCGATGGTCTTGGGGTCAACGCTGTGGAAGGCGTTCAGGAAGGAGCAGCAGACATCCGTGCCAAAGTTAATCTTGCTGATACCAGCCTTGATAGCAGCCTGAATCTGCTCATCAGGAACGCCACTGCCGCCGTGCAGCACAAGGTGTGCCTTGGTCGCCGCATGAATTTCTGCAATGCGGTCAATCGCCAAAACGGGCGCTTGCTTATAGTGACCGTGTGCCGTGCCGACCATGATGGCCAGCGCATCCACGCCAGTTTCGTCCACAAAGCGGACAGCCTCATCCACCTTGGTATATTCAGTGCTGACACCCTCAGCAGCCACGCCGATGTGACCCAGCTCGCCTTCGACATCCACGCCGACTTCGTGGGCAAAATGCACCACATTTTTCAAAACCTTGATATTTTCCTCAAAGGGCAGGGTGCTGGCATCGCGCATGACGCTGGTGCAGCCCCAACGGAGCGCGCGGCAGACTGCCTCATCACTTGCGCCGTGATCAAGATGGAAGGCGAGCTTCACCTTGGACTTTTCAGCAGCCTTCAGGATGGAGGGAACGAGGAACTCGGCCTCATAGTTGGTGAACAGGCGGCTGTACATCTGCAGAATCACGCTGGCGTTCGCTTCCTCAGCGGCAAAAATGATGCCCAGCGCGGTCTCAGCGTTGTACACATTAAAAGCAGGGATGGCGCACTTGCGCTCCTCGGCAACCTTCAGCATATCTTTCATTCCGGTCAGCATGGCAAAAATCTTCCTTTCATTTATTAATATAGGGATGATTGAAGGGACAATATAGCCACTACAAATTAACTTTATTCGTTCACTGTATCGAGCTTCAGCTCAGGCACGAACTTGATGAACTCGCGCAGCTCTTCGGTGACATCGCCCTCGATTTCGGCCATATGGTGGATGTACGGGCCTTCAATCAGCTTGCGCTCCCACGCAGAGAGGTTCTTAAACTGCGCCCAAAGGTAAGTGCCGAAGGTGTACGGACCATCGGTCGTCTTGCAGGTGCCGGCCAAGAGGCTGTAATTGCCGTTGTCTTGGTCGAAGCGAGACACGGTGTATTCGCCGTCCTTGACTTGGAACCACTGGCGCATATTCACATTCTTGCAGGGGCTGCCCTCTTTCTTGAGGCTGTAAGCGAACGGCCCGCAGTGCCACAGAAGCTCGGCATTCTTGTTTTCGGGATGGCGCACGGTGAATTCGCCGAAGAACGGAATCTTCTTGCCCATCGTCGCGCAGGACAGCAGTGCCATCGAGATTGCGCCGTGCAGATCGCTCTCGCAGGAGATGATATAGCCCATATCAGCCAAAATGCTGTATGCAGTGCAGGGCATCGCGCCGACACCAAGCTGCATGGCCGTCCAACACTCGGCAGACACAGCCTGTACATTATAGGCTTCAAACAGCCACTTATACAGCAGCACGAAGGCATAGACCTTCTTGAGCAGCGGCGGGGTCAAATCGTCCATTTCATAACGGGACAGAAGCAGCTTTGCGCCCTCTTCCAGCTCCGCATCGTTCTCCGCCAGAATCTTGTTGTATTTGTCGATGATGACGGCCATGTTGACAGGAATGATCTGCAGACCGAATTTTTCCATCAGCTCGCCCTCATTAAAGATGACGGAGCAGAAGGGCTTGGGACGCATACCGATCTGCGCAATGCGCATTCCACGGAAATTCTTGACCATGCACGCCACATGGGTGAATTTCTCAAAGCCAGTCTTGAAGATGTCGCTCTCCACGGGGCTGGTTTCGATGTAGCTGAACGGCACATGGAGGCGCTGAAGCTGACGGCTTACACCGAACAGACCGCACTGGCTGTCAGTATAGCGGGTGCCATCGGGCAGGAAGCTGTCGTCAATGGGTGCCCAAATGCAAACGGGCTTGCCCACACCACGAGCCACTGTTCCGGCGATTTCCTCATTGCCGAAGTTGCAGTTGATAATCAGCACTGCATCGACCTTTTCCGCGTTAAAGCGCTCAATGACCTTTTCCGCGTCTGCATCGCAGTACATGACATCAACGGGGTTGATGCCCTTTAAGTCCACAAAGGTGACATTTTCGGAAGCGAAATGCTCCTCAATGTACTGAACAATCTGATGACCGCGCTCTTCCGCCTTTTCCCAGTTGAAAATGCCGGGACGCGGGGTAACATCACGACGCATGGGAGCCAGACCAATCTTGACCTGATAATTCAGCATAGCCATAGCACAGCCTTCTTTCACAAAGTTTGGGGGATTATCTGTATTATAAAAAACTCTGAATCGCTAATCAATATGCCGATTCTAAGAATTTGTATGTGAAATCTATAATTTCTATATATTATGCGAATTTATGATATAGACAAAAAACAAAAAAATCAATAAACCAAAGCCATCAAAATTTAAAGATGTCTCTTCTATAAAATATAATAAGGCTTTTCCTTATTCGGCGTAAATTTATAAAACGATTTAGATTTTACTTGAAAAGCCTTGCATGATTGTTTATAATAAAAAATGAAATCGAGAATTGTCCGAAAGCGAGGGACAGGCATGGCACAGGTCAAGGTGGCCATTGTGGAGGATAACCCCATTACCGTTCGTTCATTATGTCAAACCATTGACTGGGCAAGTCTTGGCTGCGTGGTGGTGGGGACGGCTTCGGACGGCGAAAGCGGGCGAGAACTGCTTTTGCAGAAGCGTCCTGATATTCTGCTCACCGACATTCGTATGCCCAAGCTGGACGGCTTGGAAATGCTGGAGGCCGTGCGTCCCACGCTGCCCGATATGAAGGCCATCATCATCACCGGCTATGATCAGTTTCAATATGCCAGCCGTGCCATCAAGCTCGCCGTGTTTGACTATATCCTGAAGCCCATTCAGAATGAAGAGGTTATCAAAGCGGTCAATCGGGCGATTGATTTGATGCAGCGTCAAATGGCCGCCGATGTCGCCATGACGCAGGTGGACAAGCTACGCATGAAGGCGCAGATTTTGTCCCTGCTCACCAACGATTCCCGCGTAGGTCAAAATGTCAACCAGTCCTTGGAAGATACAGGGCTTTGGAGTCCTGCCTATTATCTGATGATTATTCAGCCGGAGGAGCCGGGCGCGATTCCGCTGTCTACCCTGAATGGCATGGATGATTTGCTGGCGGGCTGCCAGATGCGAGCGCTGTCCGTTGTGCTGTATGATTCCTTGGTCGTGTATGTCATGCGCGAAAACACGGGCGATGGCTGGCGCGATGAGGTGGAGCGCGTCTGCCAGCGCATTGAGCGGACGCTGCCCGCCAAGGTGCGTATCGGCATCAGCTCTTTGGCGACTTCTCATCACCAGATTCGGCAGACCTACCATCAGGCGCGGCAGGCACTTTGGGAAAGCGCCATGAGCCATATCAGCGGCACATGCGTCTATTATCATGCGGAAAATACCGAGAATGACGGGCTGATGACCGAGGTACGCCGCAAGATTGAAGAGCTGATTGAAAAGGCCGAGCTGACGGATGAAAGCGCTCACGAGGCGGCGCAGGTGATTACCGAAATCAGCGGGCAGCAGTACAGCCAGCTCCGCTCTCTTGTGTCGCTGTATTCGCTCATGCTGTTCCGCAAGTTTCCCTGCACCATGACCGCCGATATTGACAGAGCCATGAGCGCTCCGTGGTTTGTGACGGGACGGGAGGAAGTCGAAAAGTGCCTGAAAAGTTTGCATAAGGCGCTCAGCGAGGGCAATGACGCATCGGAAAACAAATGCTCCCTGCTCACCCGCAATGTGCTGGAATACATCCGTCTGCATGGCGCGGAAAAGTTAGAGCTGAATGACATCGCCGATATGTACCATGTCAGCGTGAACTATTTATCTGCGCTCATCCGCAAGGAAACTGGCATCACCTTCCGCGAGCATTTGCAGAACGCGAAAATGGAAATTGCGCATACCATGCTGGCTGACCCGCGTATTTTGGTTGAGGAGGTCGGCAGCGCCATCGGGTACAGCAATTATATTTCCTTCTATAACGCCTTCAAACGGGCGGAGCATATGACACCGACAGAATACCGAAACAAATTAGCAAGAAGCTAACCGATATACGCAATTTATCCGGCCTAAGCGCCGGATTTTTGTTTGATACGCTTTGACAGCTAAAACATAAGCAAGATTCAGGATGAATTTTGCGCTTCCGGCAAAGCTGAGTAAAGGAGGCGTAGTCGCTGCCTATGCCGACTGGTGCGAAGCAAAGCCGGAGCGGAAAAGTCGCCGAAGATGCTATGTTTTAGCTGGAAAAGAGTATTATACGGAGCAAATTGACCTATATTGTACATACCAATATATGATTTTAGCGAAAAATCCAGTAAAATCAATAAACGAATTAAGAAATTTGATGTATATATATTTGGCGAAAATCATGCCATAATAATGACAACAGCAGACGCGATACGCTGTCTGTAAACTTAACATCAGCGTTATAAGAACGCTGACGAAAATTTGGGCAAAGCCCAAGGAGGACTATAGCATGAAGAAAATGCTGGCTCTGTTCTTAGCACTGATCATGGTAGCCGCCATGATTCCCGCTTCCTTCGCGGAAGAGACCATCAAGATCACCGTGTTCCATTACATGGTGGAAGGTCAGAAAGCTGACGCGATGGAAGAAATCGAAAAGATGTTCGTTGCTGCGCATCCCGAAGTCAACATCGAATTCACCAACCTCGCTTATTCCCAGGGCACTGACTACTGGCCGCAGCTCGAAACCGCTATCGCTGCCGGTGACAACCCTGAGCTGATCATGGGCAACCCCGGTCTGTATGACACCCTCATCAACGAAGGCTACATCATGGACCTGACCGGCAACGAGCTGATTAAGTCCTTGGGTCTGACCGACGGCGACATGGGCGATGTGTCCTACAACGGCAAGTGGTATGCGTACCCCGTTGACTTCAAGTCCTGGGGCGTGTTCTACAATGTGAAGATGTTTGAAGAGCTGGGCATCGAAGTGCCCACCACCAAGACCGAGCTGCTGGCTGCTGCTCAGAAGCTGCAGGACAACGGCATCACCCCGTGGGCTCAGTGGTATGCTGACGGTGCTTCCGTTGACATCGAAATGCGCCCCATCGTTTGGACCGAAGCACTGGCCAACGGCGACAACGATATGTTTGAGAAGCTGATGAGCGGCGAAAAGAAGGTCACTGATTATTCTTACTTTGCCAAGGCTCTGGAGCTGTGGGCTGAGCGCATGGGCCAGGGCAAGGGCTGGGCTGCTGCGAACGCCACCTCCAACAAGCAGACCGATGCGAACGAAATGTTCGTCTCCGGCCAGGCTGGTATGCTGTATCAGGGCACTTGGAACATCGGCTCCATCGAGCAGGTGAAGTCCGATGACTTCGAGTATGGCTTCTTCCTCTGCCCGACCGATGATTCCGGCGAAACCCCTGTTCTGAATGTTCAGGTTGACCAGGCTTTCATGGTGAACGACAAGGCCGAAAACAAGGAATGGGCTGTGAAGTTCATGGAATACTGGTTGTCTGAGTGCATGGGCTACTGGTCTGACGCTACCTTCCAGCCCTGCATCACCGGCGCGACCACCGAAAACACTCCCGCTCTGCTGCAGAATCTGCTGTCTGCCAAGGCTTCCGGCAACACCGCTTGCTACGGCGACTTCACGATGCCCTTCTCCTCCGGCTTCACCAGCGCCTATCGTAAGGCTCTGTATGCTTGGTCAGTGTACTGCTGCACCGGCGAAACCTCCGAGGGTGTCAACTCTGTCGATACTTGCCTGAGCTACATGCAGGAGCTGTTCGACGAAGAAATCGCCAAGAACGCGCTGTAATTTACGCGAATGGTAGACCCTTTGTCTGAATAAACCAAGGACGGCGGGCTGTCCGTTGGATAGCCCGCCGTCTTTATACCCAAAGCGAAACCTATTTAATATGGAGTGTGGCCAAGATGACAGCCAAAATTATCAACCCAAGGAAGCCTGTCAAACTGAATACGAAGCTGCATTTGGGCAACTTTCTGTTCTTACTCCCGACTCTTATTTTGTTCACCGTCGTTGTCTTGGTGCCCTTTTTTCAAGGAATTCCCTATTCCTTCATGCGCTGGAAGGAAATCATCACCGACCCGACCCCCTATTTCACTTCGGAAAATACCCTCTGGGAAAAAATTACCCTGTCCTTTAAGTCCTATAAATTCATTCTGAGCAACAAGCAGTTTCTTCGCTCTCTGGGCGTGACCTTCCACTTTACCGGCCTGTATCTGCTTTTCTCCAATGTGGCTGGTTTTGGACTGGCATTGCTCATCAAGAAAGGCACGAAGTTTAATAACTTCTCCCGTACCGTGTTCTTCCTGCCGTTTACGACTTCCGTCACCGCAGGCGCTATCATTTGGGCTTACCTGTTTAGTGATATCTATGCACCGATCTTTGGCGTGGTCAGCCCGCTGTATACCGCAGACACCACCGTGCTGTCGATGGCTATCATGGCGTCATGGCGCGACATGGGCTACACCATGCTCATCTATATTGCCGCCCTGCAAACCATTTCTCAGGATTATTATGAGGCTGCCTCCGTGGAGGGCGCAAACCGCTGGCAGCAGTTTATTCACATCACCATCCCCATGATTGTCCCCGCCTTCACAACCAACATCACCCTGATTCTTGCTTGGGGCTTGCGCACCTTTGACCTGCCGGCCGTCGTTTCTTCGACCCGCCCCGAAGGTCAGACCACAGCTTATTACATCTACAACCAGATTTTCCAAGCGAAGGGCGCTTCCGTTGGTCAGGCTGCGGCCATCATTCTGACCATTATCCTGATTATCTTGACGCAGATTGTCACGCGGGTGCTGCGCCGTTTGGAGGTGGAAGCATGACACAGATTCCGAAGATTCGCGCCTATAACCCGAATTCCAAAATGCATCAACAGAAAGTTTTCGCCGAGGTGTTGCGCATTCTGTTGGTCAGCATCCTGCTGATTTTGGTTATCCTGCCGTTCTATGTCGCTATCCTGTACGCCTTTAAACCGGTCAACGAAATCAGCGTGAATCGCTTGGCGTTCACCTCGAACCCGACTTGGGAAAACTTCCGTTCGGTTATTTTCGACAACAAGTCCTTCTTGACGGGCTATAAGAACAGCCTTATCAACACCATCCCGACCGTCATTCTGCTGATGGCGTGTACCTCGATGGCTGCGTGGGTGCTGGCGCGTAACTCCACGAAAACTTACAATTTCATTTACCTCGTCCTGTCCTTGGGTCTGCTGATTCCCTTCCAGTGCTATGAGCTGCCGCTGTTCATCAACTGGCGTAACTGGAATTTGGATTCCACCAACATCGGCTTCATCATCGCCAGAGCCGGCTTGCAGATTTCCATCAGCATGGTCGCCGTGACGGGCTTCGTCAAGACCGTGCCGCGTGAGCTGGAACAGGCGGCAGGCATTGACGGCTGCAACCGTTTCCAGACCTTCTGGAAGGTCGTGTTCCCGCTGATGACCCCCATCAATGTGACCCAGCTCGTGTTGAACACTCTGTTCATTTGGAACGACTATTCGACCTCCGTCATCCTGCTGCGCGATGTCGATTCCTACACCCTGACGCTGGCGCAGATTCGCTACTTCAACGGCAAAACCACCGAGCTGAATCCGGCGTTCGCCTTCTTCATTATGTCCATGATCCCGATTTTGATTTTGTATCTGGCTTGCCAGAAATACATCATCAGCGGAATCACCGCAGGCGCTGTGAAGGGCTGACAACTTATCAAAACATTGGATGGCCGCGCATTTGCGCGGTCATTCTTGCATTATGATGAAATATCGGCTAAAATAGATATGGCAGGAGGCGATATACAGATGAAGGCGTTCCGTGATTTTTCCTACCGCAGAAAGCTGCTGGTAACTTACCTTGGCATTGTGGTCAGCGTCGTTGTGGCCATTTCCGGTTTGATGACCATGACCGCCAGCCAACAGGCGACATCCAGCAACATCGCCAATTTGCAGCTTCTGACCGAGCAGACGCTGATTAACTTCATCACGAAGACAGAAAATATCCGTCAACATGTGTACACGACCTCCGTCAGTACGGGCATGGTGGAGCAGGTGCAGAAAATGCGCAGTTTGGATACACTCGGCAATGCCTATTTACAGGCGAAGCAGGAGCTGATTGTGGCGCTGAGCAAGATGATTGATACTTCAGCCCTGTATGACTATGTGACCGTGCGGGTGGACGGCGGTGAGTGCGTCAGCAACCAGTTTTACAGCGCCATGAATACCGATAACGCGCAGTATTATCAGCGAGTGCAGAAGGCTGCGGAGGAGCTGTTGAACGATGAGCAGTACGCCGCTAACCATTACGGCGCGAGCCGCTGGGTGCGAACATCCGATAACGATTTGTTCCTTCTGCGCGATGTCTATACAACAGACCCTCTGCGCCATGTCGGGCGCATCGCTGTGCATATCCCCGAATCCAACATGGTCACACTGGATGAGGAGAACGCGGAAGTACAGTATACGCTTCTTTTCTACGACAGCGATGACAAGCTGATTACCTTGGCGGGGCAGCAGTGCAATCCGGCGGAATGGGCAAGTGTTTCGCCCTCAACCATCGAAAACGGCATGGTGACGACGGACAGCGGGCGTTACATCGTCAGCCAGAATGAGCGCAGCGGCTGGAAGGCTGTCGGGCTGCTCCCGACAGTGGTAGCCAACGAGGTGCAGATTTCCGTCCTGCGCAGCAGTATGCTGGTGGCGCTGGTCGGCCTCATCGTGGGCGCACTGATGGCGGTCGGCATCAGCTCCCAGATGTCGCAGCAGATTCGTCAGCTCGTCAGCTCCATGAACAGGGTGGAGGCGGGTGAGCTGGACATTGAGCTGCCCGTGGAGAGTCATGACGAAATCGGGCTGTTGACCAGCCATTTCAACAGCATGACCAAGAAAATCCGCCAGCTCATTCAGCGTCTCGTCACCGAGGAAACGAACAAGCGGCAGGCGGAATATCAAAATATGGAGTATGAATACCGCTTCTTGCAATGGCAGATTAACCCGCATTTTATTTATAACGCCTTGGAAACCGTGAATGCGCTCGCCAAGCTGGACGGAAATGACGAGCTGTGCCGGATGATTGTTCTCTTGTCTGCGTATTTTCGCCAGAACGCCGAGACCATGCGCAAGCGCTTCAGCACCGTGCGGCAGGAATTTCACAGCTTGGAGCAGTACGCAGAAATCTACCACCACATCTACATTTATAATGATACCTTGGATGTGCCGTTCACCTACAGCCAGACGGCGGAAAATGCAGTTCTGCCGACCATGCTGATTCAGCCGCTCCTGGAAAATGCGCTCATCCACGGCTCGAACGCCGAGGGGCATTCCGTGGTGAAGATTGATGCTTCCACCGAGGCACAGACGCTTATTATCCGCATTGAGGACAATGGCATAGGTATGGACGAGGCGGCGATTGAACGCCTGTTCACTCCGCCGGAGGGCAAGCCCAAGACCCATGAGGAACGTACTTCTTTAGGCGTGCATAATGTCCTTGACCGTATGCAGCTCATCTATGGCAGCGCCGCCACCCTGCACATCACCAGCGAACGCGATAAAGGCACCTGCGTGGAAATGCGCCTTCCGCTCATGTATTCAGAGCCAAGCGAGCCGCTGAAAAAGACGTGAGGCTTTCATGACATTTCCTTGATTTAGTGCTTGCATTTCTATCTTATTCATGGTATAATTCTCCTTGCGGCTCATAGAGTGCCAGTTTATGAATCCGCGACCGTTACCAACAAAAGAGGTGAAATGGCATGAAGGAAAAGATCCATCCCAAGTACGGTAAGTGCATCGTTCGCTGCGTGTGTGGTGAAACGTTCGAAACCGGTTCTACCAAGCCGGAGCTGCGCGTTGAAATCTGCTCAAAGTGTCACCCCTTCTTCACCGGCAAGCAGAAGCTGGTGGACAGCGGCGGCCGCGTCGATCGCTTCAAGAAGCGTTTCGGCCTGTAAGTACGCATAAAAAGAAGCCGGCTTATCTTGCTGTGCTTCTTTTTGTTTTTAGCGGGATTTGAGGGCGTTCGTGTCATCTTGTTTGTGTGATGCAGATTCGACTTTTTCGATGCTTTCAGTCATCATGCCGTTATGATACTTGAGCAACGCAGTCTTTCCTGCCTTCCCAATTTTAATGAATCTAACTATCCACTAATCACTGTCCACTAAAAAGGAGTACGCCTTGAGTAATAAAGAAAGCAACACCGCCCAACGGCCCGTTGACATCGGCGGGCAGGCCGTCTTAGAGGGCGTGATGATGAAAGGTCCGAAGGCCATTGCCATCGCCGTCCGCCGCGAGAACGGGGATATTGTCATCAAGCGCGACGAATATGAGCCGATTTCCAAGAAGCATCCGTGGATGGGCAAGCCCTTCATCCGCGGCGCGGTGAATTTTGTCACCATGCTCACGATGGGCATGAACACCTTGGAAGCCTCCGCGAATATGGCGGGTGTCGCCGAGGAAGAGCCGTCCAAGTTTGAAAAATGGCTGGCCGAAAAGCTGGGCAAGGGCGTGGACAAAATCGTGATGGGCGTGGCCATCGTGCTGGCTGTCGTGATGTCCGTTGGTCTGTTCGTTCTGCTGCCAAACATCCCGACGCGCTGGCTGACGGAAGCGGGCTGGTCGCCGTTGGCGGTCAACCTTTTGGCCGGTGTCATCCGCATCGCCATCTTGATTGCCTACATCGCCCTGTGCGGGCGCATTCCCGATATGCGCAGGACGTTCCAGTACCACGGCTCGGAGCATAAAACGGTGTACTGCCATGAGCATAATCTGCCGCTGACTCCGAAGAACGCGCAGCAGTTTTCCACCCTGCATCCGCGCTGCGGCACGAGCTTTTTGCTGCTGACCTTTGTACTGTCCATCCTGCTGGCCTCCGTGGTCGATTACATTATCTTGGGGCTGACGAGCTATAACATCGCCGGAAATTATCTGGCGAAGGTGCTGCGTAGCATCCTGATGCTGCCCATCATCACGGGTGTCAGCTACGAAGCGCTCAAGGGCTTGGCGCACAACGATTCGACCATCTGCCGTATACTGCGCTGGCCGGGTCTCATGATGCAGAAATTGACCACCAAGCAGCCAACGGACGAGATGTGCGAGGTTGCCATTGCGTCCATGAACGCCGCACTGAACGGTCTGCCGGAGGGCGAGAAAACGCCGGAGGGCTGGGTCATCATTAAAAAGAAGACGGAAGCGGAGAGCGCACAATGACCGTTCGGGAGGCGCTTCGCACGGCGGAAGGTATGCTGCGTGAGGCTCAGGTGTCGGATGCCCGTCTGGATGCCGAATATTTGCTGGCCGAGGTGCTTGACGCGCCTCGGCTGCTTGTGTGTCTGTCGGGCGAAACTGTGCTGACGGAGGGGCGTTTGGAGGCGTTTTTTGCCTTTGTGAAAAGGCGGAAAACCCGCGAACCGCTCCAATATATCTTGGGAACGCAGCCATTCATGGGCTTTGATTTTCTCGTTACGCCCGATGTGCTGATTCCCCGTGCGGACACGGAAGCCCTGTGCGAACAGGCGCTTTTGTATGCGGCGGACGGAAAAAAAGTGCTGGACTTATGCACAGGCTCCGGTGCGTTGGCGGTGGCCATCAAAAAGCTAAGCCCGCTTTGCCTTGTGACGGCGGCAGATATAAGCAGTGAGGCGCTAAAAATCGCCAAGAAAAACGCGGCCGTGAACAAGGCGGATGTACGCTTTGCGCAGGGCGATTTGTGGAATGCCGTGCCGAACGAGCGTTTTTCCGTCATCGTCTCTAACCCGCCTTACATTCCGTCCGCTGAACTGCCTACTTTGCAGGAAGAGGTGCGGCGTGAGCCAGCCTTGGCATTGGACGGCGGTGCAGATGGGCTGAATTTTTATCGAAGAATTATAGAAGGTGTATCCGCGCATTTGGAAGCGGGCGGAGCGCTGCTCTTGGAAACGGGCGATGGCGAACATGAGGCAGTCGCCCGCATGATGACCAAGGATTTTGAGGACATCCGCACGGTGAACGACCTAAACGGTTTGCCGCGGGTGGTGCTGGGCACGCTCAGGCACATGGAGGACACATGATCGAGGATAAATTTGAGGCTCTCTGTGCGCGTTACGAGGAGCTGACCGAGGCCGCCGCGCAGAACGAGATTATTTTGGATGTCCCGCGCTATCAAAGCATTCTGCGGGAGCAGAAGCAGCTTGAGCCGGCGGTGAACGCTTGGAAAAGTTATCAGGCACTGCTTTCCCGCATTGCGCAGGCGCGGGAGATGGAAGCAGAGCCGGACTTTAAGGACATGGCCACCGAAGAATTAAAGACGCTGATTCCCGAAAAGGAACAGACGGAAAAGGACTTGCGGCTGTATCTGCTTCCCAAGGACAAGAACGATGAGCGCAGCGCCATTCTGGAAATTCGTCCCGGTGCGGGCGGGGATGAGGCAGCGCTGTTTGCAGGGCTGCTGGTCAGAATGTACACGCGCTATGCCGAGCGGCACGGTCTCAAGGTGGAGCCGATTGACATCACCGAGACCGAGCTGGGCGGCATCAAAGAGGCAGTGTTTTCCGTGACGGGTGCGGGCGTGTTTGCACGGATGAAGTACGAAAGCGGTGTGCACCGCATTCAGCGCGTGCCGATAACGGAAACGGCAGGGCGCATCCACACAAGCACTGCAACCGTCGCCGTGCTGCCGGAAGCGGAGGATGTGGAGGTCACGGTAAAGCCGGAGGACATTCGCATCGACACCTACCGCGCATCGGGTCACGGCGGGCAGTACATTAACCGAACGGACTCCGCCGTGCGCATTACGCATCTGCCGACCGGCTTGGTCGTGACCTGTCAGGACGAAAAAAGTCAGCTCAAGAATAAGGAAAAGGCCATGAAGGTGCTGAAGGCGCGGCTCTATGACCTGTATCGGACGCAGCAGGATGCGGAATACGCCATGAAGCGGCGCAGTCAGGTGGGCAGCGGCGAGCGCAATGAGCGCATCCGCACCTACAATTTCCGCGAAGGGCGCGTGACCGACCACCGCGTGGGGCTGACGCTGTACCGTCTGGACGACATCATGGACGGCGATTTGGACGAAATCATTGACGCGCTGGCTATGCAGGAACAGACGGAAAAATTAGCAATCATAAAGGTGTAAAAATATGGATTATGAAACATTATGTCTGCCCGCCGATGAAAAATCCCTGCAGATGGCGGCAGACCTGTTCAAAAAAGGCGAATTGGTGGCGTTCCCGACCGAGACCGTGTATGGTCTTGGCGCGAATGCCTTGGATGAAGAGGCTGTGCGGCGCATTTTCGCCGCGAAAAATCGTCCGGCGGATAACCCGTTGATTGTCCATGTGGCATTTCAAGAGCAGTTGGACGCGCTGTGCGAGGTCAGTGAGAACGCGAAAAAGCTGATGGCCGCCTATTGGCCGGGACCTTTGACCCTGCTATTGCCGAGAAAGAAAATCATTCCCGATGTGGTGACGGCAGGGCTTGCGTCTGTCGGTGTACGGATGCCGAGTCATCCCGTGGCGCACGAAATGCTGAAAATCTGCGGGCTGCCCATCGCCGCGCCCAGTGCCAACCTTTCCACCCGTCCAAGCCCGACCACTGCGCAGCATGTGATGGAGGACATGAACGGCAGAATCCCGCTTATTCTGGACGGCGGCGCGTGTGATGTGGGCGTGGAATCCACAGTGCTTGACTTGACGCACGAAACGCCCGTTGTCCTGCGCCCCGGTGCCATCACGCCCGCGATGATTGCCAAGGTCTGCGGCAGCGCGTCCGTGGCGGACAGCGTGATGCGCCCATTAAAAGAGGGCGAAGCCGCGCCTTCACCCGGTATGCGCCACAAGCACTATGCGCCGAGGGGCAAGATGACCATTCTGCGCGGAGATGAGCAGCGCGTCATTGAGGCTGTCAAGAAAGCCTATGATGCCAGCGAAAACGCTTGTATTTTGGCCATGACCCAGCACATTTCCGCCTACGGTGACCGCCGCGTAATGGATATGGGCGCGAACGACGCGGAAATCGCCCATAATATTTTCGCCCTGCTCCGCCGTGCGGACGAGCTGCATATCGACCGCCTCTTCGCCGAGGGCGTGGACAGCACTGATGTCGGCCTTGCCGTGATGAACAGAATGGCACGCGCCGCCGCTTTCGATATTATAGAAGAATAACACAAAAACCGACTCTGCACATCCGCAGAGCCGGTTTTGTTTTTGCAGGAAATTTACGCTTCAGCGCTTTCTTCCTTTCCCCAGAGCTTGCCTTCCCTATGGCGCAGAAGGTAAATAATCGCCATGATGAGGGAAGCAAGGTTGCCGAGCGCCTTCACATAATTTCGCAAGGAGAAATCGTACAATCCCCAGATGACGCAGGAGAACAGCATAATGAATTTCAGCGTTTTTTCATTTGCCTGATCCGCAACTACGGCAGCGGCGTAGATGGTGGCGACGACCACAACCAGATACCCGATGAGACCGGAATTATTGAACACCATGCCCAGCACGAACGCAATGAGGACAAAGAAGACCTTTACGGGCTTTTTGTCCCAGCCCTTCAAAACAAACACATTGCGCACCGCCGCCACGCCGTCCTGAATCGCCCCCGCATAGCCCTGCACGCAGAGCTGACCCACCGTGACACACAGGTTTTGGAAGGTCTGCACGATGACCATTTTTCGCTTTGTTTTCATGGCTACGCTGATTAAATTCAGCAGCATCCCGATGCCTGACAAAACATTGGCCAAAATAATCCAGAATTTTTCATCCATATAGGTAAATCCTTTCCTTACAAGGACGCTTCAAGCGCTTGTTGTACGGCATCGCCGCTTTCTTCGACACCGAATTGACGGGTGAAAGGGAGCTCAGCCGCGCCCTTCGCATCCATTTCTTCATCGGCAGGGAGATAGGTGAATTTCGATGCGGACAAAATTTCCGGCAGACAGAGGAGCGACATTTGTTCCTGTAGGGCGCTGATGAAGGTTTTGCTTTCACTGAGCCGCCCCTTTAACAGCACCGTGGCGGGGTTGACCACCATGATGGACGCCGAGAGCATTTGGGCGACTGCCCGCCCTGCCCGCTCCATGAGCATTGCACAGCCTATGCAGCCCGCGTCCGCCGCCTTGCAGATGGCAGAAAGGCTGACAGGTTTGTCGCCCGTGATGGCGCGTAAAGTCTCAAATTCAGGCTCGTTGATGGCTTTCTGAGCGGCATTTTTTAGTGCGCCGCCGGCAACCACCGTTTCCAAACAGCCGCGCCGTCCGCAGTCGCAGGGTAGGTCATTGCCCTCGATGTGCATATGCCCGACCTCGCCGGAGAGGTAGCTTGCGCCGTTCCAAATCTGCCCGTTCACCGCCACACACATGCTGATGCCGCGCCCCATCTGCACGAATAGACAGGAGGCATCCTGTCCCTTGAAAAAGCAGCGGGCGGAGCTTTTCACGCCATGCTCCAAATAGGTCGGCACATGAAAGCGGGTTTCAATAATGTCTCGAAGCGGCACATTTTCCCAATCGGGGATATGCACATAGCGGGTGATGATGCCCTTTTCCAAGTCGATGATGCCCGGCGCACCGATGCCGATGCCGCGCAGCCGAGAGCGCTTTTCGCCCATCTGATGAAGCAGCCTTTCAATGCAGCGCTCAATTTGGTCAATGACCTCCTTGGCTGTCGGACAGCCGTTCAGCTCATAGCGATTAGACAGCACAACCTGATGCTCAAAGTTCATGCACACGCCGGAAATGCCGCCCGCGCTGAAGCGAATGCCGATAAAATAGCAGCCGTCAGGGTTAATGCGCAAGACCGTTGCCCGTCGTCCTGCGCTTTCCCGCGTCTCCTTGCCGACTGCGGTAATCAGCCCCTCGCTTAACAGCTCCTCCACCAAGGACAGGGCGCTTTCCATGCTCAAGCCCGTCTCGCGCTTGATGGATACCTTGCTGGGGTTGGGAGACTGACGGATGATTTCCAAAATCTGCCGCTTCCAGCGCGTATGCCGCAGGGCTGTTTTTTCGCTGACAGCCATTAGCCAGCCTCCCTTCTTTCCGTTTTTTGACAACGGACGGCGAAGGCCAAAGAAGCCTCCGCCGCCTCAATGAAAAGCATTATACACGATTTATAAGCCGCTGCCAATACTTTCCGGCGCACAAAACACCACATTTTGATGACCTTGCAGCAGGGAAGCGGGAATCTGCGCCTGAACGGGGTCATTGAAAACATGCTTGGCAATGCCGTGCTGCCAGTCCCTGTTCAGGGCGATGTACACAGAACGGGAAGCCAGAATTTCCTTCATGCCCACGGTGATGCAGTATTCCGGCATACCACGAATATCGCCGCGTTGATAGCCGTAGGCGTTGATGGTGCGGGTTTCACGGCTGATGGGCAAGACCCTTGTGCCGAGAGCGCCAAATTCCTCCGCCGTCATGGGCGTATCCGCTTCGGGCGGCTCGTTGAAGGCAATATGACCGTTGATGCCAAGACCGCCGAAGCAAGCCTCCGCATGATCTAAATCAGCCAGCATCTGGTCGTATTCCTGCTCGTGACCGGGCATCGGGAAATGCCGCTGACTTTCCGGCATCACCAAATCAGACCGTACACGGCTGTAAAATTCGCTGTTCATGCGCTGATGAAAGCTCATGAAATGGTCAGGCTCGATGGCCTTGTCCGGCGACCAGAGGTATTCGTCCATGTTGAAGAAATGCACATGATGCAGGGAGATATTCAGCCGGTTGACCAGCTCCGCCAAAATGGGGTACTGCCCAGTCGGACCGACGGGAACAATCATCACGCAGGGACGATTTTCCTTTTGACAGGTCAGGATTTTTTCCAGCATGGAAAGCGCCATATCAAGGTACAGGTCGCTTTCACTGCCTACTAACTTTAATTGAATCCCGCAGGGAAGCGTTTTTTCCATGTTCGTTACTCCTTTTCATGGCGGCACTGTCCCGCAATGTAGACCTGTTTCACTTGGAAGTCGCTGTCCATCAGCACGATGTCCGCATCTTTGCCGATTTCAAGGCTGCCCTTTTGCTTTTCGATACCGCACAGGCGGGCAGGGGTCAGGGAGAGCATCTTGCTGACATCAGAAAGCGGCAGACCGTATTGCACATGCGCTGTGCGCAGGGCGCGATCCATCGTGCAGACGCTGCCCGCATAAGAGGAAAAGTCTTCTAATTGTGCTACATCATCCTTGACGACAACCGCCACGCCGCCTACACGCGGACCTAAAATGCTGTGGACATCGTTCGTCCCGGCGGCACGCATAGCATCGGTAATCAGGGCGATTCTGTCCGCACCCTTGATTCTGTACGCAAGCTGCATACTTTCTTTCGGGATGTGACGACCATCGCCAATCAGTTCGATGGTCACATCATCGCGCAGATAGGTTGCCTCAATCACGCCCGCATGGACAATGCCGTTTTCCTTGTGGAAGGTCGTCATAGCATTGTAAAAATGCGTCGTGTGGGAGAAGCCAGCATCAAAGGCACGCATGGCGGTTTCGGCGTTCGCGGCGGTGTGCGCCACGGCAGCCAAAATGCCGTTTTCCTTCATCACTTGCGCAAACAGCTCCATGTTGGGCAGCTCCGGTGCCATATCCCAGCGAAGGATGCTGCCCTCTGCCAGGCGAATCATATGCTCCAGCATATCCCGCGTGGGCGTTCTTTGTTCACTGACGGGCTGAGCACCCTTGGAGGCAGAGGAAAAGAACGGTCCTTCTAAGTGCAGCCCCAAAAGCTGCGCCCCGTCCTGCTGATGCTTTTTGCATTGGAGAAAGCAGGAAATCGCCTGCTCCAAAAGCGCATCAGGGCAGGTCATGGTCGTGGCGACCAAGGCGGTTGTGCCGTGCTGCATATGGGTACGGGTCGCCTTTTCAAAAGCATCCTCGGTGATGTCCATGAAATCCCCGTCACCGCCGCCGTGAACATGCAAATCAATAAAGCCGGACAGGATATAGCCATTGTGCGCATCGACCTGTTGAACATTTTCGGGAGCGGGCTGACAGAGGGCGGTGATCTTACCGTCCTCCGTCAGCAAAGAGCCGTTCTCTATCACGCCGTCAGGCAGCACCAAATGTCCGTGTCCGATCCAAAGCGCGTTTTTCATGGTGCAGCCTCGGTCTTACTTGTTATAAATGCGGATTTCGGGAATGACCGGCGTGGTCGCGGCCAGCCGAATGGAATAAATCTTGGCATCGGGATGATTCTGGAACAGGGAAACCGGCACATGGCAGGTCACAGGACCGTGCAGCGCCTTGCGCAGCATGGCGGCGTTCCAGTCACGCGGCATGCACATACGCACCTTGCGGGCAAAGAAGATTTCCTTCATGCCCACGGTGATGCAAGTGTCCGGGATGGCATCCAAGTCCGCACCGGCGTTCATGTAGGCGTTGATGGTCTTGGTCTCACGGGCAATGTGCAGAATGCGGGTCGGGCGAGCAAGGAATTCCTCGTTCGTGCAGGCTTCGCCGGGTTCCGGCGGCTCGTTAAAAGCAATATGACCGGTGATGCCAACGCCGCCCCAGCACATATCCAGCTTGCCGAACTTCTGAATGATTTCCCAGACCTTGCCCTCGTTGCCGGGTTCGGGGAAGAAGCGCTGCTCTTCCGGCACATTCAGCTCAGGGTCAACGAGGCTGTAGAAGGTACGATCCATACCGCCGCGGAAGGAGAGTGGGTCGTCCTTGGGCAGATACCGGTTGTTCTTGTCCAGATATTCGTCCATGTTGATGAACCAGCAGTTCTTCAGGCTGATGCGGCGCGTATTCACCATGTCCACCAGACGGGCGTAGGGTCCCAGCGGGCCGTAGGGGATGATCATCACGGTCGGCTCGCCCTTCTTGTTGTTTTCTTCAATCAGCTCGGCCACTTCTATGGCCATCTTCCAATACAGGTCAACCTCAGTTTCACACAGCTCCACCTTGATGTTGCTGCCCTTGCCCAGCTCATTCGCGGGAATCGTCCGATAATCCACCATAAACGTTCCTCTTTTCTTAGGCTTGACCGTTCATTCCGGCGGTAAATGCCTATATTTTCAATTAAATCGTTTTCGATTTAATTTCAGCTATATCATACGCGCAAAGAATGGAAAAGTCAAGATTTGTGAGGAGAAAATTTAA
>CAVJHY010000002.1:0-33192 GCA_963649405.1 bacterium
GGTTCACTCCAAGGACAAGGCTACCAAAAAGGTCAAGGTGGATATTTACTTCACTGCCGTCGGATTGTTCTCCATCCCCACGGAGAAGGAAATGCAATCCATGATGGAGGAAATACGGCAGAATACTAAACAATTCAATGTTTCTGCATAACGCAGAACACGGTGAAACCCCTCTGATTTCGGGACTTCACCGTATCCTATTTAATTACTTCGCTATCGGCCCGCGGCATTTGCGCGGTTGCTTTTTTTTTGAAAACCATGTACAATGGCAAGGCAGGAATTTTCCTGCGTTTGTGAGGATGATGTTCATGCAGTACAATGCGGTGATTTTTGATTTGGACGGAACGCTGACGGATTCAAGGCAGGGCATTGTGGAATGCACACGATATGCGCTGCAAAAGGAAGGTCGTCCCGTTCCGCCGGACGAGGTTTTGCGGCTTTTTTTAGGCCCGCCGCTGGCGGACAGTTTTATGCGCTATTGCGGCATGAATGAGGAGGAAGCTGCCCGCGCCACGGACGATTATCGGGAGCGGTATCTGCCCATCGGCTGGCGCGAAAACAAGGTGTTTGCAGGCATTCGTCCGTTGCTCCGCGCCCTTTCCGAGCGTGGCGTGTATTTGGCCGTGGCCACGGGCAAGCCGGAGCATACATCCATTGACATTCTGCACTATTACGGTTTATTGCAGTATTTTGATAAGGTGGCAGGGCCGACCCCGCAGGACTTACACGCGGATAAGGGCGATTTGATCCGCCGCGTGCTGCCTGAGGGTAAGCGTGCCGTCATGGTGGGCGACACGGTGGGGGATATCCGCGGCGCACAGGATGCAGGCATTGACAGCATCGCCGCACTATACGGATATGGGGAAAACGGGAAGGTGCTTTCCGCCAAGCCCACCTATGCGGTGTCGGATGTGCAAGGCTTGCAGCGGCTGTTACTCGGCAAAACGGTCACGGAACGCGGCTTTTTTATCTCCGTGGAGGGGCTGGACGGCTGTGGAAAAACGACGCAGATGAAGATGCTCTGCTCCCTTTTGGATGACTTTGGTTATGCCGTGCATACGACACGCGAGCCGGGCGGCTGCCCTGTTGCTGAGCGTATTCGGGAGATTTTGCTGGCACAGAAGGAAAATGGCTTGACGGATGTGGCTGAAGCCATTCTGTTCGCCGCGTCCCGCGCCCAGCATGTGCATGATGTCATTCGCCCATGCGTGCAGGCGGGCGAGGTCGTCATCAGTGATAGATTTTTAGATTCCTCTGTGGCGTATCAGGGCGGCGGGCGGCAGCTTGGTACGGAAAAGGTGCTGAAAATCAACGAGCCGGCTGTGGACGGCTGTATGCCGGATGTGACAGTATACTTAAAAATTGACCATCAGACGGCTATTGCGCGGCGAGTTCATGCCTCGCAGCCAGACAGGATTGAGCAGCAGAGCGATGCGTTTTTTGCCCTCGTTGAGAGCGCATATAATGAAATGCTGAAGCTGGATGCGGAGCGGTTTTTGGTGATTGACGGGAAACGAACAGCGGACGAGGTGGCACAGGAAATCCGCGATAAGCTACCGCCCATGCTGCTGAAAAGGGGCGTTCTTTAATGCGTGTAGTGGTCGGTATGTCCGGCGGGGTCGATTCCTCCGTGGCGGCGCTGCTTTTGAAAAGGCAGGGCTATGATGTCGTGGGCGTGTTCATGAAAAATTGGGAGGAGAAAGACGAAAACGGCATTTGTACGGCGGAAAGCGACTGGAGCGATGTCCGCGATGTGTGCGACACGATTGATATTCCCTATTATTCCGTGAATTTCGCTAAGGAATACATGGAGCGCGTGTTCTCGATTTTTTTGTCCGAATACCGCGCCGGACGCACGCCCAACCCCGATGTTTTGTGCAATCGGGAAATCAAATTCAAGGCATTCTTGAACTTTGCCATGCAGCTTGGTGCGGGAAAAATGGCAACGGGACATTTTGTGCGCACGAACGAGCAGGGAGCACTGCTGCGCGGCGTTGACTCCAATAAGGATCAGAGCTATTTCCTTTATATGTTAAAGAGCAACCAGCTAAAAGAGTCGTTCTTTCCCGTCGGCGGCATGACCAAGCAGGAGGTACGCGCTTTGGCACGGGAAAACGGTCTGCCCGTCAGCGAAAAGAAAGACTCAACTGGCGTGTGCTTCATCGGTGAGCGCAATTTCAAAAAATTCCTTTCCGAATTTCTGCCTGCCCAGCCGGGCAATATGGTGACCCCTGAGGGAGAGGTGGTCGGCCATCATGATGGCCTTATGTATTACACCTTGGGGCAGCGGCGCGGGCTTGGTATCGGCGGGCGCGGCGATGGCCGCAGCTTCTTTGTGGTGGATAAGGATTTGAAAAATAATCGGCTGATTGTTGTGCAGGGAGAGGACAGCGAGCTGCTGTATTCCAAGGCTTGCTTGTGTACGGACGCGACCTTTGTGCGAAATGAGCTGCCGAACAATACGCCGATGCACTTGACTGCCAAATTCCGCTATCGGCAGACGGATCAGGGCTGCACGGTCACGCGGGACGGCGAGAAGCTGCACATTGTGTATGACGCGCCGCAGCGTGCCGTTACGCCCGGTCAAAGCGCCGTTTTGTATGACGGCGAGGAGTGTTTGGGCGGCGGCATCATCGACAGCACCGAGCCAATGCACTGATTTTCTTGCGGGATGAAAATGAAAAGCGACTGCGTTTGATGAATGAGCAGCCGCTTTTTTTATATTCAGCAGCTTGCCTCAAAGCCTTATTTTTGACAAGCTGCGTTTTGAAAAACTTTCAGAAATGTCTATGCGAAGCAGCGGCTCTTGTGCTATAATGGTACTTGGACAGTTGCCGCCTTGCGGCGAAGGTCTGCTTGGCGCACGGTGAAATGCAGGAGAAAAGATACATTCAGCGCCAGATAGCGTGAAAGGAAACACTTGATTTTAGATATGCCGCAGAAGATTATTTTGGCCTCTGCGTCGCCCAGACGACGCGAGCTGATGGGCTATACAGGGCTTCAGTTTACCGTTCAGGTGGCTGATGTCGAAGAGACAAGGCAGGGGACACCCAAGGAAATCGTAGAGCAGAATGCGAAGCTGAAGGGCTTGGCAGTTGCCAAGCAGCATCCCGATTGCGTGGTGCTGTCCGCCGATACTGTGGTCGCCATTCAGGAGCAGGTGCTGGGCAAGCCCAAGGACGAAGAGGATGCCGTGCGGATGCTCCATATGCTGGAGGGAGCATGGCACGAGGTTTATACCGGCGTGACGCTGATTTGGCCGAAGCATGAAAAGACGGTTTCAGACATTTCCCGTGTGCATTTTTCGCCCCTCAGTGATGCGGTCATTCGCCGCCATGTAAAGACCGGAGAGCCGATGGACAAGGCGGGCGCGTATGCCCTTCAGGGCATCGGCGGGATGTTTGTCGATCGCATTGAGGGAAGCTATTCCAATGTCATCGGGCTGCCGATGGCGCTTGTTCGCTCCTTGCTTATTGAGGCTGGGTACGAAATTTGAAATGAATTATAAAGAAACGGATGTGCATATATGGCCATCATTGCACCTGATATCGGAATTGACTTAGGTACATCCAACACCCTTGTGCATGTGCGCAAGAAGGGCATTGTTATCAACGAGCCGACCATCTTGGTCGTGGACAGGACTGCCAAGCACGCGGTGAAGGCCATCGGCGAGGAGGCACGTGTGCTGCTGGGACGCACAACAGGCGATGTTGTGGCCGTTCGTCCGATGGCCGACGGCATGATTCGGGACTTTGACATGACCGAATATATGCTCCAGTATTTTATGCGCAAGGCCATCGGCGTATCGCGTTTGGTGAAGCCACGCGCCGTCATCACCATTCCCTGCCGCGTATCGCCGATTGAAAAAAGGGCTGTCCGGCAGGCAGCACTCTATGCGGGCGTTCGCCACAATTCCCTTTATTTAATTGAAAAGCCCTTTGCCGCCGCGCTCGGCTCCGGCCTTCCTGTGTTTGAGCCGATGGGCAGCATGGTGGTGGACATCGGCGGCGGAACAACGGAGGTCGCCGTCATTTCTCTGGGCGGCATCGTCATTTCTCGCTCTATCCGCATCGGCGGGGTCAAGATGGATGAGGCAGTCGCCGCCTATATCAAGCGAGAGTTTAATATGCTCATCGGCGACAGGACAGCGGAGGATGTAAAGTGTGACTTGGGCGCGGCGCTTCCGCTGAAGGAGGAGAGAAGGGCACTGGTGCGCGGCCGCGATTTAATTACCAACCTGCCGCAGACGGCGGAAATTTCCTCTGTCAAGGTCTATGAGGCGCTGCAGCCCACTTGTCAGGCGATTTTGGCCGCTATCCAGTTTGTGTTAGAGCGGACACCGCCTGAATTATGCGGCGATATTATGCGCAGCGGCATTCATTTGACCGGCGGTGGCGCGATGCTGTTTGGTCTGGATCAGTACATTGCATCCGAAATGGGCATCCCTGTGCTGCTTGCAAAGGATCCTATGTCCTGCGCGGCACTGGGCGTTGGCCATTTGACGGAAAACATTGAACAGCTGCACAGGATTGGCAAGAGCGCCTTCCTGCGCGACGAGACGGAGGCATAAGAGCAAAGGAATGGCAGAGGAAAAGCGCAAGGAAAAGAAGAAGCGGGAGAGAATTAAGAAGACACCGGATGAAAAGCGCAGCTTTGTCCACAGCTTGGTGGTGCTAGTGACCATCGGTTTGTTGGTACTCGTTATTGGTGTCATGGTGGTCGGTAATTTTATTGACCATCCGCTGCTTAATATGCCGCGGGAGATTATTTCCAAGGCATTTTCGCCCGTTCAGGAGTTTTTTTCAAGCGCCGCCAATACGGTTACGGGCTACTTCCGCACATTAAAATACAGAAGCAATCTGGAATATGAATATGAGCAGCTTTTGGATAAGGTCGAGGAGCTTCAGGATCAGGTGATGCTGCTCAACGCCACGCAGGACGAGCTGAGCGCTTATGAGGATTTATACACCGAAATGAGCAGCCACACCCAGCTTGACCCGATTCCCGCTATGGTCATTGGTCATGACAACGCCAGCTATTTTTCTACGCTGACACTCAACCGCGGGACAGCCAACGGCGTAGAAAACAATATGGCGGTCGTTGTGAGCGGCGGCCTTGTTGGTGTAACTTACGATGTCACGGAATCAACGGTCAAAGTGCGCACCATCATCGACAGCGATTGCAGCATTGCCGCCATGCTGGAATCCACTCATTATGAAGGCATTGTAAGCGGCACACTTGGCATTGACGGCACACCGAACTGCCGGATGTACTATCTTTCCGAAAACCATCTGCCCAGAACGGGCGATGTGGTTGTGACCTCCGGCGTGGGCATTGAATTTCCCAAGGGCATCCCCATCGGCACGGTGCGCGAATCCACACGCGGCTTGGAGGGCAATAAGCAGTATGTTGTCATTGAGCCGATTGTTGACTTTGAGCGTATCGAATATGTGACCATTTATCGGTATCTCCCGCCCTATGCGCAGAGCGCAACGAGCGAGGAAACCACGCAAATTACCGTGTCTCCGTTAGTAACGGCGCGTCCAAAGCCGACATTTGCCGTCGGTGTCGGCACATCCTTTGAAGAGGGCGCAACGACCGCCGAGCCGGGTGAGACGGAGGACTTTGAGGTCGTCAGCTCCGAAACGCCTTCCCCGACACCCACCTTTGAGCCTTCCCCGACACCGACCGAGCTGCCGCCCGTCATTGAATATGAAAATGTCACGGCCACGGAAACGCCCATCCCGACGGATACGCCGAGACCGACCAACACGCCCAAACCCACCTTTGACCCAAGCAGCGTGACAGTGGAGGATGACTGACGGTGAGCCTAATCAAACGCCCGCTGAAGGCGCTCCTTCTGACGCTGGCAGCCTATTTAATGGATGTCTGCCTGATGCCGTACCTTGCAGTGAGCGGCATCAGCGGCAGCATGAGCTTTGCCATACTTTCCATCATCACCGTCAGCTACGGCAAAAAGGCCGCCTTTATCTGCGGTGCAATCATTGGTCTTTTGATGGAAACCATGCTGTCCAGCGTGCCGGTCGTATACCTTTTGATGTATCCCGTGATTTCCACGCTCTGCGCTCAGTTCTTTGCCGATATGTCGGACAGGCAGCGCGAGCGCCGCAGAACGGTGGAGCATAAGCGGGATTACGACCTGCCACCCTTTATTCGTATCGTGGCCTGTGCCGCGCTTTCGGCCGTTTTGATGCACACGACCAACTTGATTTATGGCTATTTGTCCGGCCACGGCATCACCATCGGTCATATCATGCGTGGACTGGCCTCCGTGCTGTATACAGTGGCATTAGCCGTTTTGCTGATGTTTCCTGTGCGCTATTTCTTAGGCATTTATGGCACCCGAAAGGAGCGCCGTGAAAAAAGAGGTGAATGTTAAGTGAAGCATGCCCCAAAGATGAATGTTCGGTATCTTTTTATTGCCGCCATGATGATTGCCTGTTTTGTTTTCTTGGTTTACGGCCTTTATAATTTGCAGATTACCAACTATGAAAAATATTCCGAACAGGCCGGTACACAGTCCACCAAAACCATTACCATCAAGGGAACACGCGGCATGATTACCGATGCCGAGGGCGTGATTTTAGCAAAAAGCGAAAAAACATATAATGTAACCTTTTATCGGGACAGCACATCTTCCAGTGCTGTGGATTATTTAGCTTTTACCAATTCCATTATTGATACCATCGGCATTATTGAAAAGTACGAAAGCAGCCTGTGCGTGAGCTTCCCCATTGAGCGGGACGCGGAAACGAAAGAATGGGTGTTTAATTTCGGCAGCGGCATTTCCGTGGAGGCTAAGGCTACCCGCGAAAGCCAGTGGCGCAGCAACCATTATTTGAGCAGCACCACGAAATACCCGACCGCAGAAAGCTGCTTAAACCGCTTAAAGCAGCGTTACCAAATGGAGGACGACATTGACGAGACGCTGATGCTCAAGGTCATGGCGGTCTACTCCGAAATGCAGATGAACTTGTTTAACTCTCTGCCCATCACGATTGCCGAGGATGTGTCCTTTAGCGCGGTCAGCGAAATCGAAGGCCGCAGCATGGTCTTATCAGGCATGGACATCGAGGTGGGGGAGAAGCGCGTCTATCCGCGCTCCACTTTGGCCTCCCAGATTATCGGCTACACGGGCAAAATTCAAAGTTATTCTTCCTATTACAGCGATTATCAGCCCGCGGGCTATGCCTTGGATGACGAGGTTGGCTTGGACGGCATTGAAAAAACACAGGAAAACTGGCTGACTGCCTGTATCACCGAGCGGCAGGGCAGCCGCGTCATGGAACGCGACAGCAACGGCAGCCTGACCCGCCAAATCAGCTATACTGAGCCGCAGGACGGCAATAATGTCAAGCTCACCATCATCGCCTCTTATCAGCAGCGTGCCGAGCGAGCCATCGCCGAGAATGTCGAATGGATTCGTGACCAGCAGGAAGAAAAGATGCAGGACGGTGACTGGCTGGAAAAATACAAGGATAAAATTAACACAAGAGACTGGGAAGAAGACCCCATCCGTCTGGCGGAAAAAGGCGTGCTCATCGTCATGGATGTAAAGACCGGCAAGGTGCTGGCGATGGCACAGTACCCGACCTATGACCTGAACGCGATGGTCGCCGGCGGTGAGGAAGCCCGCGCCATCGTTGCGGACGAGCGCGGCCTTCTAATGAACTACGCCATTCAGACCCGCGCCGAGCCCGGTTCTACTTTCAAAATGGTTACGGGCTTGGCTGCCCTGACCAACGGCGTAATTACACCGACCACCACCATCACCGATGAAGGCGCGTTCATGGCCTACACCACTAACAAGGATGAAGCGCCGACCTGCTGGACATCTAACCCGAAGGCAGCCGGCCATGTGGATCAGACCATTGTCGAGGGCTTGGCACACTCCTGCAACTACTTTTTCTATACGCTTGGCTCTCTTCTGTACGGCGATACCGGCTCTGACCGGCTGTATAAATATGCCGCTCAGATGGGCTTAACCAGCAAGACAGGCATTGAGTTAAACGGCGAGCTGCGCAGCATCGTCGGTAACCAGACCAACCTGTATGACTCGACCGTCAGCCTGTCCGAGCAGGTGACGGATACGCCCATTATCGTCGCCAACTCCATTAAAACGCATATCAGCAATTTCGCCGCGACCTATGGCATTGTTTATGATGACGAGCGTCTGAATCGCTGCATCAAGCAGCTCATGGATATGGCCATCAGCACAGGCTCTGACGACTGGGTGGCCGAGGCACGCCCCATCTTCATGAACGAGCTGGGCATGACCCGAAACATGGTCTTCCAAGCCGCCCTGATGAGCGACCTATGGAATTATCTGAACACCATTAAATGGGGCGGCAGCTTGGAAATTCAGATGGCTGTCGGTCAGTCCATCACGCTGGTCACGCCTGTCGCCGAAGTGCGATACGCCGCCGCGCTGGTGGAAGGCAAGGTGTGGAACTTGTCTATTGTGGACTCTGTGACCTCGCCGGACGGCGAAATTTTGTCCCAGCGTGAGCCGCAGCTTTTCGGAACGCTTGAGGGCGTGGAGGAATACCTTCCATACATCAAACAGGGGATGAAAGGCGTGGTTGACGAATCTGGTACTGCAACGCGATTCTTTAAGGGAAGAGAAGTGCAAAACCAGATTTGGGCGAAGACAGGCACATCGCAGATTACCGTCGGCAAGGTTAAAATCGACTTGGAGAATAATGCGTGGTTTGTCTGCATCACGCCTTATGACGACCCGCAGCTTGCCTTGGTGTCCTACATCCCGAACGGCTATTCCGGCGGCTATTCCTCGATTGCCGCCCGCGACTGGATTGAGTGGTGGATGGAGGAGCAAAACAAGGTCATTTCCGATGTATCACTGACAACGGGCAACGAATTAACCCCTTAATCGGCTGAAAGGAGAAAGCACATGGGCAGGGCATATCTGATAATATCCGGCAAGGGCGGGGTCGGTAAGACGACCATCGCTACCTCCCTTGCGCTTTCTCTGGCGCGGCGCGGGATGTCCGTGGCGCTGGTAGACGGGGATGTCGGTCTTCGCTGCGCCGACCAGCTACTCGATTTACAGAATGAAGTGGTCTATGACTTAAAGGATGTTTTGGACAAGCGCTGCCTGATGCAAAGGGCGCTTGTCCGCCATCCAGAGGCTGAAAAACTCTGCCTTCTGTCCGCACCGCAGGAGGCTGTGCCGTCCGATATTTCACGCAACGAGATGGCAAGGCTTCTCAAAAAGCTGAAAAGCCGCTTTGATTTTGTGCTGGTCGATGCCCCTGCAGGCATTGGCCGCGGCATCAAAAATGTGTGGGAAGGCGTGGACGAGGCGCTGATGGTCGTCACGCCGGACGATGTATGTATCCGCGATGCAGAGCGCGTGTCGCAGCTCTTGTTTGAAAAGCGGCAACTCCATCCGCAGCTCATCTTAAACCGTGTCAACCGCTTTTTCCTCTGGGACGGCGATATGAAAAAGCCCGCGCAGATAGCAATGGAGCTGGATATGCCCCTGCTTGCAGTTATCCCCGACAGCGAAGAGGTGTACAGAGCGCTTTTGCACCATCAGACGGCGCTGGAATGCAAGTCCCGTTCTGTGCGCAAAGCCATTGAGCTGGCGGTGGACAGATTGCTGGGTATGGATAAAAAGCTGCCGCGGTACTGTCGTCAATAATGTTTTTTGCTTTCTTGAAAGACTGGTGATTAAATTTGCAGATGATTGATAAATCCCGCCGCAGTCGGGAGCATTTTGACTGGCCGCTGTTGCTGGTCACCTACGGTTTGGCGCTGTTTGGCATCGTGTGCATTGCGGTCGCCACCTTTGACCCCGATAACGGAACAGACCTTTCGCTTTTAAATTATGTTGTCAATTCCTCTTCCGCCTCTTGGCAGGCCATTTTCTGCTTGGCTTCGCCTGTTGTGGTCGCGGTCGTGATGGCTATCCCGATGGAAATCTACCGCGCCCGCGCGCGCCTCATTTATTATTCCGTTGTGGTGCTGCTGCTCGTCACCTTGGCAGCGGCAACCGCTGTTGCTGGCATTAACGCATGGCTGACGGTCGGCTGGGGCCGCACCATTCAGCCGTGTGAATTTGCAAAGCTCGCCATTTTGATTATGCTCGCACGTACCCTGTCCGCCAAGGAAAAGCCGATGGGAACGCTCAAGGACTTTGTTCGCACTTGTGTCATTTTGGGGATTCCTGCCTTGGTTACGCTTCTTCAGGGCGAAACCGGCACGGTCATCGTCATGGTGGTCATGTTCATGGCCATGATTTATTTTGCGGGCGTGGATATCCGCATCATCTTGGGCTTCGTGCTGGCGGGTGTTCTTTTAATTGGCGCGGTGTTCGGCTATGCCATTATTTCCAATTCGACGGACTACCGCATCACGCGCATTCTGTCCTTCTTAGACCCAAGCAAATATTCTTCTTCCGGCGGCTATCAGATTTTGAAATCGCAGATGGCTATCGGCTCCGGCGGTTTGAACGGCATCGGCACTTTTATCGTTGGCTCGGTCAGCCAGCTTGACTATGTGCCGGAGGATCATACGGACTTCATCTTTTCCGTCATCGGCGAGGCGTTCGGCTTCAAGGGCTGTTGCTTGGTATTGGCGGCGTACCTCTTCATGCTGCTCAGAATGCTCTATCTGGCGCGGTTTACGACAGACAAATTCGGTCGGCTTATCATCACCGGCGTGATGGCTATGTTCTTTTTGCACGTGTTTGAAAACATTGCCATGACGGTCGGGCTGATGCCCATCACGGGTATACCGCTGCCGTTTTTGAGCTACGGCGGCTCGAACTTCATGACCAACATTGCCAGTATCGCACTGGTGCTGAATGTGACGAGAAGCCGCAATGTTGCATCGACCTTAAACACCAACACACCACTAAAGTTTAATTAAGGAGTATATTTTATGGCACTTTTACATGTGGCGTTTCATTCCCATGCACTCATGATGAATGTGGACATGGATGTGATTCTGCCGGAGGAAACGATAGGGCAGATTGGCATGCAGGGTCACGCAGGTCAAACCTATCCGACCCTGTACCTTCTGCACGGCATGAGCGATGACCATACCATTTGGCAGCGCCGCACCTCCATCGAGCGGTATGTGGCCGACAAGAATTTGGCTGTGGTTATGCCCGCCGTGGATTTGAGCTGGTATACCGATATGGCGCGGGGCTATCCCTATTGGACATTCATTTCCGAGGAGCTGCCCGCCATCTGCCGCGCTATGTTCCCACGCATGAGTACACGGCGCGAGGACACATTCGTGGCAGGGCTGTCAATGGGCGGCTACGGGGCGCTGAAATTAGGGCTTCGCAAGAGCGAAATGTTTTCCTATGTGGCGGCGCTTTCTGCTTCGCCGGATGCCGCCAAACGCCGCTATACCGCTAACGGAGATATGAAAACCTATTGGGAGGATGTTTTCGGGCCGTTCGACCAAATCGAAGGTTCGTTCAACGATCTCTTTGCCGCCGCACGGGAGCTGGATGCATCCAAAAAGAAAAAGCCGCACATTTATATGTGGTGCGGCACGGAGGATGCCTTGTTCCCAGACAATGAAAAAATGCGCGACTGCTTAAAGGAAAACCACTTTGATTTAACTTGGGAGCAGTCGGCTGGCTGTCATGCATGGAAGTATTGGGACGAAAAAATTCAGACGGTACTCCAGTGGCTGCCGCTGAAGGGAGGAAAGTGAGCGATGGCATTCATCAATATCGGTTTTTTCTCTGAAACGCTAGGTGTGGAAACTTCCTGCCATGTCATTTTGCCGCAGCCCAAGCATTTGGAAGAGGCGGCAGGTAAGCGTTATCCTGTGCTGTGGCTTTTGCATGGCGCGTATGGCAGCTACCATGATTGGACGCGTTATACTTCCATCGAGCGTTATGTGCGCACGCTGGGGCTTTGCGTGGTGATGCCTTCTGCACAGAACAGCGGTTATCTCAACATGGCACACGGCGGGCGGTATTATTCCTATATCGCCGAGGAATTGCCCAAGAAGATGCGCGAATTTTTCCCGCTGTCCGACAAGCGGGAGGACAATTTTATCGCCGGACTTTCAATGGGCGGCGAGGGCGCGATGATGTTTGGCCTGTCTAAGCCGGAAAATTATTCCGTCATCGGTTGCCTGTCCGCCGGTATGCCGGAGGAAACGCTCCGCATTCATGCTCCATTTCTGTCTGCGGAGCTGGATGGCATGTCCTATGAAAAAACCTATCGGGATGCGAAATACAATGCACAACGCATTGTAAATGAAGGGCTGCCCTGCCCGCGTATTTATCACACCTGCGGGAATGAGGATTTCCTACTTGATCGGGCGCACAGAACACGGGAATTCTTTGAGAGCTTTCAAGGCAATCCCTTTGACTATTGCTATGAAGAGGATGCGGGAACGCATAGCTGGGAGTATTGGGACGAACATATTCAGCATTTCCTGCGATACTTGAATTTGAAACCGGACATTGAATATTCGTAAGGAGAAATATATGAAATTTACCTTTGCACACAACAACCTGAATGTGGTCAATCTGGAAAAGTCACTGGCTTTTTATGAAGAGGCGTTGGGCTTAAAGGAAGCACGCCGCAAGGAAAAAGATGACTTTACGCTGGTTTTTTTGAGCGATGGCGTAACGCCGCATGAGCTTGAATTGACCTGCCTCAAGCATTTTGAAAAGGATCATTATGACTTGGGCGACAATGAAATCCATCTGGCTTTCCGCGTGGATGACATGAACGCCGCGCATGAAAAGCACAAGCAGATGGGTGTCATTTGCTATGAAAATGAGAAGATGGGCATCTATTTCATCGAAGACCCAGACGGCTACTGGATTGAGATTGTCCCGACAAGGTGAGAATATGAACAAGACCTATGATGTTATTCTGTTGCTTGGGTTAAAGCTGAACAGCGACGGCACGCCGGATGCGGAGCTGAACGGGCGCATTCGGCTGGCGGCAAAATGTATGCTGGCGGGGATGGCCAAGTGCATCATCGTCTGTGGCGGGCAAACGCCGGACACGCCCTGCACGGAGGCTTCCGTGATGGCCAAGGCGCTTCAGGCACTGGGCGTTGATGCAGAGCAGATTTTGCTGGAGGACAAGTCCCAGACCACTTACGAAAATATCTGCAATGCGAAGGCCGTCTATGCGGCGTATCAGCCGGAAGCATTTGCAAAAGGTCATCCGTCTGCCCTCGTCATCACTTCGGATTATCACCTGTTCCGTCCCAAATACATGGCGAAAAGGATGGGCTTTGCCGCGTCCGGCATGGCTACGCCGACATCCAATGATGACCTCAAAAAGAAGCGCAAACGCATGGAACGCCTCTTTTTTATCAATTATTGGATGGGCTGGGAGACAGGCAAGCGGAAACGGCCGAAGTGGTACGACCGAGCGAAGGAACGGATAATGGGCAGTGATTAGTGGATAGTGGATAGGGATTAGAAAACAGGGAATAGGAAATAGTGGAAAGAAGCGGTTAGCTGTTAGCAGATGCTGTGATTCATAATTCCTAACTCTACTCTTCTGTTTCCTGATCCCTGTTCCCTTATCCCTATCATCGCATAAAAAAGGAGCTGTCTGATAAAGGCAGCTCCTTTTTGCTATGCAAGTGTGTTACATACTTGCCTTGATTTTCTCGATTTCTTCTTTAATCTGCTCCGGCTTGGCATAATTGAGCGGGGAGAAGCGACCTTCCAACGCGGTTTCCAGCTTCTGGACAGCGGCCTCTTTGTCGCCGGCATCAAGGTCGTACTTGGCAAGAAAATAGAGGGTATCAATCTGCGTGGGCTTCAGCTCGTGCGCCTTCTTGAAGTATTCCAGCGCCTTTTCCTTATCGCCGATGACGCGGTAATAAAGCTGACCTAAATTGTCCAGAACAACCGGGTCTTCGGCGTCATAATCCAGCGCTTCCAAGTTATAGGCCAAGCCCTTTTCGGCATCGCCTGCTTCTACATAAAAGAAGCCCAAAGCGCCGTAGGTGTTCCCGCAGTGGCTCTTCTGGTGGGACAGCTCCATCAGGTGAATAGCTTCACTCAGGTTGCCCAGCTTGTACTGCGCACAGGCGTAATTCAGATGCACCTGACGCTTGTCTTCTGGCGACAGCGTTTTGAGCTTGTCCACCTTTTTTAAGATTTCCTTCACCTTTTCGTAATTTTCCGTGCCGCCCTCGCGCAAAAGCAACACCGTGTAGGGGAGCAGATAGCTCGGATCAATCACGCCGTCCTCATAGAATTTTTTGTAATCGGCCTTGGCCTCCTCGGTCTGCCCTTTCTGGTGCTTCATGATGGCCTTGCGTATTTTTAATGCGTCAAAGAATCCCATTGTTTTTTCGTCCCTCCAGTTTTTTCATCAGGCGCAGGGCGCGTTTTTGCGCAGCCTGAAGCGCCGCATCGTCATAAGGATTGGTCAGCAGAATCGCCTTTTTGGTCAGCGCAAGCGCTCGTGCAGGGTCACCCAACTTATGTTCGCAGAGCTTGGCCAAGGCGATATAGGGGAAAGCGCCGCCCAAGCCGTCCGCAATCATCTCTTCGTAGATAGAGGCTGCCAGCGCAAATTCCTGCTCCCGCCGATAGCTGTCCGCCAGCGTCATACGGGAAAGCCGCGACATCGTACCCTTGTCCGCTGCTCGGAAGCACTTCCGCGCCAACGCCTTCTGCCCGCGTTTTTCCATGACCCGCCCGATGGAAAAAACATCCTGCGCGTGCTGGCTGGCAAGCGGGTTTTCGTACAGGCTCAGGAGCTTGTGAAAAAGGTGCGGCAGGGTTTTGATGTCCTGACAGTTGTGCTGAAGCACAGGCTCCAGCAGGGCAAAGTCACGGCATTTCAAATAGTCAAAAAACTGCTTCGGTACCAACGCGCCAGGCAAATCATCCTTGCGCGGCTGATGGAAAACAGCCTCTTCCAAGGCGGACAAGGAGCAGTGCTTTAAGCGAAGCCGCCAGACAGAGCGAGCGCTGCGGAGCAAATCCGCGTGGGGGGGAAGGGGCGTAGGGCGCATCCTTTGCATGAGAAAGCGGCTGTTTAAGAGCGGCATATCGAAGGTGTGTCCGTTGAAGGTGATTAAAAGCCGCGTCTTTTGAAGTTTCTCCTGTACATGATTCAGCAGGAAAATTTCCTCATCATAGTCGCGCATTAAATCCTGCTCGACGATGAATGTGCCGTCCTCAAAATACCCAAGCCCCACCAAGAATGCCAGCGTCCCGACACCGCCGGACAGCCCCGTTGTTTCCGTATCCAGAAACAGCATTTTGTCAATCGGGATGTCGGAAAAAGGCTCGCCCAGCAGTGCTTCCAGCGATACGCCGTTCACCGTGTCCGGCAGGGGATAATCGCTACGCGGCGTTTTATCAAAGACGCGGTAGCAGTCTTCCTTCTGCTGCACCACAGCCGGACGCTGCACCTTTTTTTGTGCGCCGTAGGCGTTTAAGCGGTCACGAAGAGAGGCCATTTTCAGTAGAACAGCGACACTTCTTCGTCGCCGTCCTCCGTCACCTCCAGCACAATGACGGGATTAGGCTGGGACAGCTCGTAAAGAAGCGCATCAAAATCGCCACCCTGCGCCTCCCATGCCTCAATATAGGCGTGCCATTCCGCGTCAAATTCCTCCAAGGAAAGGTTGTTGCCCATGATGTATTTCGCCGCATTCACGCCCACATAGCGAAGGTGCCACGGCTCGTAGATGATGCCGGTGATGTCTTCCTTATCCTCCATATAGCGGATGATAAAGCCGTATTCCGCGCAGTGCTGAGCCATCCATTGCGCTTCCTTGGTCTGGCCGAAAGCCGCCGTCATGCCGCTCTTTTTCGTCCATTCATAGTTCAGCACATCCACGCCCAGCCCCGTTTGATGGTCGCTGGAGCCGGGATAGGCGACAACGCCGTCATCGCGTCCGACCTTCTGCAGACGGTTTTTATACATATAAGACTGGGTGGAATAGGCACGGTATACGCTCTTGGCATAGAGGATATACCCATCTTCAGCCGCTGCATCGAACATATCGGAAAGTGCCTGCTCCGCTACTTTGCGAAGCTGGTCGCCGCGAATGGATGACACGCATTTCATGGTGATGGTGACTAAATCGTTCGGCACATAGGAAGAGTCCAGAAGATTCGTTTGATTGACCAAGGTAATATAGCCGGATTTGTTGGCCAAAATCTCCGGCTCAAGCGGGTATGTCCATTCGGGAAAGGCGCTTTCCTCCGCATACCCGACAGAAATCAACAGGAAAAGGCAAAATAGGCAGCACAGCAAACGGCGAATAAAAATCACTCCTTTCCGGCGCTTTGAAGGGCAAGCACTTCCTGCGCTTCACGCAGGGTCTTTACATAGTCCTCCAAGGGAATATCCAGCTCCTTGATGCGCATGGCGTGTTCTACGCCGACATAGCGGATGTGCCACGGCTCATAGGCATAGCCGGTGGTCTCCGTCCATTCCTCCTTATAGCGGATGATGAAGCCGAAGCGGTAGCAGTTTTCCGCGACCCACTTGCCCTCCGGCAGCTTGCCGAAGCCGCCCGTTAAGCCTGTGTTGTTTTTGCAGCCGACATCCATTGCCAGCCCCAACTGATGCTCGCTTGTGCCGGGCAAAGCTATCAATAGGTTAGCCTGCTTGACACCGGCGTTTTTCACCTTGCGCCTATAAATATTGGTCTGGCTCTGATAGCTGCGATAGCCGGAAATGGCGAGCAGGGTGTAATTTTCCTCTTCCTTGGCCGCCGCAAACAGCTTTTCAAGCGCCTCTGCCGCTTCCTTACGCATCTTTACGCCGGAGCCGCCGCGCTTGACATTGGGCATGACCAAATCATCCGGCACATAGTCCGCGCTGATGCGGTAATCGCGGTTGATGAGAAACAGATTGCCGCCCAGTGACATTTCATTTGTATAATCACTGATGGCCGTTTGACCGAGGGTCAGAAAGGTCATCAGCAAGGCAAGCAGCTTGGAAAGCATGGTTTTGGTTTCCTTTCATGAAAAGGATAAGGCAGTGCCAAGACAGCACTGCCTTTATTATAACGCAAAAGCGCAGGAAAAAACATCCCTTCAGTTGAAATATTTACCCCAACGACCATTTAATTTACCAAGCGCCTCGTTAGACAGCATGACGGTGACCTTCGTACCATCGTCCGTATGTTCTTCATTGAGGATGCGCCCCTGCGAACGCAGGTCGTTCATCATCTGATAATTGGAGAAGGGAACAAGCACGGTGAGCTTCTGGGACTTTTCGTGCAGCTTTTCAGCAATAAGGTGCAGCAAATCGTCCACTTTTTCGCCTGTCTTAGCGCTGATTTTGACCGCGCCGGGCAGCAGGGTGTCCGAAACATTGTCCGCGCTGTCGCACTTGTTCAGCACATCAATGCGCGGTTGGGTGTCTGCATGAAGCCCCTGCAAAACTTCCTCGACCACCTGATGCTGGGTGTGCATTTCGGGATTGGAAGCGTCATTTACGATGACGATGAGGTCAGCCCGCGCCGCCTCTTCCAAGGTGGATTTGAATGCTTCGATGAGGTCAGTCGGCAGCTTGCTGATAAAGCCAACTGTGTCGGTCAGCAGAAATTCCGTGCCGTCCGAAAGGGAGACCTTGCGGGAAACGGCATCAAGCGTGGCAAAAAGCTGGTTTTGCACATATACGCCCGCATCTGTGATGTAATTAAGCAGAGTGGACTTGCCCGTGTTGGTGTAGCCGACAAGAGCGACCATCGGGATGGCATTCTTTTCGCGCATCTTGCGGCGCAAGGCACGCTGCCCCTCCATCTCGGCAAGCTGGCGCTTCAGCTCTGTCATCCGCGCACGAATGCGCCGCCTGTCCATTTCCAGCTTGGATTCGCCCGGTCCGCGTGTGCCGATGCCGCCAGCCAGACGGGAGAGGACAAGCCCCTGACCGATTAAACGGCTCTGCTGATATTTGAGCTGCGCCAATGACACTTGCAGTTTGCCCTCGCCGGACTTGGCACGTTGGGCGAAGATGTCCAAAATGAGCGCCGTTCGGTCGATGACCTTCACGCCGATGATGTCTTCCAAATTTTTAAGCTGTGCGCCGGTCAGCTCATCATCCACAATCACAAGGTCAGCCTCCAACGCCTGTGCGTCCAAGGCAAGCTGCCCTGCCTTGCCGGAGCCGACATAAGTCCCCGTATCGGGATGCGGACGATGCTGAAGCTGCAGCCCGACAACGACCGCACCCGCACTTTCAGCCAGCGCTTTGAGTTCGTCCAAGGAACGCTCGGAGTCAATGGAGACGAGCAGCGCCCGCTCCTTTTCGCTTTCCTGCCGCTCCTCGCCCTGCATCACCAGCCGCTCAGACTCTTCAATCTGCTTCATCCATGCGCTTTGCGGCAGACGGCGAAGGGAGACAATGGGCGTTACAATCGGTGTCGGTACGCCGTTCTGCTTTTCGCCAAGGAAAGCACAGGAAACGCCGGTGACCTCGCCCTGCATGTCTGTTCCGATGGCACAGATGGCATCCAGATAGAGAGAACGCAGTGCCGTGATGTCCACATCGGAAAGCTCGGCGCTTGCACGGGGGTGTGTACGCAGAACGCGAACCATCGACAGCCTTTTTTCGCTCCTGCGCAAGCGCATAGATGGCAGGGAGACCTGATCGCGTCCGCCAATCATGATGTCCAGCACATCCCCGCCGCGGCTGACATACAGCGCAATCTCGCGGTTAATGACAGCCGAAAAACGCGCAAGAATTCGCACCAGCTCAGCCGGTGCGAATTCATCTGCCTCAAAGGGGTATTCATATAAGGTTTGAAGCTGCTGGAGGGCAGTCTGGCGAATGCCCTCCGTGTTTCCATGAATGTCAGGCATTAAATAACCTCGTCGGGATGCTTCTTCATATAGTCGTCCACGGCCGCATGGATGGCTTGCTCAGCCAGCATGGAGCAGTGCATTTTAACGGGGGGAAGACCGTCCAGCGCCTCAGCCACAGCCTGATTGGTCAGCTTCAGTGCTTCCTTGAGCGTCTTGCCCTTCACCATTTCCGTCGCCATGGAAGAGGTCGCAATGGCCGCGCCGCAGCCGAAGGTCTTGAATTTCACATCGGTGATAATGCCGTTGTCCACCTTCAGGAACATCCGCATGATGTCGCCGCACTTGGCGTTGCCCACGGTGCCCACGCCATCCGCGTTCTCGATTTCGCCCACATTGCGGGGATTGGAAAAATGATCCATCACTTTTTCACTGTACATAATTTATTTACCTTCCTTTTCCTTCATCGCATCCTGATAAACAGGGGACATATCGCGCAGCTTTTGCACAATGCCGGGTAGCACGCGCAGCACCTCGTCCACTTCTTCTTCCGTGTTCACATCGGAGAGGGACAGGCGAAGACTGCCGTGCGCCACTTCGTGCGGCAGACCAATGGCGAGCAGCACATGGCTGGGATCCAGCGAGCCGGAGGTGCAGGCAGAGCCGGAGGAGGCTGCAATGCCGCCCTCGACATCCAGCCGCAGGAGCAAGCCTTCGCCCTCGATATACAGGACTGAAACATTCACATTGCCGGGCAGACGCTCGGTCGGGTGTCCGTTCAGCCGCGTATAGGGGATAGTGGTCAAAATGCCATGAATCAGCTTGTCACGCAGACGAGTGAGCCTTTCCGCGGTTTCCGGCTGATTCTTTACAGCCCGTTCCAGCGCCGTGACCAAGCCAACGATGCCGGGGACATTTTCCGTGGACGCACGCTTGCCGCGCTCCTGAGCGCCGCCGTGCATGAAGTTTTCCATGCGGACACCCTGACGGATGTACAAAACGCCCACACCCTTCGGCCCGTGGAACTTGTGTGCGGACATGGACAGCATATCCACATCCCAATCGTTCACATTGACGGGAATTGCGCCCATCGCCTGAACTGCGTCTGTATGGAAGGTGATTTTGTGCGCATGAGCAATCTTGGCGATTTCCTTGACCGGTTCAATCGTGCCGATTTCATTGTTGGCAGCCATGATGGAAATCAGAATGGTCTGATCGGTGATGGCCTTTTCGACATCTTCAGGCGACACGCGGCCATATTCATCCACCGGCACATAAGTTACTTCAAAGCCCTGCGTCTTCAAAAATTCGCAGGTGTGCAGGATGGCGTGATGCTCGATGGCGGAGGTGATGATGTGGTTACCCTTGCGGCGGTTGGCATAGGCAAAGCCTTTGAGCGCCCAGTTGTCGCTCTCCGAGCCGCCGGAGGTAAAGTAAATCTCGTTGGGTTTTGCACCGATGCACGCGGCGACGCGTTTGCGGGCATCCTCCAAGACACGGCGGGCATCACGCCCCGTGCTGTGAATGCTGGAGGCATTGCCGTAGCATTCGGTGAAATAGGGGAGCATCGCCTTTACAACTTCCGGCGCTACTGCGGTTGTGCCGGCGTTATCCATGTAAATCCGATCCATGTTACAGGTCTCCTTTTATGTTGCCAGAGAGCATATCTTCCAAGGTGATGCTGTCCAGCAGATTGTTGATTTGTTGTGTGAGGTATTCCCAAACCGTGCGCGTTCGGCAGCCTTCACAGCGCGGACAGGCAGCCTCGTGTCCCGGCTCTAAGCACTCGGACAGCGCCAGCGGCCCTTCCATCGCATCGATGATATTGCCGACGGTGATGCTTTTCGGCTCTTTGGCCAGCGCATAGCCGCCCTGCGCCCCTCGGACTGTTTTGACCAGCCCTGCGCGGCGAAGTGCGCCCAAGAGCTGCTCCAAATAGTTTTCCGGCAGACCGAGCTGCGCAATTTCCTTGAGCGGCTGCGGCCCGTTTCCGTCCTTTTGCGCTAAAAACACCATCGCGTACAGCCCATATTTGCCTCTTGTGGAGAGCTTCAAGACTGTTCCTCCTTCAATCCCGACTTTTTTTATCGGAATTGCGAAGCAATGATAACACGGCGCATTCAGGTTGTCAAGGGGGAGAATGAAAATAAGTTAGGAATAGGAAACAGAAATTAGAATTGTTGAAGATTTGAGAAAAAAGTGCTATGATTTGGCTGCATGAAACAGATTGGAGGCGCAGAATGCGGTACATTGCGGAAAAGATGCTGAAGGCATCGCGGTTTCGAGATTTGGAAAAGACGCTGACTGAAAATGAATGTGCGCAGACAATCCAGAATATTAACAGGCTGCTCGATGAAAACAAGGAGTATGCGGACAGCAAAAATTACGGTCATTTGTGCAATCTTTTGTCCGCCTTGGCGCTTGTGCAAATGTATGAAGCAGAGGGAAAGACGCGCACCGAGGCGCAGCACATTGTGCTGGAGGCGATGTATCGCTACCTTGAGCCGCAGATTCCGTCTATGCAGCACCTTGCGGCGCACCGCTGGTTTGTGTCGATGCTGAAAATCGCAATGCCCATCAAGTTTCGGCACACGCTTGGTTACGGGTGGAGCGTGTCTTTCCCCAAAGCACCGCACCATCAGTTTGTAATGGTCACGCATTCGTGCATTTACGCCCAGATTTTTACGAAATACGGTATGCCGGAAATGACCAAGGGCTTTTGCCGAGTGGATAACCTTCTCTATGATAATCTTCCGAACACCAAGTTTTTCTACACCGAGCGCATCGGTGAGGGCGGAAGTCAGTGCGATTATTGCTATGAACGGGTGAAATAGTGCGTATTAATGCTTTGGCATGAAGCAGAGGCGAGAAAATTGGAAAACTGAAAAAATTACAATGTCCCTCAGCGGTGTCATCAATTGAAACAAGGCATCGGAAAAGCACATTGAGTGTCATCACCAAATTGTGCGTGGATGCCTTTACAAAGGCTATTTGAAAGCCTATAATGTGAAACGAAATCATTTGAAGGAGATGAGCTGTTCATGTGGGCAGTGCTTGCGGTTTTGTCCTCTGTGTTCGCGGCGGCAACATCCATTCTGGCCAAGGTCGGCATCGAAAATGTTAATTCCAATCTTGCGACGGCTGTGCGCACGGCAGTCGTGTTGGTGATGTCGTGGGGAATCGTGTTCCTGACCAACGCGCAAAAAGGCTTAAGCTCCATCAGTCAAAAAAGCTGGCTGTTCCTTGTCCTGTCCGGCCTTGCAACCGGTGCATCATGGCTGTGCTACTATAAAGCCATCCAGATGGGCGAAGTATCTAAGGTCGTCCCGATTGATAAATTCAGTATCGTGCTGACTATCGTCTTTGCCGCCCTTTTCCTGCACGAGCAAATCACCCTAAAATCCGCCATCGGCATCGCGCTGATTGCTGTGGGGACATTTGTGATGATATTGTAAGAAATTGACGAAGCATAATATGCGAGAAGGGAATCTTTGTTGGGCGAAGAATCATCCTCTCACGCTCTACTCAGAAACCAATCTTTTAGTGTATTATAATATTGTTTCTTTCAAAAGCAGATAATAGATAGATTAGAAGCCAACCGGTATAATAATGATTCGTTTTCTTGGAAGGAGTGCGGGAAAAGCATTCTTTATCGCATTTAAAAAATTGTTATTATTCCTGTTTCACCCATTCTCCCCAAGTCCTTTCATCCGCATGTCCGACAGTGGCGAGGCGGCCATTACGGACAACAGGGGCGAGCATGAATTGCGGGGATTCCGTAAGGTATTCTAAAATGCGCTGGGCATCCTCGGTATGTGCAACGGGATGCGACAGCGCGTCAATATTTTTCCTGTCCACAAGCTGATACGCACCGCCGGCGGCACGCGCAAAGACCTCAAGTTCTTTGAGACCGGGCCCGTGCTTTTTCATATCGACAAGCTGATAGGGAATGCGGCGCTCCTTAAAGAAGCGCTCGGCCTTTTGCACATCAAAATTTTTCTTAAAAAAGTAAATCTGGATGTTCATTCTTCGACCTCATCGGTCTCCGGCGGCAGAGGGATGCTGTTGGTTCCGTCTGCCCAGAGGCGTTCAAGGTTGTAATGTTCGCGGTCATCAGGATGAAATATATGCACAAGCACCGTGCCGTAATCCAGCACAATCCAGCGTCCCTCCTGAAGCCCTTCACGAGAGCGGAGCGAAATGCCTAACTGTGCCATTTTGTCATCCACCTCATCGGCCAGTGCCCGCGTTTGCAGGACGGAGCGTCCTGTGGCAATGACCATATAATCCGTGATGACGGTCAAATGACCGACATTCAGAATGACGATGTTCTGAGCTTTTTTGTCGCTTAATACCTTGGCAATCTGCTGGGCGAGGTTGATCTGTTTCATGGGATACCTCCTTTTTTAATAGGCAGTGAATAGTATCTTTATTTGCTAAGGCATCACCGCACAATTCAGCAACGCGCAAAAATGTGCCTTTTGTGCCATCTACTTCTTGCAAAAATCTCGATTTACATCCAGTAAACCATCGATTTTTGCAATTGCATCTGACACAAAATTCACTATTTATCGCGCCGCCTCATTTGTGCGGTGCTGCCCTAACAGCCAACGACTAACGGCTAATCACTCGATTACGCTTTTGTTTGTTGCAGCAGTGAAGCCGGAACGACAGTTTGTAGCCAGGCAATGGTCGCTTCGGACAGGCGGTTGAAAGTGCCGCCTTTGGATAAAACATATTCCTTGGTCAAGTTCAAGGAAAGCAGCGCAGCGGCGGAAAGGCTTTGCTCGGACAGCTTCCGCAGACGCTTGAGACCGGGATAATGCTCGCGCCCCGGCTCGGTCGCATCGGCGACAAAAATGCACAGCTCCAGCGCAGTCATATGTGTCCGTCCGACCGTGTGATAAGTGATGGCGTTCAGCACATCCACATCCGTGACCCCGTATTCTGTCCGTGCGATGAACGCTGCCACAGGACCGTGCAGCATGGCGGGGGAAGACAGCACATCCGCGTCCACAATGCCCGCTTTCTGTGCCAGATGCAGCATTTCGTCAAAGGGAAGCCCCTTCGCGCAGTCGTGCAGCATGGCAGCCTGTGCTGCCTTTTGAAGAGAAATTTCATGCATCAAGGCAAGGCGGACAGCCTCATGCCGAACGCCCAAGGTGTGCCGGAAGCGTTTTTCACTCATGTGTTCGCGCACGGTCAACAGCGATGCATCATGATACAGACCGTTTTCGGCGATATAGGAGGCCTCTTCAGGGAAGAGTGCGGGTGCGTCTTCATAGCGGGAAAGCATGGCTCGAATGTCCGCTGAATCGCTGAGTTCGCCGGGCATGGAAAGCTCCTGCACCCGCCAGCCGAATGGAATATCTTTGGGGAGACAAGGATAGCACAGCACATCGCACAACTCGTTCAGCCGGTCATTTCGGCTGACCAAATCATGAAAACGATGATTTTCGACAATCAGCGTGACCGTCTCCGCGCGGTAGGTGCATTGAAGCTCAGACACGACCTCGGCGAGAGGACGCATTTCATTGAGTGCACAATCGGACACATGAATGTGCTTTTCATTCCCAATGGTGAGACGGCACATGCTGAGCCGTTCAGTGCCAGATGCATAACCATCGCCGCCGCTTAATGGCGCGGCAAGCGGGGTCAGAACCACTTCGGCAATGCCCTGCCCCAAAGCAGCTCCTGCAACCGCCAAATGTCCGCGATGCATCGGGTCAAACATACCGAGAAAGATTCCAAGCCGCATTCAAGTTTCATCTCCCATATCCATTATACAGCATTTTGGACACGCTGAAAAGGGGCTTTTTTTGAATAAAAAGGCGCAAATCAGGCAGGAAATCAGGCAAAAAAGAGAGAAATAAGAGGGCAAAGGAGATGGTACGGATGGAGAAGGTCAATTATCAGCGTGTGATGGAGGACATCGTGCGCAAGGAAGAAGCGGCAGGGCGTAGGCTGCGGCTCTTGCTGCATACCTGTTGTGCACCTTGCTCCAGCTCGGTGCTGGAATATCTCTGCGCTCATTTTGATGTGACATGTTATGACTATAACCCCAACATTTCGCCCTACGAGGAGTTTGAAAAGCGGATGCAGGAGCTGGAGCGGCTGACCCGCGAGATGCCGTTGCCTTCGAAGCCGGAAGTGCTGGTCGGCGCATATGACACGGAAAAGTTTGATGCACTTTCCAGAGGGCTGGAGGATGTGCCGGAGGGCGGGACGCGATGCTTTGCCTGTTATCGCCTACGCTTGGAGGAAACGGCGCGGGTCGCTCAAAAACATTGCTTTGATTATTTTACAACCACCCTGTCCGTCAGCCCTTATAAAAATGCCGCCAAGCTGAATGCGCTGGGCGGCGAATTGTCGAAGGAGTACGGCGTGCCGTACCTGTTTTCTGATTTTAAGAAGAATGACGGGTATCTGCGCTCCATTCGGCTTTCCGTTATCTACCACCTTTACCGACAGAATTACTGCGGCTGCATTTATTCCAAGCGGCAAGCGGAGGAAAAGTTAATGGAGAAGACACGAACCGAGCGCGTTGATGACATCACCCGTTAAAGTCGAGCGTTCACCAAAACGCGCTGCGGCGAACCGTCCCGCCATGCCGTGCCATAGACAAGCCGTCTGTGTGCAGGAGATGGGGGAGAGGGAAAGCCCTTGGTCTGCCATCAGCGCGGCCAGAATGCCGCACAGGGCATCCCCGCTGCCGCCTTTGGCCAAAGCGGGCACTGTGCCAGCATTGAGCGCAAAGGTTTTTCCGTCATAGATGACCGTGCAGGCGCTTTTTAAGACAATGAGCGCACCGAATTTCTGATGAAGCTGCTGCGCCGTTTTGAGCATATCAGCGGCTGCTTCCTCCACGGAAATCGACAGCAGCCGCGCCGCCTCGCCGATGTGCGGCGTGAGAATGGCATTGACGGGCAGAAAAAACGGCGTTTTCGCCAGCATATTCAGCGCGTCTGCATCCAAGATGACAGGCGCTTTTTCATTTTGAAGCAGTGTCAGCAGATGCTGCTGCGCCACCTTGCTCTTTCCAAGTCCGCAGCCGACGGCTAACACATCATGACGCGGCGGATGCTGAACGGCATCGTCAATATCCATACACATGGCATTCGGCACAATCTGCTGCAAAATAGGGATGATGTCCTTGGGGCAAGCCACCGTGACCAGCCCAGCGCCCGCTCGAAGCGCAGCCTTGGCTGCCATCGTTGCTGCGCCCGCCATGCCCATTGACCCCGCATACAGCAGTACCCGTCCGGCGATGCCCTTGTGCGTGTCCGGCGCTCGGTGCGCAAGGAGCGCTTTGACAGTGCTTTCCTCCATGATTTCGGCATATGCGCCCGGCCAATCGCCGTTTGCTGTGCAGGAATTTGGTAATTGCAGCGGCGCAACGGTCAGCTTTCCGACATATGATTTTTGATTTGTTAAATATAGCCCTAATTTAGCAAAGCCAAGTGTGACGGTGTGCGTTGCATGGACGCAAAGCGCTGTCGTGCCCGTTTCACCGTTCATGCCGGATGGAATATCCACACTCAACTTGACAGGCGCGTTAGAAGCGTTAATTTTGTTGATGACTTCCGCATTCAGCCCATCGGGAGCGCCGTGAAAGCCCATGCCGAAAATGGCATCGATAACGGCATCATAGCCGTCCATATCGGGAACGGCGTTGATGATTTCAGTGCAGTCCGGCGACAGTGCCTTGAGATATGCAAAATTCACCTGCGCCTCGTCCGTTTTCGGCTCACCTAACAGATAGAGTTTGACTTTGCAGCCTCTTTGCAGCAACATCCGCGCCGCTGCCAAGCCGTCCCCGCCGTTATTGCCCATGCCGCAGACGATGAGAACGCGCTTGCTTTTGACACCATACAGCGCCTTTTCAAGCGCCGCGACAACGCTTTGTGCGGCATGCTCCATCAAAAGAAGTGCAGAAACGCCCTGTGAAAAGGCGTGCTGCTCCAGCGCCTGCATTCTTTCCGGCGAAACGGTATATTGCATGGCTTCAGCCCTCCAATACGCACATGGCGGCCGCAAGACCAGCCTCATGCGTGATGCTTAAAAAGGTATGCGTGATGTGCTTTTGTTCGGCGTTTTGCTTCATATCGCCGCGTAAATCATAATAGGGAGCGCCGCAGGCATCATGCAAAACGGTGATTTCATTCAGCTTTGTCGTTTGAAAGCCCGTTCCCATTGCCTTGACGAACGCTTCCTTGGCAGCGAACATGGCGGCCAAGGAGGAGGCAGCCATTTTGCCGCGTTCGGCGACATACGCCCGCTCCTCTACGCTAAAATAGCGCATCATAAAATGCGCATTTTGAATATTCTCCTCCATGCGCGAAATTTGGCATAAATCAAGCCCAATGCCTATGATCATGCGTTTGCGGCGATGATGGCGTTGACGATGGCGCGAGCCGTGACTTCTGCCGCTGCTGCGCAGAGCTTCACAAAATTGACCTCGGTGTCCACGCGGCCAGTGGCCAAGGCGAACATCGTATCGCCGTCCATCTGGGTATGCACGGGGCGGATAGTCCGCGCCAAGCCGTCATGAGCGACATCCGCCAAACGGTTGGTCTGCTCCTTGGTGAGCTTGCAGTCCACGGCGACTACGCCGATGGTGGTGTTTGAGCCGGGCGCGGGAATGCGAATCTGCTGCGGTGCTGGCGCGTGTCCCCAGAGCATCCCTTCGGCGGAAATTGCAGAGCCGTCCGGCATATGCGCACAGCCAATCATTTCACCCGTGCGCGGGTCATAGACATCGCCAACGGCATTAACGGCGACAATCGCACCGACCGTCACGCCCTCCGGCAAGGTAATGGATGCGCTGCCGACACCGCTGTCCTGCGGGACAGCGCCAGGCACGAGTTTGCCGACCGTTGCACCCGCACCGGCACCGACGCGCCCCTGCACAACACCCTTAGCAGCGGTCATACAAGCGGTACGCCCCATCATGGCATCAGGCCGCATATGCGCCTGACCAACGCCTAAATCATACAGCACTGCGGAGGGGACGATGGGAATGACGGAATCGCCCATATCAAGACCGACACCCATCTGCTCCAAATAGCGCATGACACCGCTCGCTGCCTCCAAGCCAAAGGCGCTGCCGCCCGCCAGCACGACCGCGTGAGCGCGTTCGACCAAATTGCCCGGACGGAGTAAATCTGTCTCTCTTGTACCCGGCGCAGCACCACGCACGGACACGCCGCCGACAGCGCCTTCTTTGCGGCAAAGAACGACGGTCACACCCGTCCGCGCCTGTTCATTTTCTTTTTGCCCAACACGAATGCCGTGTACTTTGGTAATATCGCCCGGAAACATTTGAATGCTCATGTTTCAAAAACGCCTCCTGCATCCTTCTGTGTCCCTCGTAGAATGGCCTTGCCCAGCCATTCGGCCAGATTTTCAGCCACTTCCTTGCGATTGATTTCGTTAAACATTTCATGCCGTCCGCCTGCGTACAGCTTGACGGTGATGTCGCAAAGCCCTGCCTCTTCAAATTCCTTGGCGGTCTTGATAACGCCCTTGCCCATCTGCCCAACCGGATCATGGTCGCCGGACATAAAGTAAACCGGCAAATCGGACGGCATATTTTTGAGCCTGTGCAGATCAGTCAAGCGGCGCAGCCCGCCGAAAAAGTCTGCAAACGCGCTGCCTGTAAAGACGAAGCCGCAGCGCTCGTCCGCCACATATTTGTCCACCTCACGCTCGTTCCGCGACAGCCAGTCAAAGGGCGTGCGGGCAGGCTCAAAGGGCTTATTATTGCCGGAAAAGGCAATTTTGTCCACTAATTTGGCGGGCTTAGTGGGGGCGCTGAATTTGGCCATGATTTGTCCCGCCATACAGAGTGCCGCAGAATAATAGCCTGTGCCGGATAAAACCAGCGCGTTTAATTCATTCCCGTAGCGGATGGCATATTCCCGCGCCGCAAAAGAACCCATCGAATGCCCAAGCAGCACGAACGGCAGCGCCGGAAACATCTCTTTTAAGCGGGCGCTGATTTGGTGCGCATCCTCGATGAGACAAAGCCAGCCGTTTTCCTTTGCAAAATAGCCCAGCTCTTCCTTTTTGCATTCCGACCCGTGACCGCGGTGATTGTGACCGGCCACGACATAGCCATCCTCGCACAGACGGCGGGCAATCCAATCATAGCGGTCGATATGCTCTGCCATGCCGTGCAAAAGCTGAATGATGGCCTTCGGCGTCCCCTCCGGCTTCCATACGGTGAGCCTTAAGGAATCGCGCCCAGGAATATCCGTGATGGTAACGATTTCCTTCGTACTCATGGGTTGGTTCTCCTTATCTTAGAACTGGTAAAGACCGACTTTCTTGTAGACCTTACGCAGCGTCTTATTGGCCAGATAGGAAGCGCGTTCGGCGTTTTCGGAGGTGATTTTTGCAATCATTTCCTTGTCGCCGACCAGTGCGTGATAGCGCTCTTGAATGGGAGACAGGGTTTCGACAGCCGCTTCCGCAACGGCCTCCTTCAGCGCCCCATAGCCAAGTCCGCTCAAAGAGGCAGCGGCCTCCTCCGGCGTGATGCTCTTGAGCGCCGCTAAAATGGACAAAAGGTTGGACACGCCGGGCTTGTTCTCCGGGTCATAGCGAATTTCTGCCTCGGAGTCCGTCACTGCACGCTTAAATTTTTTGCGGATGATATCCGGCTCGTCCAGAACGGCCACAAAGCTGTCTTCAGGGTCAGACTTACTCATCTTGCGAGACGGGTCAGACAGGCTCATAATGCGTGCTGTCGTCTTCTGAATGTACGGCTCGGGAATGGTGAACACATCACCGTAAATGCTGTTGAAGCGCGTGGCAATGTCACGGCAGATTTCAAGGTGCTGCTTCTGGTCTGCGCCAACGGGCACCAAATTCGCCTGATACAAAAGGATGTCGGCGGCCATCAGGACGGGGTAGGTGAAAAGCCCCGCGTTGATGTTATCAGCGTGCTTGGCGCTCTTGTCCTTGAATTGAGTCATGCGGGACAGCTCGCCCATGTAGGTGAAGCAGTTCAAAATCCATGCCAGCTCCGCGTGCTGATGCACATGACTCTGGCAGTAGATGATGCTTTTTTGCGGGTCAAGACCGGTGGCAATGTACAGCGCAATCAGCATTTGCGTGCGCTTGCGCAGATCAGCGGAATTCTGACGGACGGTCAGCGCGTGTAAATCCGCCACGCAGAACAGGCAGTCATAATCCTTTTCCAGCAAGGTAAAATTGCGCATGGCACCGATATAATTTCCCAGCGTGATGTTGCCGGAGGGCTGAATGGCAGAATAAAGGGTCTTTCTTTTTTCCTGATTGGTCGTCACTTGCTCCATCTATATATCAATCCTTTCGATTGGTTTCCTGTATATTTTAGCACAATTTATAAGCGCTGTAAACTGAAAATTACATTCTGAAGGTTGCTCGAATCCGGTATTTTTGCTACAATGGTATTATCCTGATGGGAAAGAGGACGGCGTATGGACGAGAAAGCGTTTCAGGAGCTTGCACAGCGGGCGGTCAAGCGCGGTATTCCGCTATTTAGCAGATTTTTGAATTTGTCCGAGCAGAAAATGGGGGAGATTGCTGCACGGAAAGAAGGCGCTTCGTTCCGCTTCTTTGGTGGGAAGGATGACTGCGAACGGCGTGTTTTGGGTGTCGATGCGGATGAAGCACCGGAAGAGTGGGAATTTCCGATTGTCTGCCTGTTGGCTGCCCCGAAGAGTGTTCATTTTGCAACGCCGATTTCGCATCGGGATGTGCTGGGTACGTTGATGGGTCTACAAATCGAGCGTGAAATGGTGGGCGACATCTGCGTGCGGACGGAGGGTGCTTATATATTCTGCTTAGAACGCATGGCGCAGCATATCATGGACGAGCTGACGCAGATTGGTAGGACGGATGTGCGTTGTGTCCGTACTGAGCCACCGGAGGGTGAGCTGCGCCATACCGTGCCTGTGCGGGTGCAAGTGTCTTCGCCACGATTGGATGCGATCGTTGCCCACCTTTTCCATTTAAGCCGCGACGATGCTCAGGCACTTTTCCGTCAAGGGCGTGTGATGGTAGATGATGCGGAATGTGACCGTCCTGATTATCAGCTCAAGGAAAGGCAAATTATCTCCGTTCGGCGCTTTGGCCGCGCCCGTTATGACGGAATCCAGAACACCAGCAAAAAAGGCAAACTCAATGTGTGCATTTCACTGTATACGGACGAAACGAATGAGAAATAAAAAAAGCGCGTAGGCATAAGCCCGCGCACTGAATAGAAAAAATTTAAAAGGGGTGTCAAAATAATTTTGACACCCCGAAAAATTACTTGATTTCGACGGTCGCGCCAACGGCAGCGAAGGTTTCCTTGATCTTCTCGGCCTCGGCCTTCGGGACAGCTTCCTTGATGGTCTTCGGGCAGGATTCAACGAATTCCTTAGCTTCCTTCAGACCCAAGCCGGCGACGACTTCGCGGACGGCCTTGATGACCTTAATCTTCTCAGAGCCGGCATCCTTCAGGATGACATCGAACTCAGTCTGCTCTTCAGCAGGAGCAGCGGCAGCACCAGCGGCGGCAGCACCAGCCACGGCGACAGGAGCAGCGGCGGAAACGCCGAACTTTTCTTCAAGAGCCTTCACCAGATCGTTCAGTTCGATGACAGTCATCGACTCGATCGCGGAGATAAATTCTTCGTGAGTCATGGAAATATTCCCTCCCAAATTTGAATAATTTAATCGTTAGTTAGGCGGCGGAAATTACTCCTCGCCAGCCTGCTTCTTGCGGATAGCCTCCAAGACATAGACCAGCTTGCTGATCGGGGCATTCAGGCTGCCAACCAAGCGAGCCAGCAACACCTCGCGGGACGGCAGTGCGGCGAGCGCCTTGATAGCGTTCACATCCAGCACCTCGTTACCCATCAGACCGACCTTGACGGACATATGATCGTTCTTCGCCTTGTCGATGAAGTCGCAAACGATCTTGGCAGGTGCGACGGCATCCTTCATGCCGAACGCAAATGCGGTGGGTCCTTCCAGCATGTTGTCCCAGCCACTGATGCCCATGTCATCCAGCGCACGGCGTACCAGCGTGTTCTTCAGCACGCAATAGTCCACACCCGCTTCGCGGCACTGGGCACGCAGCTTGGTTGCTTCCTCCACCGTCAGACCGGAATAATGCACTGCGACGACGCTCTGCGCATTCTTGAACTTTTCGGTAATGTCTGCGACAACCTGCTTCTTGATCTCCAGATTCTTGCTCATGTTTCGTTTCACCTGTGTTCCGGCTAAGATTAAAAGAAACCCCTGTGCGTGAAGGCACAAGGGCATGAATGACGCTATCCTTGTTACCTCGGCGGGCAAATTAAGCGTTGACACGCGCCTGCTGTCTACGGCACAGGCTCCTTTTGAGCCGCTGGTATTTTATCATATGTGAGGGATGCTGTCAAGCATTATTTTGAAATTACTGCATACTTGTGCTGATTATGACAGTTCCTATATCAATTTCTCCTTTCTTTGGATGGCACTGCTTTTTTACACAAATAGAGGTAATATATCAGGCAAACAACGAGAGTGAAGACGGCTGCCCATGCCGTGGACATACCGATTTTAAACAGGCTTGGATTGGGCTGTGTGCTGACCAGCCACGCATAGGGAATCATCACAAGAAAGATAGACAAAAGCCCCTGCGCCATGACGAAGGTCATCCATTTTATTCCGTTGAAGTAGCCGATAAAGCAGTAGACCATCGAAAGGATGAAGCACTCGATGCTGGTTGCCTTCAGAAATTCCGCGGACGCACTAAGTACTACTGTTTCACTGCCTTTTATAAAAAGTGTGGAAAGCGCTGCACCGTGGAAAAAGGAAAAATAAGCCAAGATTCCGCCTAAAATCGCGGCAGTCAGCATCCCCAGCCACATGGATTTCTTTGCACGTACTAACTGTCCGGCACCGTCATTTTGCGCAACGAATGCGGAAATGGATTGCATATAGGAATTATGAATCAGCAGGATGAACATGACAAGCTTTTCGGCAATGCCCACGCCCGCCGAAACTACTTCTCCAAGCGTATTTACAAAGCCAAGCAGGACAAGATAGAACACTTCATTGCACTTACTTTGCAGAGCAATTGGCGTGCCTAACCGCAGAATGTCACTGGCGGTTTCGACATCAAAACAGAAATGCTGCTTTTCAACAGCAAATGGCAGTCCCTTTTTTTGAATCAGCTTTGGAGACAGCATCACACTGACTGCCTGCGCTGCTACAGTTGCAATCGCCGCGCCTGAAGCACCCAGCGGAATGAATTTCGTGAGTGTAATATCACCGATGATATTGGTGATACACGCAATGATGATAAAATATAGAGGTGAATTTGCATCGCCTAAGCCGCGAAAAACGGCACTGATGAGTATAGTGGTCCCCATGTCAAGACCAGTCGTCAAAATTTTATCGTGAACTTT
>CAVJHY010000003.1:0-3089 GCA_963649405.1 bacterium
GCATCTGACACAAAATTCACTATTTATCGCGCTGCCTCATTTGTGCGGTGCTGCCCTAATACAGGAAGGAGGACATATTGATGCAGTCCAAGTCACTCGCCGTGTCTGCGGCGGCCTTGCGGAAGTCATCGCGCAAAAAGGCGATGGAAAAGCAGTACACGCTGATGCTGTACATCAGTATGCTCTTCGTTTTTGTACATTCGCTGATTGAGAACACGGGTATCTCTATCAACATTCCTTCCATCGTTCCGCGCATCATGATGCTCGGCGGGTTTTGCACCTGTTTTCTGTTAATGAACAAGAAGGATATGAAGGCGGCGTTGCGCAAAACCCCGTATGCTTATGTGCTGATGGCGTTTTTCGGGTTTTGCGTGCTGATGACCGTCTCTTCATTCGTCAATAGTGGGCGGTTTCCCATCCTGAATCCTGTCACCTACAACCTTTTGTTCCTCTTGTTTTTGCTGGAGGGAATCTGTCTTGTCATCTATGCGACAGCAACGGGACGCACTGTCCAAGTCTTTGATTTTTGGTATCACTGCGTGCTTGTCTTCGTCCTTCTCAACGATGCGCTCATGTTCAGCGGCGTGATTCGCTTTTCGGACGGGCAGTTTCAAACCTATCTGGTGGGGACAAAGTTTGATGTGGTGTACAGCCACATGAATTTGATGGCATTTTTCTTTACCAGAATGAAACTGCTCAGACCCGGCAAAAAGAATGTGAAACTGCCACCCGCCATGCTGTTTGTGTTCCTTTTGCTCAATGTGATTATCAGCATTTATGTGGACTGCAACACGGGTATGCTCGGCTCTTTGCTGGTCGTTGGGATGATTTTGTATTTTGACAAAAGGGAAAAGCAGCTTCGGCGGACGATGGCTTCGGTGAAGACCTTTATCATCCTCTCGCTGGTCAGTATGCTGTTTGCCTACTATATTTTCTGGCTGATTGAGCAGCCCTTGGTGCAGTACATCGTGGTGGACAAGCTGGGGCGTTCACTGACGCTGACGGGACGCACGGAGATTTATGAGCTGTATCCGAGCGTCATGAGCGGCGAATGGCTGTGGGGCTATGGCATCGGCAATGCCTACACGGTCTGCTGGCCGGCTTTTGGTTATACGGATGTTCAGAATGCCTTTTTGCAATGGGTCTTGGAGGTGGGCTTTCCGGCGGTCATTCTGATGCTCATGTTTTTCTGCACCATCATCGCTCTTTGCAAGCGAAAATGCGCTATTTCAGTTATTATGCCGATTTTGGCGCTTGTCTACACCTATTTACTGTTGGGAACGGTGGAAATCACCCTCAACCGCAACTTTTTTATGCTGATGATTTGTCTGATGTTGCTATCTGGTGCCGACCAGCTCCCGAATAGGCGGCTGGGCATTGCGGGCAGCACGCAGGAGCAACTATCGCTTAAACAATCAGGAGAACAAGCTGTATGAAGATTGAACGAACGCGGAACACGGGAAGAAACATTTTGTCTGGGCTGATTACACGGATTTTCCAAATGCTCATGCCCTTTATCATGCGCACAATGCTGATTTACTGCATGGGCGTACAGTATTTGGGACTGAACAGCCTGTTCACTTCTGTTTTGCAGGTGCTGAATTTGGCGGAGCTTGGCATTGGCTCGGCAATGGTTTTCTTCATGTATAAGCCAATTGCCGAGGACAACGATGAAGAAATCTGTGCCCTGATGCAGCTTTATAAGACCTATTACCGCATCATCGGCTTGGTCGTTGCGGTGGTCGGGCTGGTGCTGATTCCGTTCCTGCCGTACCTTGTGAATGGCACAATTCCCGAAGAATTGAGCCTGCAAACGCTCTATCTGATGAATTTGGCAGCCACCGTGCTTTCCTATTGGCTGTTTGCCTATCGGAGCTGCATCCTGTCCGCCTATCAAAGAAACGATGTCTTAAATTATGTCACCCTCGGTACACAGGTGCTACAATATTCTTTGCAAGCCATTGTCCTGCTTGTATTCAAGGATTATTACCTGTATGTCTTGGTCATTCTGGTCACGCAGATTTTGAGCAACATCATCAGCGCGGTGATTTCCGCTAAGATGTTCCCGCAGTTTAAGCCGGTCGGGGAAATATCCAAGGAGAAGAGGAAGATTATCAACGCACACATCCGCGATTTGTTCATTTCCAAAATCGGCGGCGTGGTGCTTGGCTCGGCGGATACCATTGTCATTTCTGCATTCTTAGGACTCAGTATGTTGGCAATTTATCAAAATTATTTCTTCATTATCACCTCTGTGTGCGGCTTCTTGGAAGTCACGATGAATGGCATTTTGGCAGGGCTTGGCAACAGCCTGGTCATGGAGAGCGATGAGGTCAACAGGCGCATTTTCCGGCGCGTCAGTATTCTGTTTACCATGCTGGTGTTCGGCTGCACCTGCTGCTTTGCGGGCATTTTCCAGCCGTTTATGCGCATTTGGATGGGCGATGAATTGATGCTGCCCTACGGTATGGTCTTTTCATTCTGCGTGTATTTTATCGTGTATGAGTATACGCGTCTTTTCAATACCTTCAAAAACGCAGCGGGGCAGTGGCACCATGACCGCTTCCGTCCGCTTATTTCGGCGGGCGTGAATCTGTGTCTGAATTTGGTGCTCGTCAATGTCATTCAGCTCTACGGCATTCTCTGGTCCAGCACCTTTGCATTGGGCATGATTGAAATTCCGTGGCTGATTCACAACATTTTCAAAATCATCTATCCGCACGACAGCCTGAAAAGCTATATGACCTCCATCGGGCGGTATATGCTGGTGGGGTTTGTCGCATGGGGCATTACATCCGTTGTGACGGCACTCATTCATTTCAGCGAATGGCCAGCCTTCATCCTCAGCGTGGCGCTCTCCGTGCTGATTCCCGTGCTTATCTATATCGTTTCCTTCAGAAAGCGAGAAGACTTTGCAGACTGCTTGGAGACTGTGGAACGGATGCTTCGCAACCGCATTCCGCTACGGAAATTATTGAGAGTCGGATAAATTCCTTTTTAATCAACCGAAAGGAGCCGAGCATGGCGAATTTTGTTCTTTTAGACTTTCTGCATGAAGCATCGAGGCGGAGAATCGATGAGATTTATAT
>CAVJHY010000003.1:3099-32771 GCA_963649405.1 bacterium
GATTTATATCGTGCCGGGTACACCGATTCATATCCGCTCCCGCGGGAAAATGGTGAAGGCGGGCGAGGCACTGACACCGGCAGACACGGAGCGGATTATTCGTGAGATTTACGAACTGGCCAAACGGAAAATTGACGATGGTCTGTATGAAAAGGGTGATGACAATTTTTCCTTCACCCTGCCGGGCGTTTCAAGGTTTCGTGTCAGCCTGTTCAGACAGCGCAATTCCTTCGGCTGCATCCTTCGGATGATTGCATTTTCCCTGCCGTCGCCTGAAGAATTACATATCCCGCCGGAGGTGATGAACGCCGCCAATTTAAACAACGGTCTTGTGTTGGCAGCGGGTTATTCGGGCAGCGGCAAAACGACGACATTGGCGAGCATTGTACAGCAGGTCAACCGAACGAAGGCGGGCGGCACACTGATTACCTTGGAAAACCCGCTGGAATATCTGCACAGCCACGGCCGTTGCATCGTCATTCAGAGAGAAATTTATAAGGACACCGTGGATTACAGCGAGGGCATTGAGGCGGCGCTTTATCAGCGACCTGACCTTTTGCTCATCAGCGACTTGCCGACGGCGGAGGTCGTGCGGCAGACCATGCGGGCGGCGAATACAGGACAGCTTATTTTGTCCACCCTGTACGGCGAAAGCTCTGCGGATGCCATCGAAGGCTTGCTCACCATGTTCTCGCTGAACGAGCAGCCGCTGATTTGCGGTCAACTTGCGCGGGTGCTGAAGATGATGATTTTCCAGCGCATGGTGCCGAGCGCCGAAGGCGGGAACATCCCTATTTTTGAAAGCGTAGAGATTGACAGTGTGCTGCGGGAGCTGCTGCATAAGAATGACTTGGAGGGCTTCAAGAACACTATTGCGCATTCCAAGACCGCCGGGGTGGTACCATTCGATAGAAACCTTGTTCGGGCGTTTCGTCAGCAGCAGATTACCTTTGACACGGCGCTGGAATACGCAATGGATAAAGCGGCAGTGCGCCGGATGATTCATTAACCGTGAGGGGAGGCGCTTCAGATGACACAAAAGAAACGAGTGCTGGTGGTCATCAATTCAATGGAGCTGGGCGGGGCGCAGAAGAGCTTAGTTTCCTTTCTAAAAAGCATGAAGGAGCAGGGTTTCGATGCGCAATATGACATGAATTTGCTCATTGCAAAGCCTGTCGGACTTTTCATGGAGCAGATACCGCCCTATGTCCATCAGCTCACGCCGCCTGCCGAGCTGGTCTGGCTGGGGACGGAACGGCATGATGCTTTGCTGAAGCGCTTTCCAACCCTGCGCGGGAACATTGGAAAATTGCGTTGGATGGTGAGCAACAAGCAAAGACTTTTGCATAAAAAACTCAACGAGGAGCAGCGTATCTGGAAAAACTGGAAGCCGCTGATTCGACCGCTGCAAGGGCATTATGACATTGCGGTCTCTTATATGAACGGCTTTCCGAGTTATTTCGTGATGGACAAGGTAAGTGCCGACCGCAAAATTTTGTGGATTCACAACGAATACGAAAAGCTACGCTACGACACCGAGTTTGACCGTTCGTATTATGCGGCAGCGGACGGCATCATCACCATTTCAGAGGTCTGCTGTGACAGTTTTTTGCGGGTGTTTCCTGCGTTTGCCAATAAAATATCTGTCCTTGAAAACATCACACTGGCCTCGGATGTGCGGGCAAACGGCGAAAAGAAAGAAGCGCCGGAGTTTGAAAGAACGGATGCCGTCAAAATTCTGTCTGTCGGGCGCTTGTGTGAACAGAAGCAGTTTGAATTGACCGTGCGTGCGGCCAAGGTGCTGAAGGAACGCGGTCTGCGCTTTCTGTGGGTGATTGTAGGCGATGGACCTGACCGTGCAATGCTGGAAAATAAAATCAGCCAGTGCGATGTCAGCGACTGTTTTCTGCTTGTGGGCTTAAAGGACAATCCTTATAGCTACATGGCACGCTGTGATGTGTTCGTGCAGACCTCGCGTTTTGAGGGAAAATCGATGGTATTGGACGAGGTGAAACTATTCCGCAAGCCAATTATCATCACCAATTACCCTTCTGCGGCAGATGCGATTTCAGACGGCGAAAACGGGCTGATTTGCCCGATGAATGCGGAAAGCATCGCCGATGCGGTGGAAAGAATCGTACAGGATGCCGCGCTCCGCAAGCGTTTTGCGGCTGCGCTCGAAAAGGAAAACGGAAATTCCAAGGAACTGAACAAGTACCTGAAAATTATGCTGTAAAGCGGGTGAAAGCATGGATTTGCTGTTCAGCATTATCATGCCGGTGTACAATGTCGCCGTCTATCTGGAACGAAGCGTTAGCAGCGTTCTTTCCCAATCTGGGGACGATTATGAGGTTATTTTGGCGGATGATGGCTCGACCGATGCATCAGGCGCACTGTGTGATGCATGGGCGAAAAGAAATAAGAAAATTCGGGTCATTCATAAGCAAAACGGCGGGCTAGCCTCTGCCCGAAATGCAGGACTTGACGCGGCAAAAGGTAGCTATGTCCTGTTCATTGATTCGGACGATTATGTGGAGCCGAATATGCTGGAGGTGCTGCGTAAGGCTGTTCAAGCGTCCCAAAACGCCGACATTATCCGCTACGACCTCATCATGCACCGCGCAACGGGCGCAACACCCTATCAAAATCAATATGCGAGGGGGTTGTATGAGTGGGAAAACATCAGGAATAAGCTTGTGCTGCCGATTCTGCGGGATACCGCCTCTTATCTGCTTTCGTCCTGTCTTCATGCTTATCGGCTGGATTTTCTGAACAAAAACGATTTGCGTTTTGTGTCGGAACGGCTGATTCTGAGCGAGGATTTTCTGTTTGTCCTTTGCGCGATGTACTCCGCGCAGAGTCTGTATATCACCGATGCCCTTTTGTATCACTATGAAATGCGTGAGGGCAGTCTGACGCACAGCCCCAAGCCGCATATTTTTGAGCAGTACACGCGGCTGCATCAGGAATTGATTGCATTCTTTGAAGGAAAAAACGCGCCGAGCTGCTATATCCGGCTGCTCAATAAATATTATGTTTATGATTTGTTTTATCTAAATATTCCTGACCTTCAGTATCGCAATTATGATGGTCACACATGGGCAGACGGGCGGAAAAATGTTCAGCAAATGCTGAAAAGCAAGGAACTTCGTGCCAGCGCACGGGACATGGATATATCGAGCCTGCCCGTTAAGGAAAAAATCAAGGCGCTGTTTATCAAATACGGCTTCGAGCCGGGACTGGCGCTTGCGTATAGAAAGCGAAAGGAGATGTATTTACCTTGATTTGGCATCGCATCATCAAAAAGCTGCATCTCCAAAAGGCAGCGCTCAAGGTGCTGTCCCCGCTTTGCAAAGCAGGAAAGGAGATGACAATGGAAGAGGCGGAGATGTTTCTTCAAGGCGTTTATCCGTGCCACGAAAGCACCTGCCTTCTGGAAGAACCGAGAAAATGGGAAGCGCCTTCGGTTGACCTTTCCATCTTAGTGCCGACCTACAACAATGCCGTGTACATTGAAGAAAGCATCCATTCGGCGCTTGAGCAGAAGACGGACTATTCCTTTGAAATCATTGTTGTCAATGACGGCTCGACCGATGACACAAAGGAAAAGCTGAATACTTTTGCCGATTGTGCGAATGTGATAATCATTCATCAGTCAAATGGTGGCGTTTCTTCTGCCCGTAATGCGGCATTAAACAGGGCGAGGGGAGAGTATGTGCTGTTCTTGGACGGCGATGACATTTTGCTTTCCGATGCCGTACAATCGCTTATGCTGGAGGCTAAGAAAATCGGCGCGGCGGTTGTTGAGGGCGGCTATCAAATGATGAATTTAAGCGGCAGCCCATTGGAGACCATCAGCCACAAGGCCGGTGTATTGGATATCCTCAAGGACTTGTATGGCTTTCCGTGTTTCAAGGCGATGAAGCGCTCCCTGTGGGAAAAACTTCAATTTCCTGTTGGCTTGTGCTTTGAGGACTCCGTTCTGGCGCAGGTTTTATGGGAAAAGATGGCGCTTGAACATGAAATGGCATTCGGCATTTCCAAGCCAGTGGGCGGTTACCGCGTTAATCCGAGCGGTTTTTCCATGTCATCCAAGGCGCGTCCTTGCTGCGTGGATGCGGTGTGGATTGCCAAGACGTTGCTGCGCGACCGCGAAAAAATAGGTATTTCGTATTCTCAATATTACTACGAGCATCTCTTGGATATGGCAGCGCTGTCATGGGTGCGCACGGAGTATATGGAAAAAAATGTCCGCCAGGCGGTGTTCACGATGTATCGCGCATTTGTGCATGAAAAAGGCTTTTTAACCACCCAGCAGCGGCAGAAAAAAATAGAACAGGCACTATATGAAAATAATTTTGCCCTGTTTGAGCTGCTCTGCGCGCTTTCATAAAGGAGGTCATGCGATGAAAAATTTGGTGATGACCATCAAGCTGCTTATTGTCGCTTTGCTTTCCAAAATTCGAGGTAAAGCTCCGAAAATACCGCACTACGGTCGGTGCGTTTTTCGGCTCATTCGCAGACTCTATGCGGAGGGCATTGACGGCTATTATCATGTTGGCAAGGCGTTTTTAGAAGTCGAAATGAATGTTCTGTCCGACAACCTAAAAATTTCATCTGACCCCATGAATCCCATCCTCATTGTCGTGGTCAAGGATGATTTGCTCCGAATGCAGCTTATTTTCAAACACTACCGCAGCATAGGCATTTCGCAGTTTGTTGTTTTGGATAACGGCTCGACAGACGGCACGGTGGATTTCTGCACATCGCAGGAAGGCACCCGCGTTTATCATGTGGCAACGCCCTATGACGGCAACCGCAAGGAAGGCTGGGTCGAGCGTGTCATTCGCTCCATCGGCGTTGACCGCTGGTACATCGTGGTGGATTCGGACGAGATGCTGGACTATCCAGGTCGTGAGCAGCATCCCGTGCAAGCGCTGATTGTGCGGCAGAGCGCGATGGGGAACAAGCGGCTGTATGGCTATATGCTGGATATGTACTCGGACAAGCCGCTGTATTCCGTCACCTGTACGCCGGACACCATTCCGCAGGAATTTTGCTGGTTTGATGATGACACCTATTCGCTGGAAGAGGCGCTCTACGGCATGAAGCTGCCGATGGGCGGACCGCGTCAGCGTATGACGGGCAACAGAATGTGGGCGGGCAAATGTCCCGTGTTCTTGTTTGATGATGACATGAACATCCTGAGTGCGCATTTCATGCAGCCGATTGTGCAGATTTCCAAGACTAATCTGTGCTGCGTGCTGCGCCATTACAAGTATTTAAGTCAGGATAAGGCGGTTTACCAGTTTCGCGAATCGCAGTCAAGCGGCTTTGCCTATACAACGGTCGAATATAAGGCCATCAACGAGATGGCAAGCCAAAATCAAAAGGCCAATATGTACTGCGAAAACAGCAAAAAATACAAGGATTCCTATTCGCTGACTTCACTTCCGCTGATGTATAGCACATTCCAAAAGGAGGCATAACAATGGGAAAATTAAACGGAACAGTCATCGTGACCTATCGGTGCAACGCCCGTTGCACCATGTGCAACCGTTATAAGAAGCCCTCCAAGCCGGAGGAGGAAATCAGCTTGGAGACCATCCGTAAACTGCCGGAGATGTATTTTACCAATATCACCGGCGGTGAGCCGTTCATTCGCGAGGACTTGAAGGAGGTCGTTCGAGAGCTGCGCAAGAAGAGCGACCGCATTGTCATCTCCACCAACGGCTTTTTTACCGACCGTATTCTTGATTTGTGCAAGGAATTTCCCGATGTTGGCATTCGCATTTCCATTGAGGGCTTGGAGGACACCAACAACGAAATCCGCGGTCTACAGGACGGTTACAACCGCGGCAATACGACACTCAAAAAGCTGCGCGAGATGGGCATGAAGGATGTGGGTTTCGGCATGACCGTGCAGGACAGGAACGCGCCGGACTTGGTGCCGCTGTATAAGCTGTCCGATGAGCTGGGCATGGAGTTTGCAACGGCTTCCCTGCACAACAGCTTTTATTTTGTCGAGGCCAAGAACATCATTCATGACCGTCCGATGGTCGCCAAGAATTTTGAAGACCTGATCAATGAATTATTGGTCAGCAAAAGCCCCAAGAAATGGTTTCGGGCGTATTTTAATCACGGTCTGATCAACTACATCTACGGTCAGAAGCGTCTTCTGCCCTGCGATATGAGCTTTGACACCTTCTTTATTGACCCTTACGGCGATGTCATGCCATGCAACGGCACGAAGGACAAGGAGGTCATGGGCAATCTTGTCAATCAGACTTGGGACGAGCTGTGGAACAGCCCGCAGGCGGATGCCATTCGCGCCAAGGTGCGCAAGTGCAATCGTGAATGCTGGATGATTGGCAGTGTGTCACCCGCCATGCATAAGTACATTTGGAAGCCTGCATTCTGGGTCGTCAGGCACAAGCTCAAATTCTGGACAAAGAAAAAATATTCCATGTATGAAAACCCGATTGTCAGCGCCTATCGGGACGGCAAGGTCACGAAGGAGGAGCTTGACCGCTGCTCTACCTGTGACTTGTGCGCGATGGTCAGCGATGGTTTGAGCGAGGCTTCCCGCGAGCAGATGCACAAAATGAGTGGGGAAGAAATTGTCGCTGCAGACTTGGCAGCACAGGAAAAGAGAAAACAAGGATAAGGAACAACATAATAGAATGAGCATACGGCTTGTGTGTGAACATAAATTTCAACATTTTTCATGCGCAAGCCGCGCTTTTTGATTTTTCCGGTCTTTTCAGTTGTCAAAACCTGTGATATAATTATTCAGTTAAGGAGGGCTTTGCGATGCGCAGTATGACGGGGTACGGTCGGCGACTGGTGGCGGCTGACGGGCGGGAAATGACGGTGGAGCTTCGCACGGTCAATCACCGCTTCTTGGATATTTCTTTCAGGCTTCCGAAACGGTGCGCTTTTTTAGAGGAAGTTCTGCGCCACAAGTTAGGTGAGCGGCTGTCCCGCGGTCATGTGGATGTATCGCTGACCTATGTCAACAACCGTGAAGATGCGCGGGAAGTGCGGGTCGATTTGCTGCTAGCCATGGAGTATCAGGCGGCGCTTCATCAGCTGTCTGAGGCACTGCAATGCGAAGGCAAGACCAATGCCGCCTTTTATGCGTCCCTTCCCAATGTGCTGACGGAGACAGAGAAGGAAGAAGATCAGGAGGCGCTGAGTGAATTGACCCGTCAGGTCGTTTCGCTGGCATTGGATGATGTTATTGCCATGCGGGAACGAGAGGGCAAGTCGCTGGCCGCTGATTTGACGGCGCATTTGAACGAGTTGGAGCGTCTGACCATACAGATTGCTGAGCGTGCGCCCATCGTTCCTGTCTTATACAGAGAGCGGCTGACGGCGCGACTCAAGGAAGCGGTTGTTTCCGATGTTGATCCGCAAAGACTGGCGCAGGAAGTGGCACTTTTTGCGGACAAGTGTGCCATTGACGAGGAGCTTTCCCGTTTAAGCTCACACATTGCGCAGATGAGGGAGACCATTGAGCAGGACGGCGAAACAGGCCGTCGACTGGACTTTTTGACGCAGGAGCTGAACAGAGAGGTGAACACCATCGGCTCAAAGGCTTCCGATGCGCAAATTACCAACCTTGTTTTAAGCGCCAAGGGTGAAATTGAAAAGCTGCGCGAACAGGTGCAGAATGTGGAGTAAGCGGATATGCGTTTCATCAACATTGGCTTTGGTAACGCGGTGTCCTCTCAGCGCGTTATTGCCGTCATTGCCTCCGATTCTGCGCCTGTCAAGCGAATGATTCAGGAGGCACGAGAGACTGGCCGGCTGATAGACGGCACAGCGGGCAGAAAGACGCGCACGGTCATTCAAATGGACAGCGACCATGTGGTTTTGTCCGCCCTTCAGCCGGAGACCATCGTAGGCCGCCTGAAAACGGAGAAGGATGAAGGAGGAATTCAATGAAAGAGCAACGAAAAGGTATGCTGCTTGTGCTGTCCGGCCCTTCCGGAACGGGCAAGGGAACGCTGTGCGAGCGGCTGATGCGCGAGGATCCGTCCTTGGCGTTTTCGGTCAGCGTGACCACGAGAGCACCGCGTGACACGGAAATCGACGGCGTGCATTATTTTTTCATTGACGATGCGCAGTATGATAAGCTGCTTGAAGAGGATGCTTTTATCGAGCACGCCACCGTACACGCGCATCGCTACGGGACGCTGAAAAGTCAGGTGGACAGCATGATGGCAGAGGGCAAAAATGTCGTGCTGGACATTGACCCGCAGGGCGCAAGAGCCGTCATGCAGAAGCGACCGGACTGCGTTTCCGTCTTCATCCTGCCGCCCAGCTATGAGGCGCTCCGCGTGCGTCTTCACACCCGCAATACGGATGATCCGGTGGAGATTGCGCGGAGGCTCGGCAACGCCAAGGGCGAAATCGAGCAGATGCACCTGTACCAGTATGTGGTCGTCAACGACGATTTAGAGCTGGCTTACACCCAATTAGCCGCCATCGTTGCGGCGGAAAAACAGCGAACGACACGGTATTTTCCCGTGGTTGAATAAAAAGGAGGATTTTGACTATGCCTGTGAACAAGCCTGCGATTGATGTATTGACCAAGAAGGTGGACTGTCGCTATACTTTGGTTGTCGAATCGGCTAAACGTGCGCGTGAGCTGATTGGCGGAGCACAGCCGCTGATTGACCCCAAGGACAGAAAGCCCGTTTCCATCGCCGTTGACGAAATTAACCGCGGTCTCCTTACATATCACCGCAACCTTGAGGACGAGGAAGAATAACATGGGAACGCTGGACGGACGTACGGTGGTCATGGGCGTGACTGGCGGCATTGCCGCCTATAAAGCCTGTGAGGTCGTATCGGGGCTGACCAAACTCGGCGCAAAAGTGTTTGTTATCATGACACATAATGCGTGTGAATTTGTCGCGCCGCTGACCTTCCAAACGCTGTCGAAAAATCCCGTTGTCACGGACACCTTCGCCACACCGAACAAGTGGGAAGTCGAGCATGTTTCTTTGGCAAAGCGGGCGGAACTGTTTTTGATTGCGCCGGCGACCGCCAACATCATGGCGAAAATGGCACACGGGCTGGCAGACGATATGCTGTCCACCACCGTTATGGCGACCAGAGCATCCGTACTGCTTGCCCCAGCCATGAATACAGGTATGTGGGAAAATTCGGCAACGCAGGAGAATGTACGCCTCTTGAAAGAACGCGGCGTTCATTTCGTCGGGCCGGATGGCGGCAGGCTGGCCTGCGGGGACAGCGGCGTCGGACGGATGAGCGAGCCGCAAACCATCATTGATGCCTGTGTTGACATTTTAAATGCCAAGCGGGATTTGAAAGGCAAGCACATATTGGTAACGGCAGGTCCTACACGGGAGGCTATTGACCCGGTGCGCTTCTTGACCAATAAATCCAGCGGGAAAATGGGATATGCCATTGCCAAAGCCGCCGCAGAACGCGGGGCAAAGGTAACACTTGTTTCCGGTCCGACAGCACTTCAAAAGCCGTCCAATGTGACCATGTCGCCCGTTGAAACAACGGAAGATTTATATAAGGTTATGATGGAGCAAGCGCCATTGCATGACATTATCATTCAGGCGGCTGCGCCGGCAGATTTTAGACCAGAGTCTGTTTCTGAACAGAAGATTAAAAAAACAAGCGATACCGTCACACTTACGCTTCAATTAACTCAGACGCAGGATGTTGCCTTGGCTGTTGGAAAAATTAAAAGACCAGAACAGACCATTGTATGCTTTGCTGCGGAGACAAATGATGTCTTGAAACACGCCAAAGAAAAGCTGCACAAGAAAAATGCGGATTTACTTGTGTCCAATGATGTCAGCCGAGCAGGAGCAGGCTTTGATGTTGACACAAATATCGTGACAATGATTGACGGAGATGGACTTCACGAATATCCCCTGATGCCAAAATCCGAAGTTGCCCACGCCATTTTAGACCGAATTCTGATTCTACGTAAGCAGAAGAACATTTAAATTTATCATTCTTGGAGGTTAGCCGTTGTACGCACAGGTCATTGTCGATATTGCCGCTGAGCAGGTAGATCACCTGTTCACATACAGGATACCTGAGTCCGTTTCCGTGTCCTGCGGCTATCGCGTGCTTGTGCCGTTTGGCTCGCGCACCAAGGAAGGCTATGTTGTTCGGGTCACGAACGAATGCACCTATGCGCCGGACAAGGTAAAGGACATCATCGCTCCATTGGAAGATTATCCCGCGCTGCTGCCGCCTTTGATGGCACTGGCGCAGGAAATAAGTCGACAAATGCACTGTCCGCTTTGTGAAGCGCTTCGGCTGATGCTGCCCGCTCAAATGCGCGGAGCGCGGGTTAAGGTGAAGACGGAATCGGCGGCTAAGCTGCTGCTGGATGCCGTCACACTGGATGTTTATGTGAATGCCCTCCCTAAAAAGCAGATTAAAAAGCGGACTTTGCTGCGCATTTTAGCGGACAATCAGCCTCATTCTGTTGCCGAGCTGAAAGCAATGGTCAGAACCCCACTTCCGACACTCAAGGAACTGGAGCAGGACGGCGTTGTTTCCATGCTTGAATTAGAAGTGCTTCGCAGCCCGTATGCCGCCGCTGCTATAACTGTGCAAGAGCCTACCCTGACATCGGCGCAACAGGAGGCATTGGACGAATTGAAAAATGCTCTTCAGATGGCAGAACAGCTTTCAGCCGAAGAAAGGCAGAATAACCCTGCATTGGAGCGTCAGCTTTGTTTTTTGCTCTATGGCGTAACCGGCTCCGGCAAGACGGAGGTCTACATTCGGCTCGTCAAAGAGTGCTTAAAAAGCGGGCGTGGCGCGATTGTGCTGGTGCCGGAAATCGCTTTGACCCCGCAGATGGTCGATTGGTTTCGTTCCCGTTTCGGCGCACAAGCCGCCGTGCTGCATTCACGGCTTTCGCCCGGTGAACGGTTTGACGAATGGCGGCGGATTCGGCGCGGAGAGGCGCGGCTTGTCATCGGCGCGCGCTCGGCCGTGTTTGCGCCGGTCGAAAGGCTCGGTGCTATCATCATTGATGAGGAGCATGAGCAAAGCTACCAGTCGGAGAGCTTCCCGCAGTATGACGCACGCGAGATTGCAAAAAGCAGGGTCAAGCGTGAAAGCGGCCTCCTGCTTCTTGCCAGCGCAACGCCCAGCATTTACTCCTTTGCAATGGCGCGGCGCGGAGATTATACGCTGCTTGAAATGCCGGAAAGGGTCAACAAGCGCCCACTCCCGCAGATTTCTGTTGTCGATATGCGCAAGGAGCTGCAGAACGGCAACCGCAGCATTTTTTCAAGCCTTCTTTACGAAAAGCTGAAGACCTGCCTTGCCAACGGTCAACAGGCAATGCTGTTTATCAACCGCCGCGGCTATTCGCCTTCCGTCACCTGTCGGATGTGCGGCGCGACGATAAAATGTCAGCAATGCGATGTGTCAATGGCGTATCACCGCAGTGATAACAGTCTGCACTGCCATTATTGCGGGGTGCAGCGCCCGTTGCCGCTTCAATGTCCCGTCTGCGGCTCAACCAGTATTCGGGCGGTCGGTGTCGGGACACAAAAGGTAGAAGAAGAGCTTCTCAAGGCGTTCCCTGACATTAAGGTCATCCGCATGGACTTGGACACCACCCGCACCAAGAACGCGCATTATGAGCTGTTGAACGCATTTAGGGCGCGTCAGGCACAGGTGCTGATTGGGACTCAGATGATCGCCAAGGGTTTGGACTTCCCACAAGTCACATTGGTCGGCGCTGTGCTGGCGGATTTATCGCTGAATCTGCCGGATTACCGCTCGGCGGAGCGCACATTCCAGCTTCTTGTTCAGGTGGCTGGACGCGCCGGACGCGCCAACATCCCCGGCGAGGTTGTCATTCAAACCTACAAGCCGGAGCATTACGCCATTCGAGCCGCTGCCATACAGGATTACAGAGCTTACTTTGAGGAGGAATTTTCCCGCCGCAGGGCGAGGCTCTATCCACCCTTTACGACCATTGCCCGCTTTCTTTGCGAAGGGGATGACGGCGCTTCAGCCATGCAGGGCGCAGAGGCGCTATCGGAGAGCGTAAAGCAATATTTTGCACAGCATCCTGCACTCAAAAAGCGGCTTCTGTTCATGCGTACCGATGAAGCACCCATTTCGTTTATTCAGGGACGTTATCGGGCGCAGGTGCTGATGAAGCTGCTTAAACACTCAGACAGCGAGACCATTCTTTCCGCTTTTCAGAGCATGACCGCAATGCCGCTTCCAAACGGCGTTCGGGCGTGCCTTGAAATCAATCCCGCATCACTTGCATAATCGGAGGCAATCAGAATGATCAGAAAAATCATGAAGCTCGGCGATGAAAATTTACGCAAAATCTGCAAGCCCATGCCTAAGTTCGACCTTCGCCTGTGGCTGCTTCTTCGCGACATGAAGGAAACCATGTATAAGGCGGAGGGCGTGGGGCTGGCTGCACCACAGGTCGGCATTCTGCGCCGTGTGGTTGTGATTGATGTGGGAGACGGCTTGGTGGAGCTGGTCAACCCCGAAATTATTCATGCAGAGGGAGAAAACGGCGGCGCTGAGGGCTGTCTGTCCATTCCCGGTCGGCAGGGCTATGTTGTCCGTCCGAAGAAGGTCACTGTTCGTGCGCAGGACAGAAACGGGAAATTCTTTGAGGTGACGGGTGAGGATTTGTTTGCACGCGCTCTGTGCCATGAAATTGACCATCTGGACGGCATTCTGTATATTGACAAGATGGATCACGAAATTACAGAGGATGAGCAGGAGGATTAAGCTGTGCGAGTAGTTTTCATGGGAACGCCGCAGTTCGGCGTACCGTCTTTGCAGGCGCTGCATGAGAACGGATATGAAATCGTCGGCGTTTTCTGCCAGCCGGATCGTCCCAAAGGGCGCGGCAATAAGCTGATGCCCTGCCCTGTTAAGGAGCTAGCGCTGTCGCTGAATCTTCCTGTTTTTCAGCCAAATCGGATGCGGCTCGACGGCGCGGAAATGTTGAAAAATCTTTCGCCCGACCTTTGCGTGACCGCTGCCTTTGGGCAGATTTTGTCGGAAGAAAATTTGGCTACGCCGACCATTGGCACAGTCAATGTGCATTCTTCCCTGCTTCCCAAATACCGCGGCAGTGCGCCGATTAACTGGGCGCTGATTTGCGGAGAAACCGTCACGGGCGTGACCACCATGATGACGGACAAGGGCATGGATACTGGCGATATTTTATTGCAGCGCGAATATGTGATTCCTGATGGCATGGCTGCGGGCGAGCTGACTGAGGAATTGTCCAAGCTCGGTGCGGAGTTGCTCATTGAGACCATCAAAAAAATCGAAGCGGGTACTTGTCCGCGTGTGCCGCAGGAACATGACAAGGCTTCCTATTATCCGATGCTCAAAAAGGAAATGGGGCAGCTTGATTTTTCTAAGCCCGCGCAGGAAATTGTGAATCTCGTGCGCGGCGTTGACCCGTGGCCGGGCGCCTACACTATTGCGGGAGAGGACATGGTGAAGGTGCTGCGGGCGCACGCCGTATCAGGCGGCGAGGGGTATGCGCCGTATGACATTTTGACGGCTGATGTGAAAAACGGACTGACCGTCAAGACAGGAGACGGCATTGTCGAAATTGATATGTTGCAAATGCCAGGCGGCAAAAAGATGTCCGCCCGAGATTATTTAAGGGGTCACACCATCCAACAAACCCGCTTTGAACGCCATGAGGTGCAGCAATGAGCGAAAAAACCAGAGCATTTTCAAAAGAAAAGCGTCCGTTTAGGAACGGCAACCGTCCTGCACACCCAGTGCAGCCGAAGCCGCGGTCTTTGTTTAGCTTGGCGCGGATGGCAGCGGTGGAGGCCGTGTATGCCGTTTTGCATAACGATGCCTATGCGTCTGAGGCGATTGACGCGCAGCTTAGAAACGCAGGGCTTTCACAGGCGGATCAGCGCCTCTGCACCGGCCTTGTCTATAAGACGCTTGAAAATCTGATAGCGATTGATTTTGCTCTGTCCGGCTTTTTGAAAGATGCAGATGCCTTGGAAGAGCATGTGCGGGATATTTTGCGCATCAGCGTGTGTCAAGCACTGTTCATGGACAGGATTCCTGAAAATGCCATTGCGGATGAGGCCGTTCGCCTGACTCGCGCTCTCAAGTTAGAGGGGCTGACGGGCTTGGTCAACGGCGTGGTGCGCAATCTTTTGCGCGGCAAAAATGACATTCCGTGGCCGAAAGAAAGTGAAGGCGAGCGTTACTTATCCATCCGCTATTCCATGCCGGAATGGCTGATCAGCCGTCTTATTAAGGCATACGGAGAAGAAACAGCCAAGAAAATTATTATGTTCAGGACGCAGGAGCATTTTATGACCGTGCGTCCCAATATGTTAAAACTGACCGATGAAGCGTTTGAAAAGCTGCTTCAAAAAAAGGTCTGGCAAACGGAAAAAGGCATTGTGCCGCATGCCTACCATATTCGTGAGGCATCGCAGATTGCCCGTGATGCGGATTTCAGAAGCGGGCTGTTCTCCATTCAGGGCGAATCCAGTATGCTTTGCGCTCAAATCGCTAACCCTGCCCGCGCCTCTCAGGTGCTGGATTGCTGCGCTGCCCCTGGCGGGAAAACCGCGTACATGGCAGAAATGATGGGCGGCACGGGGCGCATTTATGCATGGGATATTCATGACCATCGCGTGGCGCTCTTAAAGGCAATGGTGCAAAGGCTACAGCTTGATAATGTGCGTCCCGCGGTGCATGATGCCTGTGTGCTTAAGGATGATATGGTCGGGACAATGGACTTGGTGCTGCTGGATGCGCCATGCTCCGGCCTTGGCGTGATGGACGACAAGCCCGATATCAAATACCGCGTAAGCGAAAAATCCATATCGGAGCTTGCACAAATTCAGAAAAAGCTGCTGGATACCTGCTGCCAATATGTAAAAAAGGGCGGCACGCTGGTTTATTCCACCTGTTCTATTTTGCCGGAAGAAAATGCTTTCCAAGTTGAAGCATTTTTGAAAAACCATCCGGAATTTGAAATGGATGATATGTCTGCTTTCATGGATGCCCGCTTTGCCCGACACATCGGGTCATTCGGTTTGCAGTTATTGGAAAGCAGGGACGGTGTGGAAGGCTTCTTCATCGCCCGAATGAAGCGCGTGAGGTACTGAAATGACTGAGCTGATGGGGCTCTATCTGCCGGAACTCAAGCAGGAAATGCTTGCCCTCGGCGAAAAGGCATTTCGTGCGGAGCAAGTGTTCAAATGGCTGCATAAGGGTGCAACATTTGATGAAATGACCGACCTTTCTCCGGCACTTCGGAAACGGCTGGCAGAGACTTATGTTGACCAGCCTGTTCATGTGCTGGAAAAGCGGGTTTCTGCTTTGGACGGCACAATCAAGCTCTTATATGCCCTGCGCGACGGCAACTGTGTGGAGGGCGTTTTGATGCGCTATCATTACGGCAGTACATTGTGTGTTTCCACACAGGTCGGCTGTCGGATGGGCTGCCGCTTTTGCGCCAGTACCTTGGACGGCTGCGTCCGCAATTTAAGTGCCGCCGAGATTTTGGGTCAGGTGCAGTGCGCCAATAAGCTGTTGGATGGAGAAAGGGTACACAACATCGTCCTCATGGGAAGCGGTGAGCCGCTGGACAATTATGAAAATGTCATGCGCTTTCTGCGCTTGGTGAGTGATGAAAGGGGCTTAAACATCGGGCTTCGCCATATTTCGCTCAGCACCTGCGGTCTTGTGCCTGAAATGCGTAAGTTTGCCGAGGAAGGTTTGCCCGTCACGCTTTCTCTTTCCCTTCATGCACCCAATGATGAAATCAGAAAAAAGATTATGCCCATCGCGCATCGGTATACGGTGAAGGAAACGCTGGATGCCTGTCGATATTATATCGAAAAAACGGGACGGCGTGTCGTCCTTGAGTATGCCTTGATTGACCGCGTAAATGCCGTGCCGGAGCAGGCCAAGCAGCTTGCGTCCCTGCTTCGCGGGATGCAGTGCCATGTCAATTTGATTCCGCTGAACACGGTCAAGGAGCGGGATTTATACGGTGTTTCGGAAAAACAGGTCACGGCTTTTTTGAAAACACTGGAGGACTGCCATATCTCGGCCACGCGCCGCCGCGAAATGGGCGATGACATACAGGGCGCGTGCGGTCAGCTTCGCAAGAGCTATCTGGAGGGTGGGCAGCAATGAAGTGGGTCAGCCGGACACATATCGGCCATGTACGGGCGACAAATCAGGATGCCCTGCTCATTCAGCCGGGACTTTACGGCGTGGCAGACGGCATGGGCGGTCATAAGGCGGGCGACATTGCCAGCCGCATGGCTGTATTGATGTTGGGGCGCGTGCTGGAGGATGCACAGCCCTCGGAGGCGCTTTTGCGCGGCGGTTTGGAAGAAATCAATGAGCTTGTTTATGAGCAGCAGGCGCAGGACGAGCGCTTGTCCGGCATGGGAACGACCATGACCGTCATTTGGGAGGCGGACGATTTTGTTCTGCTCGGCCATGTGGGGGACAGTCGGGCATATTTGCGGCGTGATGGCGTGTTGAAGCAGATTTCAGAGGATCATTCAATGGTCAACGAAATGGTACGTCAAGGGCTGCTTACCAAGGAAATGGCGGCGCGGCATCCTTACCGCAATGTCATCACCCGCGCCATCGGCACAGATTTGAAAGTTACGCCGGACATCCTTCACTTGGACAAACGCAAGGGCGACCAGTGGCTTATCTGCACGGATGGCCTGACGGGTTATGTGTCGGATGAAGAAATTGCCGCAGCGCTGAATAAGCTGCCGATGGACGATGCGGCAGAACTGCTTCTCAATCGGGCGCTTGATTTGGGTGGCGGCGACAATGTGACCTTCGTAATTACGGAGGTGACGGAATGATCGGAAAAATACTGGATAACCGCTATGAGCTGGTTGAATTTGTCGGCAAGGGCGGCATGGCGCTGGTTTATAAGGCGCTGGACAAACGCACCAATCATTTTGTCGCTGTCAAAATTCTGCGGCCTGAATTTAATAACGATGCGGAGTTTTTGACTCGTTTCGAGCGCGAAGCCGTCGCTGCCAGCAAGATGAGCCATCATAACATCGTGAATCTGCTGGATGTCGGCTTGGACGGCGACTGCCGCTATCTTGTTATGGAATATGTCGAGGGGCGCACACTCAAGGACATCATTCAGGAGCGCGGATCGTTGCCGCCGACCACCGCGGCACAGATTGCCATTCGCGTTCTTTCCGCCCTTCAGCACGCGCACAAGAACGGCATCATTCACAGAGACATCAAGCCCCAGAATATTTTAGTCCATGCCGAGGGCATGATTAAGGTGGCGGATTTCGGTATTGCCCGCGTTGCCGGAAGTAATACCATCAGCAAAGAAGACCTTGTGATGGGGTCTGTTCACTATTTTTCGCCCGAACAGGCTCGCGGTGAGGATGTGACCTTTGCCAGTGATATTTACAGCGTTGGCGTGGTGCTGTATGAAATGTTGACGGGCTATGTGCCTTTTGACGGGGAAACGCCCGTGGCGGTCGCCCTTCAGCACATCAGCGCCGAGCCAAAGCCTCTGACAGAATTAAAGCCAGACATTCCCAAGAGCTTGGAAATGATTGTTTTAAAGGCCATGCAGAAGCGGTCGGAGGACAGATATCAAAGCGCCTTAGAAATGGCGCAGGATTTGCACAGGGCGCTGCATGAGCCGACGGGTGATTGGCTGAACACGGCCGAGGATAGGCCGATTCCTTCGATTTCACAGGTGCAGCCGTCCAAGAATAAGGGCAAGAAAAAACGCCAGAGAAGGACACTCATCCGTTGCTTGCTGGCTGCGGGTGCGGTGCTTGCGCTGTTCATTTTAGTGCAGGGTGCTTTTACAGTCTATCGTCAGGTTGTCAATTCCACTACTGCGCCCTATGTGCTGGACGAAACGGAGGAAGCCGCCGTTCGCGCCATTGAGCATGCCGGTTTGGTGGCGGAAATTTCCCGCACCAGCGACAGTATTAAGCCAGCCGGCACAGTCATTCTCCAATCGCCGGAGTTTGATACGGAGATGAAAAAAGGCGAGACGGTCTTTATCACCGTCAGCACAGGACCGGAAGAACAGGCTGTTCCGAGCATTGTCGATAAATCCTTAGAGCAGGCAACTGCAGAGCTTGAAAAAATGGGCTTCATTCTGCTTGCCCTGCCGGACAGGGAGATTTCCGACCAGCCTTGGAACACCGTGCTTTCGCAAGAGCCGAAGGCGGGCGAAATGCTCTCCGTGGGCGGCATTGTACAGGTTGTTTTAAGCGGCGGCAGCGTGCAGATTCCGAATTTGGTCGGGATGATGCTGGATGACGCGCTGTTGCTTTGTCAGCAGCTCGGCCTTAATATCACCGAAATCCGTGAAGTGCCGGTTACTGACGAAAGCCAGTTTAACCGCGTGGCGGCGCAGCAGTTTACAACCGATGACAGTATCGGGCATGATCCGGGCGATTTCGTGATTGAAGGAACGGTAGGAACGCTGGCCGTTTATATTCAGGCGGCCACAGAAGCCCCCGTGCCTTTAGAAAGCGAGAGTCAAAATACAGAAACGCCGGAAAATACCGAAGAGCCGGTCATTATCATGCAGCAGTCGCTGGAAGAGGTGGTGGAGCCTTGATTCGCGGCACCATTGTCAGGGGCATGGGCGGCGTGTATACGGCGCGGGATGCCGAGGGAAACGAATACACCCTGCGTGCCAAAAAGAAATTCAGGCGCTTGCATATGTCGCCGCTGGTCGGGGATGAAATCTGGCTGACCAAGGGCGAAATCAGCGATGAGCATGGGTGGATTGAGGAAATTCTCCCGCGCACCAGCCAGTGCTTTCGCCCGCCCGTTGCCAATGCGACCCTGCTGGCCATTGTGCTGGCCGCTGAGCCGAAGACGGATTTTTTGCTCATTGATAAGCTGCTTGTCTTAGCACGGCGCGACGGGCTTCGCTGCGTACTGATTGTCAATAAGGACGATTTGGACGGCGAATTAGCGCATTTGATTAAGCGTCAGTACGAAAAGGCAGATGCGCCGGTTTATACCGTTAGTGCGCTGGAAGGGACGGGCTTGAAAACGTTAAAATCCTTCTTGCGCGGTCAGACGGTCTGCTTTTCCGGTCAATCGGGTGTCGGGAAAAGCTCCCTATTAAATGCCCTGCTTGGGTTAAATGTAGAAACCGGCAGCATCAGCCAGAAAATCCTGCGCGGCAAAAACACGACCCGCCATGCGGAATTGTTTGAATATGACGGGATTCGCGTGTTGGATACGCCCGGCTTCAGCCTGCTGACGCTTGATGAAAATCCGATTGACCCGGTGTGCTTGCAGGAAGATTATCCTGAATTTGCGCCCTATGTGGGACAGTGCCGCTTTCAGCCCTGCTATCATTTGAAGGAGCCGGACTGCGCCGTGTTAGAGGCAGCACGGCAGGGGCAGATTTCTGCGGAGCGCTTGGAGCGCTATCACATTTTGTTAAACGAAACAAAGGAAGCGTGGAGGAAGCGTTATGATTAAGGTTGCTCCGTCCGTATTGGCAGCGGATATTTTGAACATAGGCGCGGACATTGAGGATGTTTTGCAAAAGGGCGCAGACTGGCTACATTTGGACATCATGGATGGGCATTTTGTGCCGAATCTGAGCTTTAGTCCGGCCTTGGTGAGCGCCATCAGCAAGCGTTTTCCCAATAGCTTTCGAGATGTGCATCTGATGATTGATAACCCGAAGGACTTGATCGATGCTTTTGCCAAGGCAGGCGCGAACGCCATCACCATTCATGCAGAGGTAGACGGCGTTGCTGACTTGCTTGCCCAAATTAAGAATTATTCAAATGTGTTGGCGGGACTCTCCATCAAGCCCAAGACTGCGCCGGAAAGCATTCGTCCTTATTTGAACGATGCGGATATGGTACTGGTGATGACCGTCGAGCCGGGCTTTGGGGGGCAGAAATTCATGGAAGATTGTGCGCTGAAGGTGAAAAAACTCGGTGAAATGGGCTATCAGGGGCTTATTTCTGTGGACGGCGGGGTCAATCTGCAAAATGCGCCGATGCTGTATCAGTACGGGGCAGATGCCTTGGTGCTGGGAACGGCACTGTTTAAGACAGCAGACAGATTGCTGACCATTCAGACCCTGCACCAAATGGAGCGCTGACGATGGGAAAGAAAAACAGCGCTCAGGAATTTCGCCACAAGCATAGCTTGGGGCAGAATTTTTTAACGGATGAGGCGCTTCTTGCGCAACTCGTTGATGCCGCTAATGTCGGCGAAAATGATGCCATTCTTGAAATAGGACCCGGTGCGGGCGGCATGACCAAGGAATTGGCAAAACATTGCAAGAGTGTTTTGGCACTGGAAATTGACGAAACACTGCTGCCGATTCTTCGCGTTGCCTTGGCGGATTATTCCAATGTGACGGTCATTCACGGCGATGTGATGCGTGTCCGGCTGCCAGAGCTGACCAAGGAACTGGGCGCGTTCCACATTGTGGCGAATCTGCCGTATTATCTGACGACCCCGCTGATGGAAAAGCTCTTAAAGTCCGATTTACCTATTCTTTCCATGAGCGTGATGCTGCAATTAGAAGCCGCAGAAAAGCTGTGTTCAGCGCCAAGGGAGGACGGCTATGGACCGCTGGCCATCCGTACACAATGGCTCTATGAGCCTGAAATCGCCATGACCGTTCCTGCCTGTATGTTTACGCCGACGCCCAAGGTGGACAGCGCCTTTTTGACGATGCACCGCCGCGAAGTGTCACCGTTTGCGGTGAAGGACGAAAAGCTGCTCTTTAAGCTGGTCAATGCGGCCTTCGCTATGCGCAGGAAAACGCTCGTTAATAATCTGATGAGCGCCTTTTTGATGGAGCGGGAACAGGCGCTTTCTTTGCTTGCGTCCGTCGGACTTTCTGCAAGTGCTCGCGGCGAGGAGCTTTCCTTGCAAGACTATGCCGCTTTAGCGAATGCATTATCGGAGCAATAACGGAGGCGATTGCGGATGACGGATTCCGTTTCGTTGGAACGGGCGACAGCACGCGCATGGCTGGAAGTCAATGAGAATGCGCTGCTTGCCAACTATCATGAAATGAAGAGCCTGTGCAAGCCGGACACGACCATGATTTGCGTCTTGAAAGCGGATGCATACGGCTATGGCGCACAGCAGATTGGGAAAATTCTTTTCCGTGCAGGCGCTCGACATTTTTCAGTGGCCTGTATTGAAGAAGCGCTGGAATTAAGAGCCGTCCTGCCCGATGCGTGGATTTTGAATATGGGCATAACGCCGGATGTGTGGCTGGAAGCCGCCATTCAACAAGGCATTCGCCTGACGGCGGGTAGCCTTGAAAATATACGGAAAATTTCGGAAGCCGCTGAACGGCTGAAAATCAAGGCGTTTGTGCATATTAAAATAGACTCAGGTCTGCATCGACTGGGCTTTTTACACGAAGAAGCAGACCAAAGTCTAAATTATAATCAGTGGATTGATTTTGAAGGGCTGTACAGCCATTTGGCGTTGCGCAGTGATGAGCAGAGTAAAGAACAGTATGACCGCTTTTGGGCGACAATTGATGCCTTCTCAAAGAAGGGACATACCTTCAAAATGCTGCATCTGCTCGATTCCATCGGTCTTGTCAAATACCGTGCTTGGCAGATGAATGCCGTGCGCATCGGCGCGGCGCTGTATGGCAACATCCCACCAGTCTATGAGCATTTTGAAAGGCGGCAAGCTGTCGGGTGCTTCTGCGCTCGCATCACGCGCATTGAAATGATTCCGGCGGATGAGGGCATCGGCTATGATGATACGCCGCTCCAGCAGGACACCCGCGTGGCAACGCTGGCTGTCGGTTATGTGGACGGATATGCACGCAGTCTTTCTGGCATCGGTGAGGTGGAAATTCACGGGAAACGCGCACGGGTCTTAGGGCTTGTGTGCATGGATCAAATGATGGTGGATGTGAGCGCCATCCCCGAAGCGCAGCCGAATGACATTGCCGTGCTGAACGGCGACGGCATCACACTCAATGAATTTGCGGAATGGGGACACCTAAACCGCAATGAGGCGACTGCCATGGTTGGACGCCGTGTGCCAAGAATCTATATGCGTGACGGCAAAGTCACGGAAATTATCAGCCGTATTTAAGGCATCACCGCATAATTCAACGACACCTTAATCATCGAAACTCAAAGGTGTATTCTCCTGCCATTACCACCGTGCCGTCGCTGCGCAGACCGAGAACAAACTCCTTGGCAGTAGCCACTTTGACGATATTTTTCCATTTGTTCACTTCTTCCTTGATGCCATAGGTGTTTAAGCCCGCAAAGACGACATTGCCGTTTTTTTGAAGCCCCACAGTATAATCAGACCCTGCGGCAATCTGCACAATATCATGCCATGCGGATACTTGACAGGCAGCAGCCTGTGTTCCGGCGGCGGCCACCGTGCCATCTCCCAGCAAGGCGGCAACATGGGTACTGCCGACGGCAAGCTGCTGGACATTGGTCAATCCATTCAGTACTGCCGCGTTTTCTTCGCCCCATTCTTCAAATAAGGAATTAGAGGCATGAATCGTGCCGTCTTCCAGCAGATAAACGATATTTTCAATGGACACATAATCAATCTGTTTGATTTTTTTCCCAGCTAAGGTATCAGCAATTTTATATACGGGGTTTGAATTGGAAATGAGCACATCGCCTGTTGTGATGCCGGCAACAAAATCCCAATCATTGCCGATGCCTGTAGAAAGTGACAAGACATTTGTCCAATTGGTCGTGTCTATGCAGCGGAAGCCCGTGTTCAAAACATGGCCATCCTTGGTAACGCCCAAAGAGGTCAAAAAGCTCGCGCTGACGGAGACAACATCGCGCCATTCGTCCATCCCGTCATCAACTATGCCGCGAACATCATCGCCGATGGCGCTGACAGTGCCGTCATCATGCAGCAACACGACATGGCGGTTGGAACAGGCAATATCGACAATGCGGGAATATTGTTTATGAATGGTGTCCACAAAGCTGCTGTCGATATAGCCCGTATACACCTTTTTTCCGATAGCCACGCTGACCTGATACCATGTCGTTTTGTCGGACACAACCATGTCCTGAACATAGAGGGTCGTTCCCTTGTCCAGCTTATCAATGATGTCCCCCTTAGGCTTTTTGCGCAGGTTGACTTTGTTTGTGTTGACCGTGGCAAAGGCGATGGGAGAAACCTCGTCATCAAGCTCGGCAAAATCCCATGTTGGGATTTCCATTTCAGGAAACGGCTCAGCGACTGGCGTAGCCGTTGGTGCTGCTGTCGGCATTGGTGTCAAAAGGCTTGCTGTCAGTTCTTCGTCCGTCTGCACAGCGCTGAGCGGAATAAAGCCGCGCACCGTTTGGCCGTCCGTTTCCGTTTCGACATACATATGATAGGGGAGAAGCGTCGCTAAATAGGTGACCTTCGTACCGGTCTTCAACTCTGCCGTTGTGTGCTGGCTCACATGCGGGTCATCCGTTAAAGCTGCATCGGATTGAAGCGTCACGGTCTCGTTGGAGAAATTCAATGTTTGAAAGGTCGCGCCTTTCAGCGCACTTGTCTTTGCATAGCCGATTCTGCTTGTGCGCAGACTGACGGCATATTCGACCAGCGTCCAATCGCCGGATGTGCCGTAAACCTCGTAAGAATCATTAATGCTGAGCGTGGCTTTGCCTTTGGCAGCGCGGTAAGATGAGTCAGACGGCGCAGAATAAACAGACACAGTGGCTTGTTTGCTGTTCGATATGCCAGCAGCGGTTTGCGCAGTGGGCAGGATATTCGTGTATTGATTGAGCAAGGCGTTCAGGCGCTTGACCTCTTCCATGGTCTTCGGAAACAGCGTGATATTGAAATTGCTCAGGGCGATGGCTTGCGAAAATGTTACCTGCTCCATTCCGTTTGAAAATTGAAGCCCTTGGTCTTGCGCTTGAATCTGAAGGCTGGTGCTGCCGTTTTGAATGGTCGCACTGACCAGCGGGAAGTCATCACGGCTTAAATCAAAAACATACTCCTCGGATGACAAGGCGGGATAGGAAATGGTTAACTGCTTGTCTTTGGAAAGTGTGAGTTCTAAGTCGCAGTACCATGAATAATCACGCTGATAAAGCGCGGTCGTGGAGGTGAGCAGCGCCGTGCTTTTGTTTTTTTTGTCGGCAGACAAAACCAAAAGCTGTACATGATACCGGCTTTTCATGGCAACAACATTCAGCTTGTCTTGCTCCTCGCTTTGTGTTATCGCAGTATATTCATTGTACTGGTTAGTAGATGAAAAATAAGTATACGCAATGCCGGTCACCACACCCCAGCCATTGGCCAACGCGGGAAAAATGGCGAAACAGGCAATACATAAAACGGTGAAAATCATAACGGATAATTTTCGCATAACTATCGCTCCTTTGAAACAGAATGTACTTTCAATATTATAACGCAGGAAAAGCACTAATTCTTCCTATTTTAAAAAAATATTTTTCAAAGTTGACGAAGCGGGAAATTTGTGGTATCGTATGCAGGCAGGCAAGGCAGTTGGACGGCCGCGGGACGCGAGCAATCGCGTCATGAGGAAAGTCCGAGCACCGCAGGGCAGGATGCCAGTTAACGGCTGGTGGAGGCGACTCCAAGGCAAGTGCAACAGAGAGATACCGCCGCTTCTTTGAAGCGGTAAGGGTGGAAAGGTGCGGTAAGAGCGCACCGGCGGCCTGGCGACTCGTCCGTCATGTAAACCCCATCCGGCGCAAGATTTAGGGAACACATGGGGCTGCCCGTCCCGTTCCCACAGCATCGCTTGAGCGCATTGGCGACAGTGCGCGTAGATAGATGACCGTCTAAACAGAACTCGGCTTATAGACTGCGCTTCCTGCTTTTTTGAAACGAAAGAAGGCTGCCTCAGTAGGATGAGACAGCCTTTTTGTGTGTTGACAATAATTATTAAGCGCCTTTGGACAGCGTAGCAAGCTGGTCAAGGAAAGAACCGATGCGGCGCATGGCTTCCAAGATGCGTTCATCAGAAACAGCGTAGGACAGGCGGCAATAGCCCGGCGCACCAAAGGCTTCACAGGGGACGACAGCAGTCTGCGCATTCTTGAGCAGCGCCTGCGCAAAATCAAAGCTGTCCTTCAACACATGACCGTTATAGGTCAGTCCCAGCACCTTGCGAACATCCAACATGACATAGAACGCGCCGTCCGGTACGAAGCAGGAAACGAGCGACAGTTTGCTGATGCAGGAAAGAATCAGCTTGCGGCGGCGAGCAAAGGCATCCACCATATCGTCAACGCAGCTCTGGTCGCCATTCAGCGCGGCTAACCCCGCATACTGAGCGATAGAATTGGGATTGCCTGTGGCATGGCTCTGGAAAGCACTCATGGCACTGATGACGGCGCGAGGACCGGCTGCATAGCCAAGCCGCCAGCCGGTCATGGCATACGCCTTGCTGAAACCGCTGATGACGATGGTCTGCCCGAAAATTTCCTCACCGAGCGTGGCAATAGAAATATGCTTGGCATCGCCGTAAACGAGCTTTTCATAAATCTCATCACTCAGGACATAAAAGCCGTGCTTGACAGCTAAGCCAGCCAGCATTTGAAGCTGCTCTTTCGACCAGACAGCGCCGGAGGGGTTGCTGGGGGTGTTCAGAATCAATGCCTTGGTCTTGGGCGTGATGGCGGCTTCGAGCTGTTCCCGCGTCGGAATAAAGCCTGTTTCCTCTGTTGCGTAAACCCACACGGCCTTGCCGCCGGCCATGCCGACCATTTCGGGATAGCTGACCCAGCAGGGCGCGGGCAGGATAACCTCATCACCGGGATTCAAAATGGCCTGCAGGCAACCTAAAATAACCTGCTTGGCACCATTGCCGATGATAACATCATCTTTTGTATAATGCAGACCTTTTTCACGGAAGAGATAGTCGGCGACAGCCTGACGCAGTTGGGGCATACCGTTGGCAGCCGTATAATGCGTTTTGCCTTCCTCGATGGCACGGATACCGGCCTGACGGATGTGCGCGGGCGTATCAAAATCAGGCTCGCCAGCGCCGAGCGCCACAACATCCTCGCCCTTGGCACGCATATCAGCGACCATAGCGTTGAGTTTCAGAGTAATGGACGGGGCGATGGCTTGACAGGCAGAAGACAAAGTAAGCGGCATAAGGACTCTCCTCCGAACATGGCAAACGCCGAAATCTGGAATACGCATATTCTATTCTCTATAAAATTCGTAATTCCTTCTTTTTTACAAAAAATTTTTTGAAATTTGCAATTTTTTTATTATCGACTTGCAAAAATGAATTTTGAATGGATGCACTTAGTAAAAAGAATGTCCTGATTTTACAGAAATATAATCGCACTTTCGTCCATGAAATTCTTGACATTCTGCCAAGAAAATGATACGCTGACAGGGACAACAACCGTTTCCTTTCTACATATATGAGGTGAAATGAATGCATTTTGATTTACCGTATGAGCAGGCAGAGCAGATTTTAAACGGCATGACGCTGGAGCAGAAGGTCGGGCAGATGTTGATGGCCAGCATCGAAGTAACCGAAATGGATGACCGCACCCGCGCCTTTTTGAAGGAAAACTGCGTGGGCAATATCATTCTATTCGGGAAAAACTGCGCGGACAGGAAGCAGCTTGTTCGGCTGAATCATGAAATTCAGGATGAAATTACGCGAAACACCGGCGTTCAGGCCATTCTTTCCATTGACCAAGAGGGCGGCGGTGTTACGCGCCTTCGCCGCGGCGCGACCGTTTTTCCCTGCGCGATGGCTGTCGGTGCAACGGGCGACCCTGAAAATGCTTATCTGGCCGGTCATATGATGGGCAATGAAATGCGCGAGTTGGGTATTTATTTTGACTGTGCGCCTGTTTTGGATGTCAATGTCAACAATGATGACCCCATTGTCGGTCGCAGGAGCTACGGCGAAACATGGCAGGAAACGGCGCTGTACGGCGGTGCTTTTGCAAAAGGTCTGCGAGATGCGGGCATTATCGATTGCGGAAAACATTTTCCAGGGGAGGGCTATGCGCGGCAGGATACACATTTTGACTTTGTGACGCAAGACATCCCGCGTGAAACAATCGTCAATGAATTTGTCGCAGCCTTCCGTGAGACCATCAAACAGGGTTTACGCGCCGTGATGATTACGCACATTTATTATTCTGCGCTTGACCCGGACGGCTATCCGGCTTCTCTGAGCGCTCCCGTGATTCAGGGACTATTGCGTAAAGAGCTTGGCTTTGAAGGGCTGGTCATTAGTGACGGGTTGCAAATGCTGGCAATTGCCGACCGTTACGGCGCATCAAGAGGCGCAGTTTTGGCAGCTAAGGCGGGCTGTGATTTGTTGATTATCGGCAACGGCGGAGACAATGCCACGCCGAATGGTGAGGATGCGCAGACCCCGTGTGTGCAGGCACTGCTTCAGGCCGTCAAGAGCGGTGAACTGCCGATAGAGCAGGTTGAGAAGGCAGCTCGTCGCGTGATTGCGTTCAAGCTCGCAATGGGGGATATGCGCCCAAGCGAAAAGGTGTTGGAGCGTGATTGGCGGGCGCACGAGGCGTTTGCGCGGGCGCTTTCCAAGATGAGCGTGACGGTGGAACGAGATAGGAAGCATCTTTTGCCGCTCCCGAAGAACGCACTATTCCTTTCTCGCGTTTCTCATGCGCGGCTCGGCGTGGAGGAGGGCGACAAATTAGTGGATGGCTTTGTGCCGATGGCTGCCAGACTGCTGGATGGTGAGGCGATAGAGTATCAGATTTTGCCGGATATGGAGGCAATCAAGGATAAAATAACTGCCGCTCCCGCTGTCGTGGTCGGCATCACGAGCAAGACGGAGTGCATGGAGATGGTTGAGACCTTGCAAAAGATTTATGCGTTTAATGAAAAACTCTGCGTGGTCTGTATGGATGCGCCCTATATTCTGAAGCTCGTTCCTTTTGCGCCCTGCGCCATCAGCAGCTATGACCAGACGGTCAATGCCATTCGTGCCGTCTGCGAGGCATTAGAAAATAGATAAATGCGCATTTATATAAAACATAAAAAAAACAAGCCGCTGATACATCCTTGAAAGGCTTGAATTTCCTGCATTTTCCAGCTTTTGCAAACTTTCACTTGATTTCGCAAGCGGAAAAAGGCTTGACGAAAAGAGCAGCTTTTGATACGATAAATAAAATATTCGTTTTGACGGGGGGAAGGAAGGCTATGAAGAAGAATTTGACCCTTCGGGAGTCAATCTCCATTGCCAGTATGCTGTTTGGTATGTTCTTTGGTGCCGGAAACCTGATCTTTCCGGCGATTATGGGTCAGCTTGCCGGTTGGAATGTCTGGATTGCGTTCATCGGTATGTTCATCACGGGCGTTGGTCTGCCGCTTCTCGGCGTAGCCGCACTGGGCATCAGCCGCAGTGATGGTCTGCAAGCGCTGAGCAGTCAGGTCGGCAAAAAGTACAGTTATTTTTTCACCTGCCTTCTGTATCTGACCATTGGACCGTTCTTTGCCATTCCTCGCTGCGCGACCGTGCCGTTCACCATCGGCGTGACCCCGCTCATGGGCGGGCAAAGCTCGCCGCTGGCACTGGCTATCTTTACGACGGTCTTTTTCGCCTTGGTGTTGATTTTCTCCCTGTACCCAGGCCGCATCATGACATGGATCGGTCGCATCTTGAATCCGATTTTTCTTGTGCTGCTTGGCATTTTGGTCATTCGTGCGCTGATTTCTCCGATGGGTTCTGTTTCGGATGTCGTGCCGCAGGGCGAGTATGCTGTCCAGCCCTTTATTGCCGGTTTCTTGGAAGGCTATAACACGATGGATGCGCTGGCCAGCCTTGCGTTCGGCATCGTCGTGGTCAATGTCATCCGTCAGCACGGTGTGAAAGAGCCGGGCGATGTGGCACGCAACACGGTCATTTCCGGTATTTCAAGTTGCTTGTGCATGGGCGTGATTTATTTGGCCATCACTGTTGTCGGCACGCAGAGCCGCGCCGTCTATGAGACTTGTTCCAACGGCGGCGAGGTGCTGGCGCTGATTGCGCAGCATTATTTCGGCACAGCCGGTGCCTTGGTGCTGGCTGGCATCGTAACCTTCGCTTGCTTGAAAACCGCCATCGGCCTCATTACGAGCTGCGCGGAGACTTTCTCTCAGATGTTCAAAAAAGGTCCGTCCTATCGGATGTGGGCAATCATCCTATGTGTGGTTGCCCTGCTCATCGCCAACCTTGGCTTGGATACTATCATTACCTATTCACTTCCTGTTTTGATGTTCCTGTATCCGCTGGCCATTACCTTGGTGCTTTTGTCCCTGTGCGGTAAGCTGTTTGACCATCACCGCGCCGTTTACGGCTGGGTGACGGGCTTTACGCTGGTCGCCGCCGTACTTGACTTTATCAATGCTCTGCCCGCAGATTTAGTGAGTCTGCTGAATATGAATGGCATTATTGACTTTGCCAAGCAGCATCTTCCGCTTTATAGCTTGGGTCTTGGCTGGGTTTGCCCCGCTGCCATCGGCTTGGTCATCGGTCTGATTATTTGGCAGGTGCAGAAGCAGAAAGCAAAATCTGTCGCTTAAATGAAATTAAAAACGAGTCGGGTATCCGGCTCGTTTTTTATGGCAGCACCGCACAATTCTGCGACGCGCAAAAATGTGCCTTTTGCGCCATCTACTTC
>CAVJHY010000004.1:0-31513 GCA_963649405.1 bacterium
TTTTTGCGTTTCGCATCTGACACAAAATTCACTATTTATCGCGCTGCCTCATTTGCGCGGTGCTGCCTTACCTATTTTTACTTCGTGTTTTCATTTGGGATAGTCTCCCAGCCGATGACATTGATTTGCGCTGGCAGGGAAAGAGTCATGATACCGTTGTACCAAATATTCAATTCTTCGTCCTGCACGGGCAGCATCATGTCTTCTGGAAACCACGCCAACACCTCATCATTTTCCGTTTTGATGAACGCCATATGATTTTCCTCGTCCATTTCCGTGACTGTTCCCGTCAGCACGGCTGCCTCACTGATCTGCAACGTGCCGTCCTCCAGCACCGTGACTAAATATTGAAGCGTCTGCGTCGTGCTGCCTTCCCATACTCGACCGTAGCGGAAGATAATCACCGTTTCGCCGGGCGCATCCGCGACAAGCTCAAAGCGATGTGTGCCGCCCACGCCCGTCATGCCCTCATCGGCTTCATCCACCGTGTATTCGCCGTCTGGATTGGTCAAGTGCGCCACGCCGTCCGTCAACAAAACCGCCGTCCATTTGTTGCCCGTTGTCGCATTGCCCTTCAATGCAAACACGGCACTCGCCGCTTGCGGCGGATTCACCGTGATTTCTGCCGTCTGCGCAAAAGCCGGAATGACAGTCATCACCAATATGGCCAATAATGTCAGTAACTTTTTCATCATCTTCAGCCTCCTTTCCTGTTCACTCATTCAACGAAACAAAGCACATCTTTCTTCCCCAAAACTCAGTTTTTGTTTTTTTCTATGTTTCCTTTTCGTCTTTATGGTTGAAATGCGAAAGAAAATCGGGTATAATAATTGTGTTGTTCATTTCCTTAACACGAAAAGGAGGCACCCGTTTGTTTCCCGGCTTCAGTGAGGACATCATTCGATTTTTTCTGGACATCCGCTTCCATAACGACAAGAGCTTCATGCACGCGCATCATGACGACTATGTAAACATTGTGCAGGAGCCTTTTTATGCGTTTATTGAAGCCTTGGCACCCGCCATGCTGAAGATTGACGCAGACATGGAGGTGCGTCCCCGCAAGTGCCTTTCCCGCATCTACCGCGACACGCGCTTCACCAACGACAAATCCCCCTATCGCGACCATCTTTGGCTCGCCTTCCGAAAATCGGCAACGGACAAATATGGTCTGCCCTTTTACTGGTTTGAATTAGGGCCGGAACGGATGAATTGGGGCGTTGGCATCTGGGGCGAAAACCGCGAAGCGATGAATGCGCTGCGCAGGAAGATTGCAGCACGGCCGCAGGATTATCTACCGCTATTGGAAAGGGCAAAAAAGTCCGGTTTTTCCATCGGAGGCGCTGAGTTCAAGCGTCTGGAGGTTCCTCCCGGCGTTCCCGAAGAGCTTGTTCCGCTGTATAAAAAGCGCGAAATATATTTTGAAAAGATGAATGTCAAAATGGCTTGGGCGTATTCCCCTGACATTGTTTCCCGCGTCACCTGCGACTTTAAGCGGATGGCACCCGTGTACAAGCTCTTGCGCGGCTGCACGGAGGAAGCACTGGAGGAATTAAAGCTCTCGGATGAAAATTAGTAGGAGGATTTTATGCTGAACCTTAAACCCCTCAAAAGCGGCACAGATGTGCGCGGCACGGCGATGGGCGAAGGCTGTACCTTGACAACAGAGGCAGCGCGTGCCTTGGGCGCGGGCTTTGCCGCCTATATGAATTCAATCGGCTCGCCGCTGCACACCGTGGCTTTGGGACGCGATTCCCGCTTGACCGGCGAGCAGCTTCTTTCGGCCTGCGCCGAGGGTCTGCGTGCGATGGGCGTTCATGTGATCGATTTTGGTCTCTGCACGACCCCCGCCATGTTCATGGCTCTGATTACGGACGACTTTATGCCGGATGCTTCCGTGATGGTGACGGCAAGCCATCACCCCGCCAACAAAAACGGTCTCAAGTTTATTTTGAAAAAAGGCGGCGTAGAGTCCGACGAGCTGGATGAAATCATCCGCTTTGCGGAAACCATCGAAATTCCCACTGCTCTGTCCGGCAGCTATACCCGTCGCGACTATCTCCCTGCCTATCAGGACATCTTAAAAAAACGCGTGATGGACGGGCTGGACACGGATGTTGTCAAGCCCCTGCTCGGCCTTCATGTGGTCGTGGATGCCGGAAACGGCGCGGGCGGCTTCTATGCGAATATGCTGGAAGACTTGGGCGCGTGGGTTGAGGGTAGTCAGTTCTTAGAGCCGGACGGCTGCTTTCCGAATCATATTCCCAACCCTGAAAACGCAGAGGCGATGGCCTCATTAAGCACAGCTGTCGTCAAGGCCGAGGCTGATTTGGGCGTTATTTTCGATGCCGACTGCGACCGTGCCGCTATCGTGGATCACACGGGGCGCGAAATCAACAGAAACCGCCTGATTGCGCTGATTTCCGCCATCCTGCTCAATGATAACCCCGGCGCGACCATCGTCACGGACTCTGTGACCTCCTCCGGTCTTGCACAGTTTATTACGGAATGGGGCGGCGTGCATTACCGCTTCAAGCGCGGCTACAAGAATGTCATTGACGAGGCGATCCGCCTGAACAATGCCGGCATCGACTGCCCGCTGGCCATCGAAACGAGCGGTCACGCGGCGTTGCGCGAAAATCATTTCTTGGACGATGGGATGTATCTGGCTACCGTGCTGATTGTTGAAGCCATGCGCTTAAAACAGGAGGGCAAGGAGCTTGGCGCTCTGCTGGATGGTCTGCGTGAGCCGCTGGAAAGTGTGGAGGTGCGTCTGTCCATTAAGGCGGCGGACTTTAAGGCAACCGGACGAGCAGCCATTGAAAAAGTCATGGACTATGCCGCCTTTGCCAAAGGCTGGCACATTGCGCCCGACAACCGCGAGGGTATCCGCATTAACTTTGACTTGGATGGCGGACTGGAAAACGGCTGGTTTTTGCTGCGCCTGTCCGTGCATGACCCGGTGCTTCCGCTGAACATCGAAAGCGATGTAAATGGCGGGCTTCTTCAGATGGCTAAGGGGCTGTATCAGGTCGTAAAGGACGACCCTGATATTGACTCCACCAATCTCTTACAACTGATTCAGAAATCGGAGGAGCAAAAGAATGGCTGACATTCAAACGAAATCCATCAACACAATTCGTATTCTGGCGGCTGACATGGTGCAGAAGGCCAACAGCGGTCATCCCGGTGCCCCGATGGGCATGGCACCGATGGCGTATGCACTGTGGAGCAATATCCTGCAGGTCAACCCCGCCGACCCCGAATGGAAAAACCGCGACCGCTTTGTTCTGTCCAGCGGTCATGCCAGCGCATTGCTTTATTCCCTCCTGCACCTGATGAATTTCGGTCTCACGATGGACGACCTGAAGAGCTTCCGTCAGTGGGGCTCCAAGACCCCCGGTCATCCCGAATACCGCCATACCGTGGGCGTGGAAACGACGACTGGCCCGCTCGGTCAGGGCGTTGCCAATGCCGTGGGCTTTGCCATTGCCGAAACCATGCTGGCCGCGCACTTTAACCGCGAGGGCTTCCCCATCGTTGACCACCGCACCTACGCCATTTGCGGCGACGGCTGCATGATGGAAGGCATCTCCTCCGAGGCCGCCTCCCTGGCAGGTACGCTCAAACTGAATAAGCTGACGCTGCTGTATGACGACAACGAAATTTCCATTGAAGGCAATACTGACATCGCCTTCCGTGAGGATGTCGGCGCTCGCTTTGCCGCCTACGGCTGGAATGTCATCCATGTGAAGGACGGCAACGACTGGACGCAGGTGCTGGATGCGCTGAACGCGGCGAAAACCTCCGACAAGCCCACCCTCATTATCTGCCCCACTGTTATCGGCTTTGGCTGCCCCGCCAAGGCGGGCAAGGCTAGCGCACACGGCGAGCCGCTGGGTGAAGCGAATTTGACTGCCGCCTGTGAAGCACTGGAAATGCCCACTGAACCGTTCACCGTGGACGAAGATGTCTATGCGCACTTCCGCGAAGTCGCCGCAAAGAACGCCAAGGCTGAAGACGAATGGAATGCGCTCTTTGCCGCCTATGCCGAAAAGTACCCCAAATTAAAGGAAGAGTGGGATGCTTGGTTCTCCGATGAGCTGCCGGACAATGTGATGCTGAATGACGCGCTGTGGCAGTTTGAGGGCAAGGCCGCGACCCGCGCCACCGGCGGCGAAATGATTAACCGCCTGGCGAAGCTCCTGCCGAATTTGGTCGGCGGCTCTGCTGACCTTGCGCCCTCCAATAAGACCAACATCAAGGACGGCGGCGATTACAGCGCCGAAAACCGCGCCGGACGCAATATGCACTTCGGTATTCGTGAACACGCTATGGCGGCCATCTGCAACGGTATGGCGCTGCACGGCGGTCTGCGCGTCTTCTGCGGCACCTTCTTTGTGTTCAGTGATTACATGAAGCACGCTATGCGCATGAGCGCCATCATGAAGCTGCCCGTCACCTATGTCTTGACGCATGACTCCATCGGTGTCGGCGAGGACGGCGCGACCCATGAGCCGATTGAGCAGTTGGCTGCTCTTCGTGCCACTCCGAATCTGCTGGTCTTCCGTCCTGCGGACGGCAAGGAAACCGCAGCCGGTTGGCTGACTGCCCTCCTGCGAGGTCTCCCCACGGCGCTGGTACTGAGCCGTCAGAATCTTCCGCAGTATGCGGAAAGCAGCTGCAATGCCATGCGCGGCGGCTATGTGCTGTCCGAAAGCTCCAAGGCTGTGCCTGATGTCATCCTGATGGCCTCCGGCAGCGAAGTCGAGCAGGTCATGGATGCGCAAAAACTGCTCGAAGAAAAGGGTATTGCGGCGCGTGTCGTTTCCATGCCGTGTATGAAACTATTTGATATGCAGGACAGCGAATATAAAGAAAACATCCTGCCGTCCGCCGTCCGTGCGCGTGTGGCGATGGAAGCCGGCAGCACCATGCCGTGGTATAAGTATGTCGGTCTGGACGGCGAGGTGCTGGGCATTGACCATTACGGCGCTTCTGCCCCCGCTGCCGTTCTGTTTAAGGAATTTGGCTTCACGGCACAAAATGTTGTTGACGCAGCACTCCGCGTAATCAAATAAACATTGATTATCTATCGCCGTACTCGTTTCTTTGAAGCGGGTACGGTGTTTTTGTTTTGCGATGGTTGAAATTTTTTTCAATTCGGCTATAATAAGGACGCGGCACAATGTGCCAGCGTGTGCAGAAGGCGAGGCAGATTGTATGACCTTAAAAGAAAAATTCATAGAATTTAACCGCATTGCGCCCGTTCAGACGGCAACCGTTCAGGGAAAGCCCTTTGCCTATCGGTATTATAAAAATCCCGACGAAAAGAAGAAAATTACTCTGGTCATGCTGGCCGGAGGCAGCGGCTTGGCGGACGGTTTCTTTTACCTCTATGACCGCTTCATGGCGGAATACAGTCTGCTTTCGTTCAATTATTCCTTGGATTATCGGGACAATATTGCACAGGCGGACGCGATTGCAGACTTAATCAAAGTCGTCGGCGCAAAAAATGTCTATCTGCTCGGCCAGTCCTACGGCGGGCTGATTGCGCAAATCATCGCCAAACGCCACCCTGAAGTCGTCAAAGGCTTGCTCCTGTCCGGCACTTGCGGCTTAGGAAAGGGTGTTGACGCGGAAGGACGCGCCGTCATTGACAAAATGCTCGACCCGAAAAAAATTGAAAAAAATATCAAAATGGATCGGCATCTGCCCATGCCTCTGCTCGTCCCGATGTTCAAGCTGGCAGCCATCAAGGTCATCAAGGATAAGAAAATGCGGCGCGATTTCAATGACATAATCGAAATCTGCAAAGGCTCCATGTCCGGCGAATATTTTGTCCTCATGGATACCCTGCTGGGCGATATCCGCAACCACATAGAAACGATGACAAAAGAGGATTTTCTGCCCTACAAAAATGAGGTGCTGATTTTCTTTTCCAAAGAGGACACCATTTTCTGTGACAGCCTGAAGCAAAACCTCGTGGATTTGATGGCCGAGCCGACGGTTGTCTGGGATTTGAAGGGCGGGCATCTGGCGATGATGGCCAGCATGGATGAATACATCGACACGCTGTCTAAATTCATTCGGGAAAGAAACGAAAATTACAAAATTGCATGAAATATAAAACGCAAAGGATTACCATCGAGTCAGAGGGGCATCCGATGAGGCTGCTGATTTTGCAGCCCATCGTCCCTGCTGACGCGCTCCGCACGGGCATTCTTTGGATTCACGGCGGCGGGTATGAGATGGGCATGCCGGAGATGGTCTATTTCTCCCGTGCCAAAAATCTCGTCAAAAAATACAGCACAGTGGTGGTTGCGCCTGATTATCGGCTGTCAAGACAAGCGCCCTATCCCGCCGCGCTGCTGGACTGCCATAATGCCTTGGTTTATTTGAAGGAACACGCGGCGGAGCTTCAAGTACGCGATGACCAACTGATGGTCGGCGGCGAAAGCGCAGGCGGCGGGCTGACAGCAGCGCTATGTATGTATGAGCGAGATGTGGGCGGTGTGCGCATTGCCTTTCAGATGCCGCTCTACCCCATGCTCGACAACGAGGACACCGAAACCTCCCGCGATAACCATGCGCCCGTTTGGAACACCAAGCGCAACCATGCCGCGTGGAAGCGGTATTTAAGAGGCATCAACGGGCAGGAAATCCCTGCCTATGCCGTTCCCGCACGGCAAACGGATTATACGAATCTTCCGCCCGCCTATACCTTCATCTGCACCGCCGAGCCGTTTTATGCGGAGACCCTGACCTATATTCAAAATTTGAAAAAAGCGGGTGTTGAGGCCACTGTCGATATTTATCCCAACCTCTTTCATGCCTTTGATATGCTGCTGCCCTTTTTGAAGTGCAGCAAGCAAGCCTCTGTAGCGTTTGAGCGGCAGTTTGAAGCGGCGCAGCAGCGCTGTTTTGCAAAACAAAATCAATGATTTACCATTTGTTTCTCACCTTTTCCGCAAAGCCCAAAAAATGGCGGAGTGGAATTTTTTCGCCATTGTCCAAGGTTGCCTGACCTTCAAACCAGCCGAATACCTGATGTTGGTCAGAGCAAAGCAGCTTAAAGTCCGTGAGCGCGGCGCGGTCAAGAATGGGCGTAAATTTCGCCTCAAACCGCCCGTCATCCGAGGTAAACCGCCACGGCGACAGGAAATCATCTTGTCCGTTTTTCTGCGGGATTTCAAAAGTTACTTGGCTTAGCTTGTGCGCCTTTCCGTCGTAAAACAGCATATTTTCACTGGCCGCGCTCGTATCGCCGAAACCATAGCCCAGATTAAAGCCAAAACATTTTCCGTTCACGAAGCCGGACGCGCTCGACCAATACCAAGTGTTGTCGTAAGTCCAAACGCCGCGCCCCCAATCCAGCACAGCACTGGTGGTGGCAGGCGGGAACATAATCTCCTCATCACCCAAAAACGCCCTCCCCTCTACGCGGAGGCAATTGATTTTCTGGTTATAGTAAAACGCCTTTTTCTTGTGAAACGGCGTGGCAATGACCATGCTGTCCTGCGACGGCTCGGTCAGATTTATATCAAAGGTCAGCGGGCGATTGCCGCAAAAGCGTTGACAATTCCCGTACAGGCGGCGCTTTTTGCCGTCATTTTCAAACACCATTTTGTAGTCCTTGCCCTCAGCTTCCACAAAGCCGACGATGCTGGTCGCGGGCAGACCCGTCTTACCCATCGGGAAAAAAGTCATTTTAGAGGTTGTCTGCTCCCATGCGCGGTTAAAATCAAGCAAAGACCATGAAATCAGCCCCATATAGCCGTTATCGGCGATGGTCAGCGCCAGCGCGTGGCAGTCATTGGCAATCAGATAATAGTCCCATTCCTTGATGCGCAGGGGGGATGCCTTAATTTGAGTGCGGTCATATGTTTTCACCAAGCGGGTGGCATATCCCGCCTGATATAAGTTCCCGTGTTTATCCAAGAGCGGACCTTCCGTCAACAGTTTCTGCATTCCTTTCCCTCCTAAAACGCAAAGAAGCGGAGAAATCAACAGCCGATTCCTCCGCCTTTCATTATTTCTGAATTTCTTCAATCAATTCCAAAATTTTCATAGTGCCGTCCGCCGCCGGTGCATTTTCGAGCGCAGCCCGCAGGGTCTCGCGGCTGTCCATCAATGTATGAATGGCCTCCACGAGCGAATTCCTGTTCAGATTTTCCTGCAGCAGCACCTGCGCCAGCCCGCGGGCGCGATAGCTTTCGGCGTTCAAAATCTGATCGCCGCGGCTTGCTCCCTTGGGGTACGGCACGAGCAGCATCGGCTTTTTGAGAGCCTGTAATTCGCACAAAGAATTGCTCCCCGCACGGGACAAAACAGCATCCGCCGCGGCAAAAGCATCCGGTAAATCAGCCGACAAAAATTCAAACTGCGCATAACCCTTTGCCCCCTTCAGGGACTCATCGATATTGCCTTTTCCGCACAGGTGCAGCACATCCATATCGGGCAGCAGAGCGGGCAGCGCCTCGCGCAGCACCTTGTTCACACTCTGAGCGCCCAAACTGCCGCCCGTCATCAAAAAAACGGGCTTGCTGCCGTCAAATCCGGCCAGCTGAAGTCCCTTTTCGCGAAAGCCTTGGAAAAGCTCCGGCCGCATGGGTGTGCCCGTCATGACGGCCTTTTCGCCCAACGCCTTGGCGCATTCGGGAAAAGTAGTGGCTATTTTTTTCGCAAACTGAGCGCAGATTTTGTTGGCCAAGCCGGGCGTTAAATCGCTCTCATGGCACAGCACGGGAACGCCGTGCTTCCATGCGCCATACACCACCGGCACGGACACAAAGCCACCCTTGGAAAAGCACACATCCGGCTTCAGCTCCGCCATCAAAGCGGATGCCTCGTGCGCTCCGGCCAGCACCTTGAACGGGTCGGTGAAGTTTTTCAAATCAAAATATCGGCGCAGCTTGCCGCTTTTGACGACATGGTAGGTCACATTCGGCATCGTCATCATCTTACGCTCGATGCCTTCCTCCGTGCCGATGTAGTGAATTTCATAGCCTTTTTCCAGCAAATGCGGCAGAAGCGCCAGATGCGGTGTCACATGTCCCGCCGTTCCCCCACCGGTCAAAACGATTTTCTTCAAGGTAAATCCTTCCTTCTGTATCAGTTAACCGCGAATGTATTGGTCAGGCGTACACATTTCCCGTTCTCCATATGGTATTGCAGGGTGACGGTGGCATCATTTTCGGTGTCCACATACGAATAGCTGATGGTCTGGTGCGTATCGTCCACAATCTCGATTTTGCCGTAGCACTGGTCGCCGGAGTCGTAGTAGAGGCTGCGGCTACCATCCTGATTCTTCGCCTGCCCCATATCGCGGTACTTCTGCGTAATCGCCGTTTCGGCCATGCCGATTTTGGTGGAACGCGGAGCAACCATGTTTGCGTTTGTTGTATCAATGTAATAGAGCAAAGCTCCGGTTTCCGTATAGTAGAATCGCGCCTCGCCCCAGCTATACACGAGCCGCACGCACTGGCTGCGCACCAAGGGGTCAATGATGTCCTGCTCCTCCTCGGCCGTGCCGTACTTCTTGACAAACTGGTCGTAGGTCGTTTTCATCAGCTCAAAGGTCTCAAAGGTGTCGTTGGCGCGGTAATACTTGGCGTACTTGACATTCTTAATGAGGAGCGTCACGCTCATTTCATTGGAGACCTTGCCGTATTTGTTGACGGCCACGGCGCGCACCGTCACCGTGCCGCCCGGCAGCAAAATGCCCTCTTCGGAATTGTAGATGGGCGAATTGATGGTGGGCGCAGTGGAATCGATGGTGTAATAGAATGTGACATTGGGATCATCGCCTATATTCTTGAGGCGCATCCTCTGCCGCTGCTGATATGTGCCGGGAGCCAAGGACGGATAGGGCGCATCGGGTGTCGGCAGAGAGATGACATACTTCACGCTCAATTCATCGCTCACCAAGTCACTGGATACGGCAACAGCGCGGACAGTCCAGCCGCCCTCTTCCAAATGAATCGGCTCTTCAAACAGCATCCCGTCCTCCGGCAGGGTGCCCTCCTCGCCGATGATATAGTAAATGTCGTAGCCCTCGGCGGACACCAAAGTGCAGTCCTGCTCCAGCATATGCTTGCCGCCCTCCAGCGAAGCCGTGGGGACAGAAGGAAGCATTTCCTCGCGCTGAGTTTTGAAGGAAACATCGCCCGTGTTCGTATAGGCGATGGCTAATAGGTTGGCGGCCTCCGTCCGGCGGGATTGGTCAAGCATCAAACGGACAATGTTTCGATACGCGACAGGATTGGTCGCGTCAATTTCCTGATACATGACCGTATAAATGTGCTCGGCATCATCCTGCCTTGAGCCTGCCTCATACGCCTCGCAAAGCTGCTGCAAGCGGTCATAAATATCCTCATGTTCGGGGTCTTTGGCATAGGCTTCTTCTTCGATGGCAATTGCTTTTTCAATGTAGCCCTGATCCAGATATTCCTCGCCGAGCGTCCACATGGCGGTCGCGTCCGCCTCATAGCCAAGCCGCGCCATGACAAGCTGACCTTGGTCAGTGAGCTGCAAGAACAGATAGCCGCCCACCACAAGGCATACGACGAGCACCAAGGAAACTGCTCCAATCATCGCCCAGTTAATCATAAAGCGATGAATTTTGTGCGTCCGATGGCTCTTGACGGTATGCGTTGTCGCGGTTTCGGCAGTGTCCGTTTTCCGGCGGCTGTACCGTTTTTTATCATCCAACACATAGGCCGTCTGTACAGGTGCATCCGCCGTGCTGCTGCCCACAGGCGCTTTTTTCTGCGCCGCAGGGTCGCGCCCCTGACGGATGCCTGCCGCGCCCTTGCCCATTTCGCGAACAGGCAGCATCGCACCGCACTGAGAACAGACGGTTTCGCCGCTTCGCGCAACCGCACCGCAATGTTCACAAACCATAGTTTATTTCCTCAAGCATTATGGCAATCACAGTTTCCATGCTCATGCTCATGGTGCAACATATGCTCTTCAATGCTGCGCATGGCCTGATAATCGGGATCCTCCGCGTCAAATTCCCGTTCCGGCGCTTCGCCGCCCAGCGCTTCAATGGCGTTGCGCAGCTCGATATAGTCCAGATACGGGGTCTCCTCGCTGGTGGCCAAGCGAATCAGCACAGGCAGTGCTTTGTCATTGCCAAGCCGAGCCAGCACATCGGACAAAACGGCGCGGGAGCTGTCCTCCGCTTCTATCAGAGAAAGCGCAAGGTCGGTCAACATCTCGTCCTTCTGATGGTCGCAAAGGACGGTCAGCAGGCTGATTTGCCCCTCACGGGTGCAATTTTCAAGCGCCGCCCGCATGGGGTCAGCCGCTACAGCACCCAAGGATTGCAGACTTTCCAAGGCGTTTTCGCACAGGTCGTCATCACCCTGCCACGCGCTAATCCAGTTTAAGTATAGGTTAATCGGCGCTTCGCTTTCAATCTCGCGCAGGAGCGTGACCGCACTCATCTTGACCGCGTGCGGTGTGCGCTCCTTGTTCAGCAGATTCATCAGTGGTGCTTCGGAAGCCTTGTCCAGCGCACTGATGCGGTTGAGCAGCATATCCGGCACGGGGACGCGCTGCTTTTCATAATCCTCCATCCAATCGACAAGCTGCTTGGCGTTATCAAAGCGCTCAAAGTATTCGCCGGGCTTCACGCCCGCCAGCCAATCTGCCGGAAGGTCTAAAAATTCCTCATAGACCTCTGGCATATGGTCTTCCATCTCGTCGTAATTCTTAAATTCCTTTGCGTGCTTTTTCACCCATTCGGTGACATAATACTGAAATTTTTTGTCAAAATCAATACACTTCATTTGATTTCACTCCAAGCCTCTTTGGATTTGATAAACCGAATCATTCTTCGGACACGCCGCGCATAGTGTTTTCCTTTATACAGGGCGGGACGGCGCTTTTTCAGCCCTGCTTTTTCGCAAAGGTATTGATAAAACGCCCGCGGCCAGAGATTCTGCCGGTCGGTATCGCATTGCTTTTTCTGAATCGGGTTCATCCTCTGCCACGCATAACCGACCAACGCCTCAACGGTTGCATAGGACAAATCGCCGTTCATAGAAATGGTCAGCCCATGCAGAAGTCGCTTGAGCGCCGCATCGCCCTGCACGGGTTTTCTGGCACACAGGGCGGCTAATTCGTTATCTACGCGGGCGCGGACAAACGGAACGGGACGAAATTTCATCATTTGAAGGGCGCTAATGGCATCCACATCCTCCGGATCGCGCATCAAAATGGTGTGCAGAAGGCTTTTCGCACCTGCCATATCGCCCGTTGCACTGCGCAGGGCAACCAAGATAAACAGAAGGTCATTGCTCTGCGGGGCGGCTTTGAGTGCCACTTCTAACTGCGCCGAAGCGATTTCAGAGCAGCCGATTTTGGCGCATGTTTCCGCAAGCTGGGCAAGCTCGGCATGGGTTTGACACATCGGTGCAGCGGCCACCAGCATCTTTTTCGCCATATCCGGCATCTTCATGCCCGAAAATGCCTCACCCAATAGCATGGCATAGGGAATATTCGTGCGGTCTGCCATCAAAGCGTGCATCAGCATGGCGGACGCAGGAGCATAGCCGCCCGCACGCAGGAAAATTTCGCCAAGCAGGGCGCTGGCTCGCGGGGTGAAGCCTCGCCGTAATGATTTATCCAAACGCTTGGCGGCAGCCTCCACATTGCCCGCATTCAAATACTGAAGTGCCTGTGCATACAGCGTTTCAGCCCGTGCGCTGCGCGGCAGATGCGGCTCATCGTGCCAAGCATAAGTACTTAACAAATCCTGTGCGTCATCGGCAAAGGCGCTGTCCCTGCCGATGATGAGGCTGGTGGCCAAGGCATCCTCCGCCAAAGCCTCCTGACGCTGTGACAGGGCTGACACGCCCAGAAGATAATACGCCTCCGCGCAGTTTGGATTTTTTTCCAGCACCTGTGCCAGCACCCGATGCGCGGCAGAATAGCACTCCATCGCGCAGTATGTGCCGACCAGCTCCAAGGCCACATCATCCTCACCGGATTGACGATACGCCTGCCGAAGCAGCGGCGCGGCATCCGTCAGGCGTGTTCTGCCCCTGCATTTCCGCGCTTTGGAGACCCAATAAGCCGCAGGACGCTCAAACGGCACAACCTTATGTTCATCAATCATCGGCACCTCCGGAATTAACCTTGTCTCCTGCGGAAAAGAATGTTTTTGCATTCTCCGCCAATAAAATCTTTTATTTTGCTTCTTCCAGCAAATGCCGCAAGTCTTCTTCCGAAAAAATCTGCGAAGTGCGGCAGAAGTTGCAGGTCAGCGCGGTATGGTGGTCATGCTCAATGATGTCCTCCAATTCATCGCGTCCCAGCAGCACCAGCGCCCGTGCCATTTTTTCACGGGAGCAGTCGCAGACATAGGCCAGATTCTGCTTCTCTATCACCTTCAAATCCAGCCCGTCAAACCAGCCCTTAGCCAACTCCTCCAAGTCATTCTCCGCCAGTTCACGGCTGATGTCGGCAAAGAGCATACTGCGCACATCAAGCTGATTGAGCAGCTCCTCGCTGCAGCCGGGCATGGCCTGAATGAGCAGCCCGCCGGTGGATAAAAGCAGCCCGTTCTTCACCCGTGCGCCCAGCGCAACCAAGGACGGTGTTTGCTCTGAGGCGGTAAAATACTGCGCAAAATCCTCGCCCAGCTCGCCGGACACCAGATTGACCTGACCGATATACGGCTCCTTCAGTCCCAAATCCTTAATCACCGTGAGCCGTCCCTGATGCCCGACCAGCGCTCCCACATCCAAGTGACCGTCTGCCCGCTTCGGCACATCCGCCTGCGGGTTTTCTACCGTTACTTTAATATGCGTGCCATGCGCCACAGCAGTCATCTTCCCGATGGGGCCGTTTCCCGCCACCGTGACGGTGACGGAATCATTGTCGCCCTTCATCATCACGCCCAGCATAAGCGTCGCGCTCATGAGCCTCGACAGTGCGGCACAGGCCGTGTCCGAGGGCTGATGAATGTTGGCGGCTGCCTGAGACAGCGCCGTTGTGCGGCACAAAAGCACCCGCGCCTGACCATCCATCAGCGTCATATGCAGCATTTCATCTGCCGGCATTTTGTATGCTTCATCCATTGTTTTTTCTCTCCTTTGACCGAACGGCGGCAATGTGCCAACGGGCATCCGTCTCGCGGGCAGAGCGCATGGAATAGCCGCCGAAAAAGCGGATGCGCTCAAAGCCGACATTGGTGAGTGCCTCCGTCAGCTCTTCCCTGCTGTGCGCCCGCTGCATCTGTTCTTCTTCCGTGCGCTTATACAGCCCTTCGTCCGATTTTGTAAAAATCGTCAGCGCCATGCGGCAAATCTGCGTCCGCTCGCTGAACGCCGTGTTCCAAATATAGGCATAATCGCTGCCCGCAAATGTCCGCGTACCGTTACCTAAGGTGTGCTTTAACTTATAGGGCGTGGATACATCAAAAATCAGCACACCGCCGGGTTTTAATGCAGCATAGGCAGCTTTCAAAAAGGCGGAAACGCGGGGCTTTGCGGTCAGATAATTCACCCCGTCACAGGTACACAAAACAGCGTCCGTGCGGGACGGAAGCGTTAGTTTGCACATATCCTGCTTAATAAAGGGGATATTTTGCCCTGCCTCCCTCGCCCGTTTCATGGCCTGTTCCAGCATTTCACCACTCAGGTCAACACCCGTCATTTTATAGCCCAGCTTACTGAGCGGCACGGTCAACGCCCCTGTTCCGCAGGCACATTCCACGCATTTTTTTTGCTCAACGCCGTATTTTTGAAGCAGCGCTGCGTAATGCGCCGCCCATTTTTCATACGGCACATCACGCATTAAAAGGTCATAAACAGCTGCAAAATCAGTGTACATAAAAGCTTACTGCTGCTCGGAGGAAGGAGGATTTTCGCCGTTTTCGGCTTCATCTTCTTCATCCTCGTCATCCTCATCCTGCGCAAGGCCTCTGTTCACCTTCGCGCCTTCGATGTGCGCATTGATGTACTTATCAAACACGGCGTTGGTGTAGGAAGCCTGAATAAAGCGTGTCATGGCAAAGCCTAAGAAAATGTAATACGCACCCAGCGCCAGCAACGCATACACGCTCGCGCTCGTAAAGATGAAAAGGAACACGCACAAGATGAACAGGAAGGCGGTAATCAGCCGAATGCCGATGGTCTGCGGCAGCCGCGCAATGGCCAAGAGGATACTGTTTTTCAGCACATCCTTAAACTTCATCTTGTAGCTGACGATAATAGGGTACATGAAGGTCAAGCCCAACATCCAAATCACGCCCAAGGAAATCGTCAAAATCTGCGGTATATAAAAGAAAGCATTCTCCGTCGCCATCTGACCATAGAATGTCCAGCAGACATACAGGATGATGGGAACAACAGAGGTGATGGCAGAAATGCCCAGCGCCTGCTTCCAGTTTTCCTTCACCGCATCCTTAAAGTCCGCCCAGATAAAGGCGTGTTCATCACGCGCCCAGTTGCGGGTGACATATGCCATGCCCGCCTGCACAGGACCGGTAATCAGAATGCAGGGAATCAGCCAAATGAGGGACTGTAAGGTGATAGCCTTGAACAAATCACTGGCAAACGCCGTGGTGTTCATCACGCCGTCCGTGACATAGTTGGCATAGAGCGCCAAGGCTTCCTCGGAAATGGTGCTTAAATCGCCGCCGGAGATCAGCAAATCGCTGTACTCCATGCATCCGCTCAGACCACTCAAGAAGGTCATAGCGGCATTGCCCAGCACAAAAATCAGCGGCAGGAACGCCACCACCGTCATCAAATTCAGGCGAAACAGCGCCGCCAAGCGCACACGCAGCATTTCAAAAAATAACTGCCAGCGATTCTTCGGCAAGTCCTCTTTTCTAAAATCGCCCTTTCCGCTTTTTCCGTAGTAAAAGCTGTTCATCATCCGACCGAACATACGCATTTCCTCCCGCAAACAAAAATCCAACAAATATTATAGCACAATAAAAACTAATTGAACAGACCCCGCAGCAAGCGTTTACGGTACAGGCAAAATAAACGAAAATTCACTGCCTTTGCCCAGCTCGCTTTTTAGGGTAATGCTGACCCCTAACTTCAGCAAAATTTCTCTGGCGATGGACAGTCCAAGCCCGCTGCCCTTCTGCGAATGGCTCTTATCCGCCTGATGGAAGCGCTCGAAAACGTGCTTCTGCGTCTCCTCATCCATGCCGATACCGTTATCCCGCACATAGAAGCGAACGCCTGTCAAAAGCCCGTCCTGCATATCCGGCTGTGCGCCCAGAACAATCGTGCCACCTTCGTTCGTATACTTGCGGGCGTTGTCCAAAAAAATGGTCAGCACCTCGGACAGTCTATCCTCATTGGTGATGATGGTGGGCAAATCATCCTGCGGCACCTCCAGCAAAAGCGTCTGATTTTTGTCCGAAAACAGCTTTTTATTCAGGTCGTACAGCTCCCACATGATTTCTATCGGCTCGACCTTTTCCATCTCAAACGCCTTGGGATTGGACTGAAGACCGGACAGCTCCAAGAGGTCATTGACAAGGCGCGATAGGCGCTTGACCTCCTCGACAATGATGCCGTAATAGCGCATTTGGTCGTCCGCATCGGTGACAAGCCCGTCCCGCAGACCCTCGGCCAGCCCGCGCATATTGGCCAGCGGCGTGCGCAGCTCATGGGAAATATTGGCCACATAATCATGCCGCGTCTGTTCCAAGCGCTCCTGCTCGGTGACATCACGCACCAAAGCAATCACGCCGCGACGCTTCTGGTCAGACGGCAGATGCGTGATGAAATATTGCAGGATGGCATTCCCGCGTTCCACGCGTCCTTCGCCGTTCTGACCGTTCTTTAGGCATTCCTGAAGCGCATTCATCACCTTGTCGTGCGCTGGCGTTCCTGTCCCGCCCATCAATTCCAAAGCCGCCGGATTTTCCAAAATCGTTGTCCCGTCCGCATCCAAAGCAAGAATTCCTTCGCTCAGGGCTTCCAGAATCATGCGCATGGTTTCTTTTTCCTGATTCAGCTCACTGATGGTATGGGCAATGCGCTCGGACATCTGGTTAAACGCCCGCGCCACTTCACCGATTTCTCCGGGCAATTCCTCATCCAAATCAACGGTTTCGCCGGAGGCAACCTTGGCGGCGGCATCCGTCAATACATTGACAGGACGCGCAAAAATTCGCATCATGAAGCCGCCAACAAGACAGATTAACAGGAGCATCGGCAAAAACCATGTAATCAGGCTGACCCTGAAGGAGCTGGAGGCATTCATGAACGCCCGCATGGGCTTGCCCGCGAAAACATAGCCGTTTTCCGTCTTCTGCCCCATCAAAAGCGCCAAGCCACCCGTTTCCCATTCGGAAGAATAAAGCGTCTTTCCCCTGTCAAGTTGCTGGCAGTAGTACACGAGCTTGGCGCTGCTAAAATACGCAACGGCGCTTTCCGTATACGCCGCTACGCGAGTATCGGGCGTTAGAAGCATCATAAATATATCGCCGGAATTGATGGCGGGATTGACAATCTCCCTCAACTCAGAGCGTTTGATTTCGCCCGCATTATATCTTTCAAGCTGGTGATCCGCCTGCACAATGGCCTTTTCCAATTCCGAGCGGTTGGACACGCTGTAAACAGAATTGGACAGATAATTGGATAGCGCAAACATACCCATCGCCGAAAGCAGCACGATAACTGCGGTGATGGCTACGAAGCGCGTCAAATAAGACGCAAGGCTGGCTTTAAGCATCCGTAATCTCAGCCTTATAGCCCACGCCGTAGACAGATTTCAGCACAACGCTGGTATCCTCCGGCAGCTTTTTGCGGATGCGCTTGATGGACGTATCCACGACCCGCGGGTCGCCGTCAAAATCAAAGCCCCAGATATTGTCAAGGAGCTGCTCACGGGTGAACACCTGACGCGGATGGTTCGCCATAAGATGCAGAATTTCCACTTCCTTGGGCGATAGGAACACGCGCTCGTTATTCACATAGACTTCGTAGCACTTTAGGTCAATGCGCGTATTGCCCAGCGACAGAATGCCGGATTCGGGCGAGCTTTCCATCTGATTCATGCGCCGGAAAATCACGGCAATGCGCGATACGACCTCCCGCGGGCTGAAGGGCTTCACGATGTAGTCATCCGCGCCCAAGGCAAAGCCGAGCAGTTTATCGACTTCCTCCCCCTTAGCGGTCAGCATGATGATAGGGGTCATACTGACGGCACGAATATCCGCGCAAACCGCCGTACCGGAGCGCCCCGGCATCATGATGTCCAAAATCACCAAGTCAGGCCGCATCTGGTTGAAGGCTTCCATCACATCATCGCCGCGAAAAACGGAGTACACCTCATAGCCTTCTCTGGTCAAATAAATACGGAGACTCTCATGGATGCCCTGTTCGTCGTCCGCAATCAAAATCAGCTTCTTCTTCAGCATTTTTTCCTTACGCCTCCTCGCCCGCCGCCAAAGACGGACGGGTTATTTATTGATTATTATACGAAAAAAAATTTTTTTCTGCAAGCACTGACAGCGTAATGACATATTTGCAAAAAGATATAGTTTGGGCTATAATAATGGACGCATCAAGCCTAAGGAGGTTGAAAGCAAATGGACAACGAAGATTTGGACATTGTGGAGCTGGAAAATGAGAACGGCGAAACGCTGCGGCTGCTTGTTGACCGTTATTTTTACTATAACGGCGAGGAATATGTCCTCCTGACCGATGACCTGACGGGCGATATGGGCGAGGAAGCGTCCCAGTACATCATGAAGGTGTGCGAGGTCGAAGGTGAAGAGGACATGGAAGAATTCGAGCCGATTGACGATGACGAGCTATACGAAAAACTCAGCAATGCCGTCCAAACCGTGCTGGACGAAGAATTTGACGACTTGGACGATGACTAAAACATGAACGACACGCTGGCTCTGAAAATCAAAAATCTGCCGGACAGTCCCGGCTGCTATCTGATGAAGGAGCAGGGGCAAATCATCTATGTCGGCAAGGCCGTCAATCTCAAAAACCGTGTGCGGAGCTACTTTCAAAAGACGGAGCATACGCCGAAAGTAGAGGCGATGGTCAGCCGCGTGGATGATTTTGACATTGTGCTGGCGCGGACAAACTTGGAGGCGCTGCTGCTTGAGTGCAATCTCATCAAGCTGCACCGCCCCTTTTATAATATTCTGCTCAAGGATGACAAGGCATACCCCTACATCCGCATTGACCTAAACGACCCTTTTCCCCGCGTCACCTTGGCACGGCGGGTGCAGAAGGATGGGACGAAATACTTTGGTCCCTACATCGGTGCAAGCGCCGTTCGGGATGTGCTGGAGCTGCTCAAAAAGACCTTCCCGCTGCGTACTTGCTCCCATGCTCTGCCGCTCAAAAATCCCATGCGGCCGTGCATGAATTATGAAATCGGCCGATGTCTTGCGCCCTGCGCGGGAAAGTGTACGCAAGAAGAATATGCCAAGCAAATTGAGCAGGTCATTACCTTTTTGTCCGGTCATTATCAGACCGTGCTGAACGACCTAAAACGGCAGATGAATGCCGCTTCTGCCGCGTTGGAATTTGAAAAGGCTGCCATTTTGCGCGACCGCATCACGGATGTGGAAGGGCTGATGCAGCGCCAGCAGGTGAATGAAACAAACGGCGTGGAGCGGGACATTATTGCCCTCTGTCAAGACGGCTTGGACGCGATGGCGCAGGTGCTGTTCATCCGGCGGGGCAAGATGGTCGGCGCGGAAAGCTATCCCCTAAAGGGTGCCGGAACGGACGACCCTGCCGAGGTGCTGGGCGAATTTTTGCTGCAATACTACGATGAGCGCAAGCCCGCCCGCGAAGTACTTTGCGCCGCGCTGCCGAATGATTTGGAGGAGCTAAATGAATACCTCCGTGAAAAGCGGCAGGGTGCTTGTGATTTGCTCGTCCCCCAGCGAGGGGACAAGCGGGCGCTGGTACTTTTGTGTGAAAAAAATGCGCGGGATGCGCTGCAAAAGCGCAACCAGAATGAGCAGATTAAACGCGAACGCACCATCGGCGCTTGCGAGGAATTAGGTCGCGTGGTGGACATGGATAAAGTGCCGCACCGCATTGAGGGCTATGATATTTCCAACACACAGGGCATTCTGTCCGTCGCTTCGATGGTGGTGTTCATTGACGGCGAGCCGGCCAAGCAGGAATACCGCCATTACCGCATCAAAACCGTGGAGGGTGCGAACGACTTTGCCTCCATGAACGAGGTGCTGGGGCGGCGCTTCCGCCGTGCCATGAGCGATGACCCCAAGGAAAAATGGGTGATGCCGGATTTGGTGCTGATTGACGGCGGTCCTGAACAGCTCCGCTTTGCGCGAGAAGCCATGCTCCAAACCGGCGCGGATGTGCCGATGTTCGGTCTTGCCAAACGCTTGGAAGAAATCTTCCTGCCGAATCAGGAGCAGTCCATCCTGCTGGACAGAAAAAGTCCGGCGCTCCATTTAATTCAACGCATTCGTGATGAGGCGCACCGCTTTGCCATCACACACCATACGGGGCTGCGCGGCAAAGCAACCGTCCACAGTCAGTTAGACGATATACCGGGCATCGGTACGACACGCCGCCGCGCTCTTTTACAAGCGTTCAAGTCTATCAAGGCCATCAAAGAAGCCGATGTGGATGCGCTCTGCGCCGTTTCCGGCATGACCAGACCGGCGGCGGAAAGCGTTTATGCTTGGGCGCATCCGGAAGAAACCATTCAGGCAGAAGAACAAGGGGAGAAGTGATTTTCTTATGCAGACACAGGTTGTCGTCATCGGCGCGGGTCATGCCGGCTGCGAAGCGGCGTTGGCCGCGGCAAGGATGGGCTTGGACACCGTTCTTCTCACGCTAAACCTTGAGTCCATCGCGCTGATGCCGTGCAATCCCTCCATCGGCGGCACAGGCAAGGGGCATTTGGTGCGCGAGGTGGATGCCTTGGGTGGCGAAATGGGCGTGGCAGCGGACGATACGCTGATTCAGGGGCGTATGCTGAACACCGGCAAAGGTCCTGCCGTTCATTCCCTGCGGGCGCAGGAAGACAAACGCGCCTACCATCTTCGCATGATGCGAGCGTTGTTTGCGCAGGACAGGCTGACCATTTTACAAGCCGAGGCTGCCGAAATTTTAACGAATAATGCCCGCGTGACGGGGGTCAAAACCACCTTTGGCGACATCATTGACTGCGCTGCCGTCGTCGTCTGCACGGGTGTTTACTTAAAGAGCCATATCATCATCGGCTCATCCATTTGGAAGGCAGGACCGCAAGGTCTGCTTCCGGCAAATCATTTAAGCCAGAGCCTTCAGGAGCTGGGCTTTACCCTGCGCCGCTTCAAGACCGGTACACCAGCCCGCGTGGATGCCAGAAGCATTGACTTTGACTTAATGGAGCGACAGGACGGGGACGACCCCATCACGCCCTTCTCCTTTTTGACGGACAGGAAACTTCAAAACACCGCTTGCTGCTACCTCACATGGACGAACGAAAAGACACACGACATCATCCGTAAGAACTTGCATAAAGCGCCCATGTATTCGGGTCTGATTCACGGCGTTGGCGCTCGCTATTGCCCATCCATTGAGGATAAAGTCACGCGCTTTGCCGATAAGACGCGCCACCAGCTTTTCATGGAGCCGGAGGGCGAAAACTATCCCGAATGGTATGCGCAGGGGTTGTCCACAGGGCTGCCCAAGGATGTACAGGTGGAGCTGTATCGAAGCATTCGCGGGCTGGAACGCGCCGTGCTGGTCAGGCTGGCGTATGCCATTGAGTATGACTGCATTGACCCCACTGCCCTCTCCCCCGCCCTCGGCGCTCTGAACATTCAGGGACTGTATACGGCGGGACAGATTAACGGCACATCCGGCTATGAAGAGGCCGCCGCGCAGGGTATTTTGGCCGGTGCAAACGCGGCTCTCTATGTCAAGGGTGATGAGCCATTCATTTTGACCCGCGATCAAGCGTACATCGGCGTGATGGCGGACGATTTGACTACCAAGGGAACGGACGAGCCATACCGCATGATGACCAGCCGCGCCGAGCATCGGCTGTATCTGCGTCAGGACAATGCCGATTTACGCCTTACCGAGCGGGCGCACAAAATCGGTCTGGCAACCGATGAACGCCTGCGCCGAATGGAAGAAAAGAAGCGCGAGACTGAGGAGCTAATTGAAAAAATCGGCTCTCATCACATGACCGCTGCTTTGCGCCGTCCCGAAAATCACCTGACTGTCCCCGAAGATTGGGGTACATATACTTCCGGTGCCGTCGAGCAAGCCGAAATTCAGATAAAATATGAAGGGTACTTAAACAAGGAGCTGTCGCAGATTCGTCAGGCGCACGCAATGGAAGAGCGGAAGCTGCCGCAGGATGCGCCGTACATGGACATTTCCGGCTTGCGCATTGAGGCGCGGCAGAAGCTGCAAAAGCAGCGCCCGCAATCCTTGGCGCAGGCTTCACGCATTCCCGGCGTATCACCGGCGGACATTGCCGTGCTGATGGTCTGGCTGGAAAGAAGGGAGAAGAGCGCCGAATGAAAAAAATCACCGTCTGCTCTTTAGGACCGGGCAGCAGGAATTATCTGACGCTCGGTGCGCTGGACACGATGAAAAAAGCGCCCGTCCTTATCTTGCGCACGGAGAAGTGCGATGCCGCCGACTATTTGCGCGAAACAGGCATTGCCTTTCAGAGTTTGGATTTTCTGCACGAAGAATGCGAGGACTTTGACGAGCTGATTGACAGCGCTGCTTCTTTTGTGCTGAACGCGGCGAAGAAAAAAGATGTTGTCTATGCCGTGTTCGATGCATCCTCGGACGAAACCGTCCACGCGCTTTCTGAAAAGGCCGATATTACGCTACTTGCGGGCGTTTCTCAAGCCGCGCCGCTTTTGTGTGCGGCAAAAAAAACGGACGGCGTGACCGTCTGTCCTGCCATGTCATTGACAAGTGCGGACGGTAGCCAAGCGCTGCTTGTTACCGAGCTTGATTCCAAGCTCTTAGCAGGGGATATAAAGCTCAAGCTCCTGCCCGTTTTCGGAGAAAATCAGCCTGTTCTGTTTTTCCCGCCTGAAAAAAAAGGCGAAGCACGGCAGATGGAAGCAATTCTGCTTTCTGACTTGGACAGGCAGAAAAAGTACGACCACACGACGGCGGCGCTGCTCATTCCGCGTTCGCTTGCCGAAAAAGAGCGCTATTCATTTGATGATTTGGTGGAAATTCTGCAAATCCTGCGCGGCGAAAACGGCTGCCCGTGGGACAAAGAGCAGACGCACGAGTCGCTGCGCCCGTACCTGATTGAAGAAGCCTATGAGACCGCTGCGGCCATTGATGGCGGCGAGGAAATGCACATCGCGGATGAATTGGGCGATGTGCTGCTGCAGGTGGTCTTTCAGGCGAATATCGGAGCGCAGTACGGCACATTCGAGCTAAGCGACATCACCACCGCCATCTGCAAAAAGATGATTAAGCGCCATCCGCACATTTTTTCCGATGTTCATGTGGACAGCGCCAAGGATGTGGCGGACAACTGGGAGGAAATCAAGCGAAAAGAGCGCGGTCTCACCACGCAGACGGCCTCCCTGATGGATGTCTCCCCCGCGCTGCCGCCGCTGATGCGTGCCGAAAAGGTACAGAAAAAAGCGGCACAGGTGCGCTTTGACTTTGACAGCCCTATACAGGCGCTTCAAAAGGTGCATGAGGAGGCTGACGAGGTTTTAGAGGAACTGAAGAACGGCAGAGACCCCTCGGAGGAGCTGGGCGACCTCTTCTTTTCCTGCGTCAATACGGCGCGACTTTCCGGCGTTGAAAGCGAAACAGCGCTCATGGGGGCGGTCGAAAAGTTCATTCGGCGCTTCCAAACGATGGAAATTATGATAAAAAGCGATGGAAAAGCCTTTGAGGGCTTGACAACTGCCGAAATGGATGTATACTGGAATCGTAGCAAACACCGCCCATAATACGGCTTGCGCCAAGGGCGTTGGTTGAAAGACAAATTTAGGAGGTTTTCTCATGAACAAGTCTGAGTTAATCGTGGCGCTCGCTAACAAGACCGAGCTGACCAAAAAGGATGCTGAAAAGGCTCTGAACGCTTTTATCGAAATCGTCGGCGAAACCCTGAAGGCTGATGACAAAGTGATGATCGTTGGCTTCGGCTCTTTTGAAGCCAAGCAGCGTCCCGCCCGCACCGCCCGCAACCCGCGCACCGGCGAAGAAATCAAAATCGAAGCGTCCAAGGTGCCCGCTTTCAAGGCTGGCAAGGCGCTGAAGGATAGCCTCAACTAACTGATACTTTCAAATAGTATTTCAGTAAGGCTGTATGAATTTTGAAGCTGCTCGCGTCTGCGTGCAGCTTTTTGTCTATTATACTATTTTCCTTGCTAAAATATTTTGTCTTCGGGTGTCTTTTGCGCTCCGGCTGTGCCTCACTTCGGTCAACATAGCGCTGCTACGCCTCCCTCGTTCGGCTTTACCGGAAACAAAAAAATCACCCCGAATCCTTCATTATTTTAGCCGTCAAATAGTATTTTTATTCCAATTGATTATTATTGTTTGGAGGACAAATTTCCATGCGTCTTGATAAATATCTCAAGGTATCGCGCATCATCAAGCGCCGCACTGTTGCCAAGGAAGCCTGTGACGGCGGGCGCGTCAGCGTGGGCGGCAGGGGCGCCAAGGCCGGAACAGAGGTAAAAATCGGCGATGAGCTGACCATTCGCTTCGGTAACCGACTGGGGCGCTACCAAATCACCGACATCAGCGAGGTCGTGCGCAAGGAAAACGCCGCGCAGATGTACAAGGTGCTGGAGGAGGACGCGCAAATGGCTGCCGAGCGCGGCGAGGATTAAGGCATGACCGTCTATCTTCGCAGCTTCACCTTTCCCGATGCGGATGCCGAATGGCGCTTCCGTATGGATGAAAAAAAAACCTGCTACACCACCATGTACCCATTCGGCGTTTTGTCCGCCTTGGGGGTGGAGCAGCTTTCTTTTTCGCCAATTACCATCCTGTATGGCGGCAACGGTTGCGGCAAAACGACCGCGCTCAATGTGATAGCAGAACGCCTATCGCTTGAGCGTGACGCGCCGTACAACCGTTCCAATTTCTTTGAGGATTATGTTCGTCTTTGCAGCTTTCAAAAGGACAAGACCATCCCTTTAGGCAGCCGCATCATCACCAGCGACGATGTGTTTAACTATATGCTGGATGTGCGTTCGCTTAATCAGGGTATTGACCGAAAAAAGGAAGAGCTGTTTGAAGACTATTATGAGGCGCGGCATTCCGCCCTGAAAATTTCTTCCTTGGCGGATTATGACCAGCTTAAAAAGCAAAACAGCGCACGCAGGAAAACCATGTCTGCTTTCGTGCGCGAGCAGGTGCAGGAAAATGTCCGCGAACAGTCGAACGGCGAAAGTGCTTCTTGGTATTTTGAGCAGCGCCTTGGCATGGACGCGCTGTATTTGTTGGATGAGCCGGAAAACAGTCTGTCGCCGGAAAAGCAGCTTGCGCTGAAAAGCTATTTAGAAGAATCGGCACGGTATGCGGGCTGTCAGCTCATCATTTCCACCCATTCGCCGTTTCTGCTGGCCATTGCGGGCGCAAAAATCTATGATTTGGATGTCCGTCCCGTCCGCGTCCGCCGCTGGACGGAGCTGCCCGCTGTCCGCAAGACCTACGAATTTTTCAAAAAATACAAGAACGAATTTGAGGATGATGATTAAATCATCTTATTCTTCGCTTCCTGCAATGCCTCCCGCATCAGCGGTGCTTTGTGCGTGCGGTTGTTGGCAGACAGAATGGCGCTGATTTGCACATTCGCCTGTTCGATTTCCCGTCTCAGCTCGCGTGCGGGCAGACGCAAAGCACCGTTGCCCAAGATGATGAGCTGTTCCAGCCCGTCCGAGGTTGCCACGCGCACGCGGTTATTTTTGCCAAGCTCATAAGTTGCCTTTTCGATATAGCTATCCGCTGTCTCCGCCTCCTTGGTGTAGACGATGCGGATATTTTTATATTGTTCCACGCTGCCGGAATTGTTTTTGACTTTGTAGGCATCAAACACCAAAATAATTCGACAGGGATGGAAGCCCTGGTAATTGCACAAAATGTCCGCCAACAAATCCCGTGCATGGTTTAAATCCTGCTGTGCGGCGTGTTTTAAGTCATCCCATGCAAAAATAATGTTGTATCCATCCACCAAGAGATATTCCGGCACTTCGGGCGCAAGAACAATCTCCCGCTTTTCCGTTTCCTGATGCACCCGCGGCGGCAGTGTCACAAAGGAGCGCGGCTTCACCGGCCCATAGGTGCGCTCAAAAATTGCCATCAGCTCTTTGTCCTGCTCCAGCGTTCCCGTGTACACCGATGTGCTGCGAACAGGCGCGGCCGCCTCTTCCGTCTGCCGCTCCTTCGTTAATCCCGTCTGGATATGTGCGTGCGCCGCCACCTCGCGCCAAGGCACGACATAGCCCGCCCCATGCGAACAGAACACGGAATCAGCCGTGTTTTCCACATCACGCTCCGGCTCATAGCCGATAGCTTGCACGATTTCATCTTGGTCTTTGCACGGCTCATATCCGCGCAAAGTAAGGCTGATTCGACCTTTTGCACGGGTGTATGCCATGACCTCGCGGGCATAATTCCGCGCCTGACGCACAGGCGCACAGCAGCGTAAGATGGCTTCATCCCCCACAGTTTCGGGTGGCTCAAAGCTGCCGCCCATCTGCGTGATGTCCGCCATTGCCCGCCCGACGCACTCATTCGGCAGTTCCAGCCGCATATCATACCATGGCTCTAAGAGGACGGATTTTGCCTGCATCAGCCCCTGCCGCACGGCACGGTAGGTCGCCTGACGAAAATCGCCGCCCTCCGTATGCTTTAAGTGCGCTCTGCCCGCAATCAGGGTGATTTTCATGTCCGTAATCGGCGCTCCCGTCAAAACACCCCTGTGCTGCTTTTCCATCAGGTGCGTCAAAATGAGCCTTTGCCAGTTCATGTCCAAGTCATCCGTGCGGCAAGCGCTCAAAAAGGTCAGCCCGCTGCCGCGCTCGGCAGGTTCTAATTTCAGATGCACCTCCGCGTAATGGCGCAGCGGCTCATAATGCCCAATGCCCTCCACGATGTCCTCGATGGTTTCCTGAAACAAAATCGCGCCCTCGCCGAAATTGGCTTCCAAATGAAAGCGATCCTTGAGCAGCCGCTTCAAAATGTCAAGCTGCACATCGCCCATCAGCCGCACATGAATGGCATTGTTTTCAAACGCCACATGGAGCTGTGGGTCTTCTTCTTCTAATTGCCGAAGCTGGTCAAGCGCCGTATGCACATCGTCCCCCGGCTTCAAAAAAAGGCGGTAGGTGAACACGGGCGTGAGCAGCGGCTGCTGGGATTCCCGCTCCGCGCCCAAGCCCTCGCCCGGATAGGTATGATTTAAGCCCGTTAAGGCGCAGACCGTTCCCGTCTCCGCCTCGTCCACAGCGGTAAATTTCGCACCCGAATAAATGCGGATTTGCCCGACCTTTTCCGCCCATGTACTCTCCCCCGCGCCGCCTGACAGCATATCACGCACGCGCAAGGTACCGCCGGTAATTTTCACATAGCAAAGGCGCGTTCCAAGATGATCCCGCGCAATTTTGAACACCCGTGCGCCGAAGGCATCGTCGCACTTTGCATTCGGTGTAAAGCGCACAAGACCGTTTAGGAGTTCATCAATGCCTTCCAAGCGCAGCGCCGAGCCGAAATAGCACGGAAATAGCTCCCGTGCGCCCACGGCTTGCGCAACGGCCTCATCCGGCAGATTGCCGGTTTCTAAATATTGGTTGAGCAGCGCCTCATGCCCCATCGCGGCGATTTCCAGCATCTCATCGCTTTCCGCCTCCGCGCATTCCGCGCCGAAACGCGACTTTAGTTCCGCAAGCAGCGCCGCCTTGTCCGTCCCCGGCTGATCCATTTTGTTGATGAAAAGGAAGGTCGGCACCTGATAGCGTTTAAGCAGCCGCCACAGGGTCAATGTGTGTCCCTGTATGCCGTCCGCCCCGTTGATGAGCAGCACTGCGCAATCCAAAATGGACAAAACGCGCTCCATCTCACTGGAAAAATCCGCATGTCCCGGTGTATCCATCAGCGTGATGGTCACGCCTTGCCACGAAAGCACCGCCTGCTTGGAAAAGATGGTGATGCCGCGCTCTCGCTCCTGCGCGTCGGTATCCAGAAAAGCGTCCCGATGATCCACACGCCCCAATTTGCGCAATGCGCCGCTTTGAAAAAGCATCCCCTCCGACAAAGTTGTCTTACCCGCATCCACATGCGCCAATAGCCCGACCGTCAACCGTCTTTTCGTCTCCATCTCGTCCGCTCCGATTCAACCGTATTCCAAGAGTATTATATCAAATAATGCTGTCTCTCTGCAACGGCTTTTCATAATGAAAATCGGCATTTTTCAACCGTAAAATCAGCTTGAAATCCTATATTTTCTATGCTACACTACATTCTGTACGCTGGCTTGCGTGTTGTATTATTTTGACCATTTGACAGGGAGCGTAATGGCGATGAAAGCCAAGCAAGGGTATTCCATGACCGAAGGCTCGCTGACCCGCGGAATTCTAGTCTTCAGTCTGCCACTGATGCTATCTAACGTGCTGCAGGCGCTGTTCAATATGTCTGATATTGCCGTCGTCGGCAAGTTTGCCGGTGCGGAGGCGCTCGGCTCTGTCGGCTCGACGACCATTCTGGTCAGCCTGTTCACCGGCTTTTTAATCGGTGTCGGCAGCGGTGTCAATGCAGTGACGGCTCGCTATCTGGGCGCACATCTGCACAAGGGTGTCAGCCAAACGGTGCATACGGGCTTTCTGCTGTGCCTGTTCATTGGTCTTATCGAAATGGTGCTGGGGCTGATTTTTGCCCGTCCCCTCTTGGAGCTTTTGAACACGAAGGACGAGCTGATTGACGGCGCAACGCTCTATTTGCGCATCTACCTTTTGGGCATTCCCGCCGCCGCTATGTACAACTACGGCAACGGCGTGTTAAGCGCTGCGGGCGATACAAAAAACCCGCTGTACATTTTGACCATCGCCGGTGTAGTAAATGTCGCGCTCAATCTCTTCTTCGTCATCGTGTGCAAGCTGAGTGTAGCCGGTGTTGCACTGGCGAGTGTCATTTCTCTATACTTGTCAGCGGGGCTGATTCTTCGCTCATTGACCAAATCGGTCAGCAGCTATTCGCTCCAGCGCCGAGAGCTAAAAATCAGCCAAAGCAAGGCGCGTCAGCTCCTTGGGCTGTGCCTCCCTGCCGGAGCACAGAATTCCATCTTTGCCATTGCCAACCTCTTTATTCAGGCTGGCGTTAATTCCTTTGATGCCGTCATCGTGGAGGGTACGGCAGCGGCTGCCAATGCTGATGCCTTAGTCTATGATGTGATGGCTGCGCTCTATACCGCCTGTGCCAGCTTTATGGCGCAGAACACGGGCGCTGGCAACAAGAAGCGCGTCATCCGCAGCTATTTTATCAGCCTCGCTTTTTCCTTCTTGGCGGGCGCTGTGCTGGGCGGGACGCTGGTGCTGTTCGGGCAGGAATTTTTGTCTTTGTTCACAACGGATGCCGCCGTGGCTGAGGCCGGTATGGTACGCCTGACCGTCATGAGCTATTCCTACGCCTTCTCTGCGTTTATGGACTGCACCATTGCCGCCTCCCGCGGGCTTGGCAAGAGCGTTGTGCCGACCATCATCGTCATCATGGGGTCGTGCGTTTTCCGCGTCGTGTGGGTATACACGATTTTCGCCTATTTCCACACCATCATGTCGCTGTATCTGCTCTACATCTGCTCTTGGACGATTACCGCCATCGCCGAAATTATCTATTTTGTCCATGTCTACCGACATAAGGTCTTCGTCGCGCCAAATGCGCTGGAAGACTGTTGAACGATAAAAAATGCACATCAAAACAGCGTCTGTGTTTTATGTCTCAAGGTGCATACGAGAAAATCGTCAAAATTGCCGCATAAGACAATGAATGTTCCATACGCGACATTTTTTAATTTTCCTTCTTTTTCCTCGGCATATGACCTTCTGCTGCCTTGAAGTTATACACCGGTTTCAAGATGTCGATAATGTCCACGGATTCTCTGATGGTGTCAATGATATCATCGATGGATTTATAGGCCATCGGTGCTTCGTCAAGTGTATCTTTGTTGACCGAGGTGGTGTAAATGCCCTTCATGGAAGCCTGATAATCTTCAAGAGTAAGGCTTTCTTTTGCCTGCGTTCTGGACATCATGCGTCCTGTTCCATGCGGCGCTGAATCATTCCAGTCGGGATTTCCTTTACCAATGGCCAGAATAGACCCATCGCGCATATTAATAGGGATTAGGATTCTTTCGCCTGCGTGCGCGGCAATCGCGCCTTTTCTAAGAATCATTTCATTGGTGTCGATGTAATTATGAATCGTGTGGAAAGCCTCCGTTTCTGTCATTCCTGTTCGTTCAAGAATGATTTGAGCCATTTTTTCTCTGTTTCTGCAAGCAAACCGTTGACAAATTTCGACATCATGTAGATAATCATCCAGAAAAGAGCCATACAGCCAGCAAAGGTCAGCCGGAACATCCGGCTCTTTTGTCTGATATTCTTTTTCAAGCGCTTTCAGAGCGTGCTGAATTTCGTTGCGGTGGCCTTCCGCCTTATAGGACGCAATAATTTTCTCTCTGCGAGCAAAGTAATCCGCTTTTCCTGCATGAAGGTCTATGGCGAGCTGCTGATAAAAATCTGCAACCTGCTTACCAAGGTTTCTGCTGCCGGAATGAATGACAAGGTAATAGGTGCCGTCCGACGCGCGGTCGATTTCAATGAAGTGATTTCCTCCGCCCAGCGTACCTAATGAACGCTCCAGCCGCTTGGAATCACGAAGCGAGCGAAAACACCGAAGCCCTGTTAAATCGAATTTTTCAATTCGTCCTTTCCACACATTCATACATGGCTTGCAAATCCTGTTCAAATTGCGCTTCAAGCTGCTTGTTTGAAAAGCTGATTTCTGTAATGCGGCAAATGAATGTCCTAATCCACGGAATCAGCTCATTAGCATCGAACACATCAGCGGTAAATTTGCTATGATTCTTGTCGAGCTTTTCAACCGTGCCGCATCGTTTTTCACGAATCAGCCTTTTCGGAATGTGCGTTTCATAATCGGCGTATTGAATGACAAACTCCACATGCTCCATTCGCTCTTTGGAGGTATTCTGTGTGCTGACACCCCACATATGCGGGAGCATAGCATCGAGCTTTTCGCGAAGCGTATCAAAGCGTTCCGCTATCTCATCGAGCCTGATCGAGACAATATTATCCGTTCTGAATGAGGTAATCCTCTGAAACCGCGGCGTATAGGCCAATAGATATTGCCTCCCGCTTTGGACGCTCATCATAATCCGAAGCGGAATCACATGGTTTTCTGTAATTCTGTCTTTTTGTCGATTGATTGTTTCCAGCGTAATATTTCTTTTTTTGTTCATTGCCAAAAAGAGCGAGCAGAGAATTTCGCTGTCCATCGCTCCGGTGATATAG
>CAVJHY010000005.1:0-29309 GCA_963649405.1 bacterium
GGGTGAGGGCGATGCGGAAGGTGGGACGCGGGGCGTTGATTGCGCTGTTTTGGCTGGGGATCTGGGCGTTGGCAGCGCGGATCGTTGCGCGTCCGCTGCTTTTGCCGAGCCCGATCGTTACCTTTCAAACCATGCTTTCCTTGATGCAGACAAAGGCGTTCTGGCTGACGGCAGGAACGACGCTGCTTCGGGTGCTGGTTGGCTATCTCTCGGCTGTTTTGCTCGGAACGGCGCTGGGAGCGCTGTGTCATTTTGTGCCTATACTCAATGCGTTGCTCAATCCGCTTCGGCAAATCGTCCGCGCTACGCCGGTTTCTTCCTTTATTATCCTTGTGCTTCTGTGGATTCAAATCGGTGCTGTGCCTGCCTTTATTTCCTTTTTAATGGTGCTGCCGATTATCTGGACGAGTGTGCAGGAGGGCTTGAACGCCACGGATGCGCGGCTTATTGAAATGGCGAACGCCTATCAACTGACGGCGTTTCAGAAGACTCGATATCTCTATGCGCCGTCCGTCCTGCCGCATTTTTCAGCCGGTTGCGTTACGGGCTTGGGCTTTGCATGGAAATCCGGCATTGCCGCAGAAGTGATTGCAAAGCCGGATTTTGCCATTGGCAGCAGCTTGCAGGATGCTAAAATTTATCTGGAAACGCCGACACTTTTTGCATGGACGGCACTGGTCATCCTGCTTTCGATGGCCTTGGAGCGGGTACTGGTCATCGGAATGCGCAAAGCAGTGGGAGGGAGCAAGCGATGATTGTTTGCAAAAACCTTACCTTGGGCTATGACGGAAAAACGGTGCTGGAAAATTTGAACTGCACATTCCCCGAAACAAGGACGGTTGCCTTGATGGGCGCATCCGGCGGCGGGAAAACCACGCTGCTTCGTGCTGTCGGCGGGTTACTAAAACCGATGCAGGGAAATATCAGCGGAACGGAGAATAAGAAAATTGCCTTTCTTTTTCAGGAAGACAGGCTTCTTCCATGGTGCTCGGCACTGCAAAATGTGGCACTTTCCGGCTGCGGAAGAGAAAAGGCCGCCGAATGGCTCAAAAGGCTTGGCATTGAAGACATGGACAAGCTGCCCGCAGAATTGAGCGGCGGCATGGCGCGGCGGGTGGCGATTGCCCGTGCGCTGGGTCTTGGCAGCGATTTGCTGCTGATGGATGAGCCGTTTACGGGTTTGGATGAAGACACAAAGCAGGCAGTCATTCGTGTGATTTTGCAGAACGCACCGAACATCATCATGACGACGCACGATATACAGGAAGCCGAATGGATGAATGCGGAAATTATCAGGATGGAGGACTTGAAAAATGAGTAAGGTTGCTTGGCTCGGAACCGGCGTGATGGGCGCACCGATGGCGCAGCATTTGAGGGAAAAGGGCTATGAAGTGTCTGCTTATAATAGAACCTATGCCAAGGCTGCCGCGCTGGAACAGTTCGGCATTCATGCCTACCCGACCGTTGCGGAAGCCGTGGCGTATGCCGATTATGTGTTTACGATGGTCGGCTATCCCAAAGATGTCGAAGAAATCTATATGGGCGTTGGCGGCATATTTGACAGCGTGACCAAAACTGATGTGATTGCCGTTGATATGACGACCTCCTCGCCGGAGCTGGCACAGAGGCTTTATGAAGCGGGTAAAAAGCGCGGCGTTTCCGTGTTGGATGCGCCTGTTTCCGGCGGCGATAAGGGTGCAAAGAATGCAACCCTGTCCATCATGGTGGGCGGCGACAAGGAAACCTATGACAAGATGCTTCCTCTGTTTGCCGCCTTGGGAACATCCGTCAATTATATGGGCGGCGCGGGCTGCGGTCAGCATACGAAAATGTGCAACCAGATTTGCGTAGCCGGTGCAACGGCGGCCTATACGGAGGCACTGGCGTATGCGGAAAGCGTTGGGCTGGATAAGGAAAAGATGCTGGCGGCAATTGCTGGCGGCGCGGCGGGAAGCTGGCAAATCAGCAATATGGCACCGCGGGCGCTCAAAGGCGACTTTGCTCCGGGCTTTTTTGTGAAGCATTTCATCAAGGATATGCGCATTGCGGTGGATGAGATGAAAAAGCAGGGGCAGGAGCTGCCGATGCTGGAGGCCGTGCTGACGCAGTATGTAAAAATGGCGGACAGCGGCATGGAAAACGACGGGACACAGGCGCTGATTAAGCTGTATTGCCCTGATTTTGCGCAAAAAAATTAATTTTAGTTCAAAATACCTTGCGCGAATGAATGAAAAGTGCGATAATACACAGTGGTAAATTTTGACTGAAGGAGTGCGAAGAAAATGGCTAAGCAAATCATGGTTGAAACCTCTGCACGTCATGTGCATGTCACTCAGAAGGATTTAGAGACCCTGTTCGGTGAGGGCTACGAGCTGCACATCAAGAAGATGCTTTCCCAGCCCGGTCAGTACGCGAGCGAAGAGCGCGTGGAAGTGGTCGGCCCCAAGAAATCTCTGACCGGCGTTTCCATTTTAGGCCCTGTCCGCAAGGCTTCTCAGGTGGAGCTTTCCATGACGGATGCCCGCTCCATCGGCGTTTCCGCTCCCATCCGTGAATCCGGCGATTTGGCCGGCTCTGCCCCCTGCAAAATCATCGGTCCCAAGGGCGAAGTTGAATTGTCTGAAGGCGTAATCGTCGCCAAGCGTCATATCCACATGACCCCCGCCGATGCCGCTGAGCTTGATGTGAAGGACAAGGACATCGTTTCCGTGAAGGTTGATACGCAGGGGCGCGCGCTGGTCTTTGGGGATGTCGTGGTGCGCGTGAGCGAAAACTATGCGCTGGCCATGCACATCGACACCGATGAAAGCAATGCAGCCTGCTGCAACCGTGACACAATGGGCGAAATCGTCAAGTAAGGGAGAAACAGCATGAAAATTTTGATTGTAAACGCAGGCTCTTCCTCTCTCAAGTATCAGCTCATTGATATGGACAATGAGCATACCTTGGCCAAGGGCTTGGTCGAAAAAATCGGCATTGCCGGCAGTAAAATCAAGCATAAGGCCAACGGCAAGGAATTTACGAAGGAAACGCCCATTGAGGATCATGTTGTCGCTACCAAGCTCATGCTGGATGCGCTGACTGACCCCGAATACGGTGCTGTCAAGTCGATGGATGAAATCGGCGCGGTCGGTCATCGCGTGCTGCACGGCGGTCCGAACTTCACCAAGTCCGTCATCGTGACCAAGGAAGTGGAGGATGCCATCGAGGAGAATATCCCGCTTGGACCCCTGCACAACCCCGCCAACTTGATGGGCATTCGTGCATGCCAGAAGGTCATGCCGAACACGCCGATGGTCGCCGTTTTCGACACCGCGTTCCATATGACCATGCCGCCCAAGGCGTATCGCTATGGTGTGCCGAAGGACTATTACACCCGTCTCAAGGTGCGTCGTTACGGTTTCCACGGCACGTCCCACCGCTATGTAAGCGCCCGCGCTGCGGAATTCCTCGGCATGAAGAAGGAAGATTTGCGCATTATTACCTGCCACCTCGGAAACGGCTCGTCTGTGGCCGCTGTTGACCACGGCAAGTGCGTGGACACCTCGATGGGCATTACGCCGCTTGAGGGTCTTCTGATGGGTACGCGCTGCGGCAGCATGGATCCCGCCGTTGTGCAGTACATTTGCAATCAGGATCATATCAGCGTGGACGAAATGCTGAACATCTGCAACAAGAAGAGCGGCTTGCTGGGCATTTCCTGCGTCAGCAGCGATATGCGTGAGGTCACGGCTGCTGCGGATGCCGGCAACGAGGATGCCATCATCGCCCGCGATATGCTGGTCGAGGGTGTCCGTAAGTACATCGGCGCATATGCCGCTGTGATGCACGGCGTGGATGTGATTGTCTTTACCGCCGGTATTGGCGAAAATGACGAACGTCTGCGTGAAATGATCATGCAGGGCTTCGAGTACATGGGCGTTAAGCTCGACCATGCGAAGAATGCGGGCGTTGCGGGCAAGGAAGCCGACCTCACCGCTGAAGGCAGCAAGGTGAAGGTGCTGGTCATCCCGACCAACGAAGAATTGGCCATCGCGCGTGACACCTTGGAGCTTGTGACGAAGTAAATAATATATATGCGGGATTGCGCCGTCTGATTTTTTCGGGCGGCGCACCCTGTGTATTGCAGTAGGTTCAATGAAATCAGGCTAAAGTCTACTTTCATTGAATTGCAGATTTTCTTGTGGAGGAAACACCTCGGTGAATGCCCTTCTTTCTCTGTTCACACACCGCGTCGCCTTCTCAGACGGCGAGATTGATTTATGCCTGTCTGATGAGGATGTTCGGGATGCCAAGTGTGGCATTTCGGACGGCTATCTGTTTTATCTGTACAAGCACAGGACGAGAAAGTATGTGGGTTATGTCAGCCTTCGCCTGGGCGAAAGTCCGTCGCTTTATTATTTGGGGCATATCGGGTATCGGATTGATCAGGAGTATCGCGGGCATGGCTACGCGGGCAAGGCTTGCCGTCTGATTGTGCCGCTCATGCAGCAGCACGGTTTAAGAAGCGTTGTCATCACCACCGATGTGGACAATATCCCATCCCGAAAAACCTGTGAGGCGCTTGGCTGCATCTTGGAGCGTATCGCGCCTGTTCCTGCGGAATATCGCGCCGTTTGCTCCGGCTCAAGGCAAAAATGCCGCTATATTTGGCGCGTGGCAGAGAGAGGCAGCAAGGAATGATCGGCACATTTTCAGAAGTCAAGATTCATTATGAGCAACTGGGGCAGGGAGACAGGAATGTCCTTTTGCTGCACGGCTGGGGCTGCTCAACCAAGCATTTTGAACCGATTGCGCGGGAGCTTTCTAAGAACTACCATGTTACGATGATTGACTTTCCGGCGCATGGTCTGTCTGAGCGTCCGCCAAAGCCGTGGGGCGTTCCAGAATTTGCTGAAATGACGGCGGAGCTGATAGAAGAGCTTCAAATTGCGCCTGCTGACATCATTGCCCATTCCTTCGGCGCACGGGTTGCCATCTATCTGGCCGCTACGAGACCGGAGCTGGTTAAGCGTCTGGTGTTGACGGGCGCGGCGGGGCTTAAGGATGTGCCGACAGAGGCACAAAAGAAAAAGAGCGCTGCCTTTCAAAAGAAAAAGGCCATGCTGGAAAAGCTAAAGCGCGTGCCGTTTTTGAAGACAGCAGTAGAAAATGCGCAGGAAACGCTGCGCAAAAAGTACGGCTCGGCGGATTATAACGCGTTGGATGCCGAAATGCGCAAGACCTTTGTGAAAATCATTTCGCAGGATTTGAGCGAGTATCTGCCCAAAATTCAGGCATCCACATTGCTGGTGTTCGGTGAAAAAGACACCGCTACGCCGCTATGGATGGGGCAGAGAATGGAAAAAGAAATTCCTGATGCAGGGTTGGTCGTGCTTGAAAACGATGACCACTTTGCATATTTGCGCCAATGGCCGCGTTTCGTGACCGTGGTGAAAACATTTTTGTCCTAAGGAGCAAGAGAGCAGCCTATGGAAGCAGTCAGCACATTATGGTGGATTTGGGTATTTTTCGCATTGCCCTTTTATGTTGGCGGTATGCTGCTTCTTTCGCATCAGGCGCTGCATTATTTTCAGCTTGAAAGCTATCAGTTTGCGGGCTATTTTAAGACGATGAAGCGGCAGCTCAAGCGGCTTTATGTCCCCTGCGCCTTGTATGCGCTGTGCTGTCTTGTATGCTTTTTTATTCATCGGACAATTTTTGATGGTCTCCATTTAGAAACAATTTCCGTATTTTTAGGGACTCTTTTTTATGCACTTGCGTCCTTTTCCTTTTACCTGTGTCCTGCCTTTCTTCTTTCCAAGCAAGGCAGGAAAGCCCCTCAGAAAAAGCCGTTCCGCAAGACCACGCGCATCATTCGGCTGTACTGCATTTTAGGGCTTGTTGTTGCTGTTTTCGCATGGCTCGGCTTGAAAATCGCATTGATGCCGACATTCTGCGCCCTTGTCCCGTCCCTGCTCGTTGCTTTTGCGGGCGTTTTGGCACTGCCGATTGAAAAATTCATCCAGCACCTTTATTTTAAGGATGCCGAGAAAAAGCTGATGGCGAACGAGCGTTTGATTCGCATCGGCATTACGGGCAGTTACGGCAAGACCAGTACGAAATTTATTTTGGCTTCTATTTTATCGCAGAAATACAATGTATTGGCGACACCGGCGAGCTTTAATACCCCGATGGGTGTGACCCGCGTCATTCGGGAGCGGCTGACCCCTGCGCATCAGGTGTTCATCGGCGAAATGGGCGCTCGGCATGTCGGCGAAATTCACGAGCTTTGCAATTTGGTGCATCCGACCATCGGCATTCTGACCAGCGTCGGCCCGCAGCATTTGGATACTTTCGGGACGCTGGAACGCATCAAAAATACCAAATATGAATTGGTGAAGGATTTGCCGGAGGACGGCTTGGCCGTCTTTTCGGATGACGGCGACATTGTGACGGGGCTGTATCAACAGACGACAAAGCCCAAAATGCTGATTGGCGCACTCAATTCGGATGCATGGGCAGAGGATGTGCAGGTCGGCTCGTTCGGCAGCAGCTTTACCCTGCGTCTGAAGGGCGAAGAACCTGTGCAGTGCAAAACAAAGCTGCTTGGTCGCCACAACATCCGCAATATCTTGGTATCCGCCGCCGTTGCCCGTCATTTGGAATTGTCCATGCGGCAGATTGCGGCGGGCATTGCCATGCTGGAGCCTGTGGAACATCGGATGCAGATTGTGTCCTCTGTCGGCGGCGTGACGGTGATTGACGATGCCTTCAACACCAATCCGCGCTCGGCCAAGGAAGCGTTGATGGTGCTGAAATCTTTTTCCGGTCGGCGCATAATCATCACCCCCGGTATGGTGGAGCTTGGCGCTGAGGAGGAAAAATACAACGAGGAGTTCGGGCGCTTCATGGCGGCTTGCGTGGACATTGCGCTTTTGGTCGGTCGCCATCACGCACAGCCCATCAAGGAAGGGCTTTTGAAGGAAGGCTTTTCCGAAAAGAGCATTTATATGTGTGCTGATTTGAATGAAGCCGTGATGCTACTCAACGATTTGCGGCAGGAGGGCGATGTCATCATGTACGAAAACGATCTGCCGGATCATTATTCTGAAAAGTAAAGCGAGGACGATACAGATGAGTAAAAAAATGCTGGGCGTTATCTTTGGCAGCCGCTCTTGCGAACACGAAGTGTCCATTATTTCCGCCGTTCAGCTCATGCGCTTTGTCAACCGTGAGCAATATGATGTTACGCCCATTTATATCACCCAGCAGGGTGAATGGTACACGGGCGAGCCGCTTTTCCAGATGGAGACCTATACGCCGTTTGACCCTTATATGAAGGGCTTAAAGCGCGTGACACTGGACATGACCGCCGGTTCCGGCGCTCTGATTCATTATACTCGCGGCAAGGGGCTTTTGCAGGGCTTAAAGGAAGAAATTGTCGCGCATATTGACTGCTTTGTCCCTGTGATGCACGGTCTGCACGGCGAGGACGGCTCTTTGCAGGGTGTGTTTGAAATGGCGAATGTGCCGTACACCTCCTGTGGCGTGACGGCTTCTGCCATCGGTATGGATAAGATTGCCATGAAGTGCTTTTTCCGCGGCATGGGCTATCCTGTGTTGCCGGACTGTGCCGCCTTACGCAGCGAATGGGAGAAAAATCAGGAAGCCGTGCTTGACATGGTGGAAAAGAAGCTCCCGTACCCTGTGTTTGTAAAGCCCGCCTGCTTAGGCTCGTCTATCGGTGTCAGCCGTGCGGATGACCGGGAAGGACTTCGTGAATCGCTCAATTTGGCGTTTTCCTATGACCGTCGTGTGCTGATTGAGCAGGGCTTGGATCACCCCATCGAAATCAACTGTTCCGTGCTGGGCTATGACGGCGAGATGGAAGCCTCCGTGCTGGAAATGCCTATTTCCAATGGCGCTGTGCTGGACTTTGCGCAGAAGTACATGAACAACGGCGGTGCGAAGGGCATGGCCTCTTTGAGCCGCGTGATGCGTCCTGAAATCGGCGAGGAACTGACCAAGACATTGCAAAATCTTTCCAAGGACATTTTTAAGTCCATGGACTGCAAGGGCGTTGTCCGCATTGACTATATGCTCGACCGCAATTCTGACCATTATTACATCACGGAAATCAACACCATCCCCGGCTCACTCGCCTATTATCTCTGGGCGGAAACAGGGCTTGATTATGCGGGGCTGATTGACAAAATGGTGCAGTGTGCGCTGAAAGCCCAGCAGGAAAAGGAAGACAACAGCTTTGCGTTTAAGTCCGACATTCTGAAGGGTGTCAAGCTCGGCGGTACAAAGGGTAAGCTCAAAATGTAAAGGAAGGGCATATGTATGAAGAAGGCCATTATTTTTGATTTGGACGGCACACTGATTAACTCCCTTCCCGACATTGCGCACAGCATGAACAAGAGCCTGACGGCTTGCGGATTGCCGACATTTTCCGTTGAGGAGTATCGCTATAAGGTCGGCAATGGCGTGTTTAACATCGCCAAGCGCTCCGTGGGTGAGCGGACGGACAAGCTGGACGAGGTGCTGAAGCTCTACATGGAGGACTATGCCAAACATTGCAGTGTGGACAGCGTTGTCTATGACGACGTGCCAGAAATGCTGAACGGTCTGATTCAGCGCAGTCTCAAGGTGTGCGTCTTCAGCAACAAGGATCAGAAGGATGTTGAAAGCGTTTTAGCACATTATTTTCCCGATTTTCCGTTTGCCAAAATTCGCGGACGGGTGGAAAATGTGCCGCTCAAGCCCGCACCGGACGGGGCATTGCTGATTGCGAAGGAGCTGGGGATTGATCCTTCCGACATTTGGTACAGCGGCGATACCATGATGGATATGTGCTGCGGGAATGATGCGGGCATGGAGACCATTGGCGTGACATGGGGCTTCCGTCCGCGCTCCGAGTTAGAGGAGCATCATGCAAAGCATATCATCGATCATCCCGCTGAATTGTTGGAAATTGTCGATAAAGGCTGAGCTTGTGTTCTGCCGCTTTTCTGTGTTAAAATGAGGTTGTGATTTTTTGAGACGAGGTTGCAAAATGATGAAAGTCGGCGTGATTTCACTGGGCTGCGTCAAGAATCGTGTGGACACGGAGCAGATGCTTTCGCTGCTTCAGGAGGCAGGCTATGAGCTGACGAACGAGCCTAATGAAGCGGATATCCTGCTGGTGAACACCTGCGGCTTTATCGCTCCGGCCAAGGAAGAATCCATTGACGCGATTTTTGAAATGGCCGGCTATAAGAAAACGGGCAAGTGCAAGGTGCTGTGCGTGACGGGCTGTCTGGCACAGCGCTATGCTGACAGCCTGCTCAGTGAAATCCCTGAAATTGACTGCCTCTTGGGGGTCAATCAATATGAGCATATCGTGGAATTGGTGGGCGAGGCGCTCAATGGTCAGCGTCCGAGGGCGGATCAGCCGAGCAAGAAATTCTTGGAATGCGGGCGTGTGCTGACCACCCCGCCGTATTCCGCCTATGTCAAAATTGGCGATGGCTGTGACAACCGCTGTGCCTATTGCGCCATTCCGCTCATTCGCGGCGGCTATCGTTCCCGCCCGATGGAGGACATTCTGCGGGAAATGCGTCAGCTTTCCGAAAAAGGGGCGCGGGAGCAGATTTTGATTGCGCAGGACACGACCCGCTATGGTCGCGATACAGGGCATTCCTTAAAAGAACTGATGGAAAAGGCTGCCGCGATTGACGGTATTGACTGGCTGCGCGTTTTGTATATGTACCCTGATGAAACGGATGACGCGCTGCTTGATATGATGGCACAGAAGGACAACATCGTGAAATACCTCGATTTGCCTTTGCAGCACGCCTCAGATCCGCTGCTTAAAGCGATGAACAGGCGCGGCGATAACGCAAGTGCCAAACGCCTGCTCAAAAAAGCGCGTTCGCTCGGCTTTTGCCTGCGCACGACCTTTATTGTCGGCTTCCCCGGCGAAACGGAGGACGACTTTGAGCGCCTCATGGACTTCACCCGTGAAATTCGCTTTGACCGCATGGGCGCGTTTGCCTATTCGCCGGAAGAGGACACCAAGGCGGCGGTCATGGATAACCAGATTCCCGAAGAGGTCAAGCAGGAGCGCTTGGACAGGCTGATGGCACTGCAAGCAGAGATTTCTTTAGAGCGCAACCGTCTGCGCGTGGGACAGACCGAAAAGGTGCTGATTACGGGTCACGACGGCATGACTTATACGGGGCGTTCGCAGTTTGAAGCGCCGGACGCGGACGGCGTGTTTTCCGTGCTGTGCGACCATGAGCTAAAGGAAGGCGAATTTTATTCCGTGCGCTTGACAGGCGCGGATTCCTATGATTTGACGGGTGAGGTGGTCGAAGAATGAATACGCCCAATAAGCTGACCATTCTGCGAGTGCTGCTGATTCCCGTCATCTGCCTGCTCTTGGGACTTCATCTCATGCTTCCGGCTGCCATCGTATTCATAGTAGCGGCGGTAACGGATTTCTTGGATGGCTACATTGCGCGAAAAAACAAGCTGATTACGAATTTCGGCAAGTTTGCAGACCCGGTGGCGGATAAGCTATTGGTGCTAACGGCGATGGTGTTTCTCTGTCAAATGGGGCTTTTGCCCGCGTGGGCTGTCTGCGTCGTGGTGGCAAGGGAATTGGCGGTGGATGGTCTTCGGCTGATTGCGGTCGAGCAGGGGCGTGTCGTGCCGGCAGGCATCTTGGGAAAAATTAAGACCAACACGCAGCTTTTGTGCGTTTTGAGCGCCATGCTGTCTCTACCGCAAGCAATTACCATGACCTTGGTCATTCTGATGTCGGCGATGACCATCATTTCCGGCGTTCAGTATTTTGTGCAGCTCAAGGATGTTTTTCAAAATAATTAAAGGAGATTATCAGCGATGGCAAAGAAGGAAAAGGAAGAAAAGAGTGTTGTGACCTCCGACCAGACCAAGCAGGAAAAGGCCAAGGCGCTGGAAATGGCATTGGCCTCGCTGGAAAAGCAGTTTGGCAAGGGCACGGTGATGAAACTGGGCGCAAAGTCAACCATGAAGGTGGATGTTGTGCCGACCGGTTGTCTGGATTTGGATATTGCGCTGGGTGTCGGCGGCATCCCGCGTGGCCGCATCATCGAGATTTACGGGCCTGAATCTTCCGGCAAAACCACTGTGGCGTTGCATTTGGTGGCGCAGGTGCAGAAAATGGGCGGCGTGGCGGCCTACATCGACGCAGAACACGCCTTGGACCCCAAGTATGCGCAGAATCTGGGCGTGAACATTGACGAGCTGTATATCAGCCAGCCGTCCACGGGCGAGGATGCCTTGGAAATCGCCGAGGCACTGGTGCGCTCCGGCGCGATTGAAATCGTCGTGGTGGACTCTGTAGCCGCGCTCGTTCCCCGCGCCGAGATTGACGGCGAAATGGGCGACAGTTTTGTCGGTCTGCAGGCGCGTATGATGAGCCAAGCTATGCGCAAATTGGCGGGTGTCGTTTCCAAGACGAACGCCATTGCCGTGTTCATCAACCAGCTCCGCGAAAAGGTCGGCGTGATGTACGGCAACCCCGAAACCACCCCCGGCGGTCGTGCGCTTAAATTCTATGCCTCCGTTCGTCTGGATATTCGCCGCGGCGAACAGCTTAAAAACGGCAGCGAGGTCATCGGTAACCGCACGAAGATTAAGGTCGTTAAGAACAAGGTCGCCCCGCCGTTTAGAAGCTGCGAGTGTGATTTGATTTATGGGCAGGGTATCAGCCGCGAAGGGTCTCTTTTGGACTTGGCCGTACAGTATGAAATCATGCAAAAGAGCGGCTCTTGGTTCTCATATAACGACCAGCGCATTGCACAGGGACGCGACAATGCCCGCGCTTATCTGAAAGAGCATCAGGACATTGCCGATGAGATTGACCAGAAAATCAGAGAGGTTTTGGCGCAGGACAACAGCAATGTTGTGGCGGACGACAACCCCGCTGACCAAGAAATGACGGAAGCCGATTTAAACGGCGAGAACGATGAAGAATGAGCATGAATGCCGTCTGTGCCGCGTGGCGCTGGAAAATGTCAGCGTCACGGTCGGCACAGACACCATTTTGAGCAATGTTTCTCTGCATATCCATTGCGGGCAGCTTACTGCTTTGGTCGGACCGAACGGTGCGGGCAAGACGACGCTGATTCGCGCCCTGCTTGGCGAAATGCCGCATACGGGCGCTGTCCGGCATGAGGATGCGAACGGGCGGGATTTTCCTGCCATCAAAATCGGCTATGTGCCGCAACAGCTCCCGTTTGATAAGCAGATGCCCATTTCCGTGTGTGATTTGCTGGCCGCGACGATGACCAAGCGCCCCGTTTGGCTGGGCGTCAGCAAAAAAACGCGGGTGAAGGTCAAGGAAACCTTGGCAGCGGCACAGGCGGATGCTTTGCTTGACAGGCGGCTCGGCGCGTTGAGCGGTGGCGAATTGCAGCGCGTTTTGTTGGCAATGGCGCTTGACCCGCTGCCTGATTTGCTGATTTTGGATGAGCCCGTCTCCGGTGTTGATCAAAACGGTTTGACGCTCTTTTTAGAGACCGTGCTAAAATTGACGGCACAGCACCATCTGGCTATCCTGCTTGTTTCGCACGATTGGGAGCTGGTGCGTCGGTATGCGGATGAGGTCATTCTGCTGGACAAGACCGTGCGCGCCGTCGGCACACCGCAGGAAGTCTTTTCAAGCGAGGCGTTTCAAGCGCTGTTTCCGGCTTCTTTGGCGAGGAAAAAGGCATGAACACAGTGTATCAGGTGTTGGACACGCTCCTTCCGTTTGAGTGTTTCCAGTTTAATTTCATGAAAAACGCTTTGCTGGCGATGTTGCTGCTGACGCCACTTTTATCTCTCTTAGGGACGATGGCTGTCAACCAGCGGATGGCTTTTTTTTCGGATGCGCTGGGGCATAGTGCGCTGGCTGGCGTAGGGCTTGGACTGCTATTGGGTATTCAAAATGAATTGGTCAGCCTGATTATTTTTGGCATCCTTTGGGCGCTGATGATCAGTCGCATCAACCATTCCGGCAGCGCTTCCGCCGATACCATCATCAGCGTTTTTTCTTCGACTGGCATCGCGCTGGGATTGCTCATTTTGTCCCGCGGCGGTGGCTTCTCTAAATATTCGTCACTGCTCACGGGCGATGTGCTGAGCATCGGCACGGATGATTTGTTTTGGCTTCTGTGCGCACTGATTGTCGGCATCATCCTGTGGATATTTATGTACAACAAGCTCCTTCTGACGGCAGTCAACCCGCAGCTTGCGCAGAGCAGGGGCATCAACACCAAATGGGTGGAATACGCCTTTGTGTGCTTGGTGGCAGTCGCCGTCATGCTGGCCATCCGCTGGGTGGGCGTACTGCTCATTAACGCGCTCCTCATCCTGCCTGCTGCTGCTGCAAGGAATATCTCAAAAAACGCCTCTCAGCACGCGCTGTATTCCGTGCTGATTGGTCTCATCTGCGGCATTTTCGGTCTTGTCGCCGCCTATTATTTGGATACGGGCGTGGGCGCGGCGGTGGTGCTGTGCGCGGCAATCATTTACGGAATCAGTTTGCCATTAAGACGGCTACTTCACTAATCAATTAGGTAGGACATTGAATGCAGCTTTATCACGATTCTCGCTCCTTGGATTGCCGTGCGCCGCGTGGCAGTGTCCCGTGCAGCACACCCATTCGTCTGCGCCTGTATGGGGCAGACGGTGCATGGAAGGTTGCTGTTCAGGTGATTGCGAACGGCAAGGCTTCAGAACTGACCATGACCTGCCAAGCGGACGGCGGCTATGAGGCAACCTATCAAACACCGGATACGCCCGCGCTTTGCTGGTATTATTTTTCGGTTTTCCTGTCGGACGGACGGACTATCTATTACGGCAATGCGCAGGATGGCTTGGGCGGCGTGGGGCAGACCTCCGACCATGTGCCGCCCGCCTTTCAGATTACGGTATATGACCCTGCCTATCAAGCACCCGCCTTTATGCGGGACGGCGTGATGTACCAGATTTTTCCTGACCGCTATGCCCGGAGCAAAATACCGGAAAGTAAGCGGACGGATGTCTACCTTCATGAAAATTGGGATGACCGTCCGAAGGTGCGGGTGGAGAGCATACCGGGGGACAATTATTCACTTGACTTTTTCGGCGGTGATTTGAAGGGCATTCAGGCACATTTGGCTGACATAGCCGATTTGGGTGTGACGGTGATTTACATGAATCCCATTTTTCGCGCCCGCAGCAATCACCGCTATGACACGGCGGATTATTCCGTGATTGAACCGATGCTGGGTACGGAAGAAGATTTCGTTCAGCTTTGCCGAGAGGCTGCTAAATACGGCATTCGCATCATGCTGGACGGCGTGTTTAGTCACACGGGCGATGATAGCGTTTATTTTAACCGCTATGGTCGTCAGCCGTCTATCGGCGCTTGTCAGAGCAAGTCGTCCCCCTTCTATTCGTGGTATAAGTTCAAGCATTATCCTGATGATTATGCCTGCTGGTGGGGCTTTAAGAGCTTGCCGGAGCTGGACAAAGAAAACGAAGATTACCGCAATTATATGCTCAGCGACCACGGCATTGTCCGTAAATGGCTGCGTGCGGGAGCCTCCGGCTGGCGGCTGGATGTGGCGGACGAGCTGCCGATGCGCTTCCTGCGCGATTTGCGCACGGCGGCACGGCAGGAAAAGCACGATGCGGTCATTCTGGGCGAGGTTTGGGAGGATGCCAGCCACAAGGTGTCCTACGGCGAAACACGCTGCTATTGCTTGGGCGATACTTTGGACAGCGTGATGAATTATCCCCTGCGTAATGCCTGTATCAGCTTTCTTTTGGAAAGGACGGATGCCGAGGCACTCTGCCGCGTGATTTGGTCGCAGCAGGAAAATTATGCGCCGCCATTTTATTACAGCCTGATGAATTTGATGGGCAGCCATGACCGAGCGCGGATTTTGAGCATCTTGGGCGGCAGTGTCTCAAGGGACGATGCTCGTGGCGATGAGAACGAGTCGAAGCTCACCGAGGAGCAGTACGCGCTTGGTAAGCAAAGAATGCTGAAATTCCTGACCATCTTGGTCTGCTTGCCCGGCATTCCCTGCGTTTATTACGGCGATGAGGGCGGCTTGCAGGGCGCGGCGGATCCCTATTGCAGAGGCACCTATCCGTGGGGGCATGAGGATTTGGAGTTGCGCGAACAGGTGAAGAAAATTCTTGCCTTGCGCAAGCGTCAGGTGCTGAGAACGGGCAGCATGACCGTTCGCTCGGACGGGGAGGATGCCATCATCATCCGCCGTGAAATCAAGGGCGAACAGGATGTGTTCGGGAACGATGCCAAGAGCGATGTGTTTGAAATGCGCATCAGCCGCAAAATATAAGATTTGGTGAAGGGATGCTATGGAGCTGACATTTTGTCCGTTGTACAGCGGCTCAAGCGGCAATGCGCTGTTTGTCGCCGCCGGAAATACGAGGATTTTGATTGATGCGGGGCTGTCCGGCAAGACCACGGAGGAGGCACTGAAAAAGGTTTGCGTCCTGCCCGAAACCTTGGATGCCATTGTCGTTACGCATGAGCATAGTGACCATGTGCGCGGTGTCGGCATTTTGAGCCGGAAGTATCATCTGCCGGTTTACGCCAATGAGCCGACCTTTCAGGCGATGGCGCACAGCATCGGCACGATTGAGCCGCGCAATGTCCGTATTTTTGACACGGACGGTGACTTTTTTATCGGCGATTTGGCGCTTCGTCCCATTCTCATCCCGCATGATGCCGCCGAGCCGGTCGGCTATCGGGTGTACTACGGCGGTCATAGCCTGTCCGTGGCAACGGATATGGGCTATATGAAAAAATCCGTCTTTCAAATGCTGGCGGGCAGCAATTTGATTTTGCTGGAGAGCAACCATGACCCCGATTTGGTGCGCAAAAATGAGCATTATACCGCACGCCTGAAGGAAAGAATTTTGAGCAATCATGGGCATTTGAGTAATGAAGCAAGCGCCCGCGCCCTGTGTGAATTGCAGGGAACGGGGGTTAAACAGGTGATTTTAGGTCATCTGAGCGGCGAAAATAATACGCCGGAGCTGGCCATGACAACGGCGGTCAATACTTTGACCGCCAACGGCATTGCACCGGGACAGGACATACAGGTGGATATGGCTTGGCGCGACCGTGTCGGCAGCGTGTACACGATTGGCTCATGAAAAATTGGCAGAAAACCACATTTTTTGAACGGCAGCCGTTCGTACTTCTGTCCCTGACGGCAATGGCAGGCATTCTGACGAGCGTTTATGTGTCGCTCAGTCTGCCGGTCTGGGGCGGATGTGCGGCATTTGCGCTGCTTTTTTTGATACTGCTGAAAAAATCAGGGCGGCGGTGCTTATCCGGTCTTGGTGTTCTCTGCTTTTTTCTGTTTGGGCTTTTGAGCAGCGCATGGATGCAACCGTCTTCTGTGCCGGAGGGAAGCTATTCCGTTCGTGCCATCGTGTGTGATTCGCCAAAGGTGAACGAAGAAAAGGATCATGTCAGCGTTTATCTGCGCGATGTTCTCCTGACAAACGAGGCGGGCGAGAGCTACCAGCTTTCTAAGGTGTATTGGACCTATTACGGCATCGATGAGGAGATGCCGGAGGCGGGACGCGAGGTCTGCTTTCAGGCGAAGCTTTATCATCCACAGGGGCAGGTCAATCCAAACGGCTTTAATTTTCGGCTGTATTTGCAAAGAAGCGGCATTTCAAACTGCCTCTATGGGCGGGATGATTTTTTGCAGGGCGGGCAGATGTATAGCGATTTCCGCACTATGATTTTGTCTTTGCGCCTTGCCATCGGGCGGCGGCTGGACACGCTGTTTGGCGAGCAGAGTGCTTTTCCGAAGGCGCTTTTGCTTGGTGAGCGTGAGGATATGCCGGAGGCGGTCAACGAAGCCTTTTCCAAGTCCGGCATCGCCCATGTGCTGGCGGTTTCCGGCTTGCATGTCGGATTATTGGCGGGAGCGTTGCTGCTGATTTTGCAAAGATTCGTTTATCCGCGCACCCGTGCCATCATCTTGGATATTTTCCTGCTGCTCTATTGTCTGCTGCTTGATTTTACGCCGAGCGTCATCCGCGCCTCCGTGATGCTGGCGGTGGTCGTCTTTTTCAAAAACCGGCTGGAAAGGCTGGACGGGCTGTGGGTCTTGTCGCTAAGCCTATTGGTCGTTTTAATCATTCAGCCGCTGGAGCTTTTGTCTAACGGGCTTATTTTGTCATTCGGCGCTGTGCTGGGCATTTGCTTTTTTACGGATGCATTGGGAGAGCGGCTGCGCGGGGTGATTCCGTCACAACGCCTTCGCTCCGGCGCAGCAGCAACTTTGGGCGCAACGGCAGGAACGGCGATTCCGTCTGCTTTGATGTTTCATCGCTTTGCGCCTTTATCGCTGGTTGTCAGCCCATTGGTCTGCCTGCTCTTGGGCGTGCTGTTGCCGATTTATGCACTCATTTTGCTGATTGGTAGCATCTGGCTGCCTGTTGCCATGCTGCTTGCACAGCCGATGCAGGGATTGACAAGGGTCATTCAAGATGTTATTTTGTGGACGGGCAATCTGTCCTTCGCCACCCTCCGTGTGCCGAATATTCCACTGCCGTTCATTCCCTTTTTTATCGCGCTTTTGTGCGTTCTGTCGCCCTACTGCGCCTTACAAAAAAGAAAGCGCGGCATCCTGTTGCTTGCCTTATTTTTCGCAGGAAGCGGGCTGCATTTAGCAACCATTGATCGAGCGCTTTCCTACACGCAGCTTTCCCTTGGTAACAACGACAGCGCCATTTTGCAGGATGGCCGCAAGACAGTGGTGGTGGATACGGGCGAGGAAGCGGACGACCTGTGCAGCTATTTGCTGGCCAAGGGGCGCAGCATCGACACGCTGATTTTAACGCACCTTCACGCCGACCATTGCTTGGGTACATTGGAGCTGCTGGAGGAGGACATCCCCATCGGACAGGTGATTCTGCCATATAGGGCATTGAATGGCGCTGTGTCGGAGCAGTGCGCGGCGCTGATAACGCAGCTTGGCGAAAAGGGTATTCCCGTCCGCTATATGGCAGCTGGAGAAACCCTTGAATGCGGGCGCATTAAAATGACCGTGCTTTGGCCGTATGAAAATGCCGTCCGCTCCATGCAGGATTTGAACGATTATTCCTTGACGATCCTGTGCGAAATGGGGGAGACACGGCTTTTGCTCATGGGCGATTTATCCGGCATCTATGATCACTACGCGGCTGAGAAGGCGGACATTCTGAAGGTCGCCCATCACGGCGGGAAAAACGAAACAACGGAAGCGTTTTTGTCTGCCGTGCAGCCGCAGATTGCCGTGGTCAGCGCCAGCGGGCGCAGCGGCAAGCCATCCGAAGAAGTCTTGGAACGGTTGGAAAAGGTCGGCGCAGATGCCTACATCACAGGGCTGTCGGGCGCTGTACGGATTGAATGCACGCAAGGCGGTGTTGTCGTCCGTCCCTTCCGAAAGGAGGAATAGCAAGTGACGCATAAGGATTTTTTTGATGCCATTGCCAAGGAAAAGCCTGCTCGATGCTATTTAATCGAGGGTGAGGAGGAATTTGTCAAGCGTTCCGTGCTGAATCGTTTGCGTCAGGCTGCGGTTGGCGACAATTTCCCTGAAATGAACGATATGCGTTTGGTCGACCCCGATGCGGATCAGCTCATCGCTGCCAACGAAACGCTGCCCTTCATGGCCGATATGCGTATCACCACGGTGACGGAATGCAAGATGCTGCTCAGTAAGAAGGGAAATAAGGACAAGGTTGTCACTGGCAGCGATTACGATGAGGACGCAAGCGCGGAAAAGCTCAAAAAATATCTGACCAATCTGCCCGAAACGAGCTGCCTTGTGTTTTATGTGCGCGGCAAGGCGGACAAGACGAGAAAATTATATCTGGCGCTCAAAAAATATGCGGTCATCGTGACCTGTGACCGATTGGATGATAAGGAACTGGTCAAATGGATTGCGAAGCAGTGCAAGCCAAAGAATATCAAACAGGAAACCTGTGAACAGCTCTATTTTTCGGTCGGGCGCGATTTAACTAAGTTGGACGGCGAAATCGGCAAGCTGTGTGCCTTTGCGGTTGACCGTGACGAAATTACCGCAGACGATATTGAGCGGGTCTGCACGAAGACAACAGAATGCATGGTCTTTGATATGGTGGAAACGCTACTGGACGGAAACGGTCAAAAAGCGTTTGAGCAGCTCAATGCCCTCCTTTTGAACGGTGAAAACCGCATGATGATACTGGCGCTGGTGGGACGGCAATGCCGTCAGCTTTTGAGCGCCATGCGCATGGCGGCAGCCAAGCGTCAAAGTGGGGAGATTGCGGCGGTCATCGGCGTGCCGCCCTTTGTGGTACAGAAAATTCTGCGGCAGGCGCGGCTGTATACAGAGGAGCAGCTTAAAAATATGAATGCGGTCTGCCTGAATACGGAATATGAGGTCAAGTCAGGCCGCATGAACGAGGAAGGCTCGCTTGAACAGGTAATGCTGGAAATTCTTTCCATCAGAAAGAAGGAAAAGTAAGAAATGCGTGAAAAAATGAAACAAGTGTTTTCTACCCTTCAAATGCCGATAGACAGCGAGGCGCTTGATCATATGACCGCGTATCAGGCGATTTTGTGCGAATGGAACGAGCGGATGGATTTAACGAATGTCCCGCCTGAAGAAATGCCCCTGCGCCATTTTGCTGACTCCCTGAAGCCTTTATTTGACGCACCGGAACTGTTCACAAACGGCGCACAAATCATTGATGTGGGGACAGGCGCGGGCTTTCCGGGACTGCCGCTGGCGATAGCGCGGAAGGATTTTCAGGTGACGCTGCTGGATGCCCAGCAGAAGCGGTGTGACTTTTTGCAGGAGGTTGTGAAACAACTGGCGCTTTCCAATGTAACTGTCCTGCATATGCGGGCTGAGGATGCAGGAAAAACGGCAGGACTTCGGGAACAATTTGATTTGGCGGTGGCTCGTGCGGTCGCACCGATGAACATTTTGCTGGAATACCTGCTGCCGTTTGTGAAGGTGGGTGGCTATGCGCTGGCATGGAAGGGACCTGCCGTGCTGGAGGAATTACCAAGCGCCGAACGCGCTGCGACCTTGCTGGGCGGCGGCTGGATTGAAAAAAAAGAGGGCATGCTGGAAGACAGGACGCAGATTTTAGTAAGCGTTCAAAAAAAGCATGAAATCCCCAAGCAGTACCCGCGCAAAAGCGGTATCCCTTCCAAAAAGCCGCTCGGATAGCGGTTGAAAAAGTAAGCCGGCTATGATAAGATATGACCATAACCGCACCTTTTATGTGCGGAAAATTGCAAGCAGAGGAGACGCAATATGGCTGAAAATATGAACAGAACAACGGAGGAAAAGGCAAATTCGTTTTCCTGCCCATCCTGCGGAGGTCGAATGCTGTTTGATCCGGAAACCCAGAAGCTGAAATGCCCGTACTGCGATACCCTCAAGGATGTTGACTTGAGCCGCTACACCCCCAAGGAATATGATATTCATTCCGCGCCAGCCGCCGATGCGGAGGACGAGTGGGGCGATACCACCCGTGTCATGCGTTGCAAAGGCTGCGGCGCGGAGATCGTTTTGACGGGCGAAACCTCCGCTGATCGCTGCGCCTTCTGCGGTGCGCCGCACGTGATGGAGGATCAGTCCAAGGCGGGCATTGCGCCGGAAAGCGTCCTGCCTTTCGGCGTGACGCAAAAGCAAGCAGCGCAGGATTTTAAAAAGTGGATTAGCAGAAAGCTCTTTGCGCCCTCCAAGGCTAAGAAAATGGCCGCGCTCGGCGAAATCACGGGCGTTTATCTGCCGCACTGGACGTATGATGCCGAGAGCGTTTCTCACTATGTCGGTCAAGAGGGACACTATTATTATGTGGAAGTGCCCGTAAAGGTGACGGAGAACGGCAGAACGCGCACAGAGATGCGGCGGGAGCGCCGGACGGACTGGCGGCCGACCAGCGGCGTGGTTGCGCATTCGTTTGACGATATTTTAATCAATGGCAGTCATCGTCTGCCGGACGATTTGCTGTCCCGCGTCCGCCCCTATGACCTGAGCCGTTTGGTACACTATGCGCCAGCCTTTTTGAGCGGCTTCGTCAGTGAAAAGCCTGCCGTGGATGTGCAGGAGGGCTGGAAGAGTGCGCAGGATGTGATTGACAATGAAATGCGTGCCTTGGCACGGCAGGATATTCTGTCCCATGCGGATGAGGCGCGGGTCAATTCCGTCCAGACAACGAACAGTCAGGTCAAATATAAACTGATGCTGCTGCCGATGTATTTAAGCTCGTTCAAATTCAAAAACAAGGCGTATCATGTCTTGGTCAACGGCCAGACCGGGCGTGTCGGCGGTCAGGCACCTGTCAGCCCGCTGCGCGTGATGATTGCGGTGCTGCTTGGTATTGCAATCTTGGCAGGGTTGTATTTCCTGTTTATGAACGGCGAGAACGGGCATGAATTTTATGATTATATGGTCAGTATTGCTACAAAATTGTTGTGATTTTGTCTGAACGGCAGCAAAATGAGGCAGTTTATGACGAAATAAAAATGTTGTAATGAAAGTGCCACGATTTATTCACGCTCTGTTCAAATTTTTGACACATCTTTTCGGTATGATAAGATTGTGGGCGGGATCCGATCCATTTCGCCCATCCTCTCTCTCCCCTTCTTATAGGCAGGGCGCACGCAAGTGCGCCCCGTCTTTTTTTCAAAGCAAATGAGAGACCGCAAATGCGGTCTTTCATTTGGCTTGCAGATTTTCTTGTGAAGACAAACTGATAGGTTTCGTATACAATTTTATTACGGAAAAATCGTCGGCGCTTTTTCTCCGGCTTCGGTCATTTTCTGAATCAGGAGGGCGGCAAGGTCGTTGCGGATGGCTGCATAGGCGGGATTGCCGATTAAATTGTGGAGTTGGCTGGGGTCATCCTGTATATCATAGAGAAAATCGTCCTGATAGACATCACTCTCCGCGTACTCGCTGCCGTTTTTATCGGGCGCGTACACGCTGTACAGATAGCGCGGGGTGCGCACACAGCGCCCGATGCGGCTTTCGCTGATTTGAGCAAAAATGCAGTTATCGCGGTCTAAGGGCTGGCCGCTGACGAGCGTTCCTAAATCCTCGCCGATCATATCGGCAGATACGCCTGCCATAGCCAAGAAGGTTTTTGGCAGACTCGCTGTGGAGACAAGCTCTTTGATGCGCTTTCCGCCTCTGAAATCCGTGCCGCGAATAACCAGCGGGACATGGAGACAAGCATCATGGCATGAGCGCTTATAATCATCAGCGCCGCACAAATGCGCGTCCAAATTGCGTGTCTTAAAATGTGAGCCGTGATCAGAGGCAAACACGATGATGGTGTTTTCATAAAGCCCCATTGATTTCAGCTTGTCAACCAACCGACCAAGATTATCATCTAGACTTCGGCAACAACCCAAATAATCGGGGTATTCCGCCACAGCGTTTCCACCAAGCGCTGTCAAATCCGGCGGCAGGGTGAAATTCGCAAACCGCTCCTTGGAGCCGTTCGGTCCTTCATAATGGCCGTGGTCGTTCTGGTGATGCGGCTCAATGTGCGAAACCGTCAGGAAAAACGGCTTTTTGCCGTCATACTGCGATAAAAATTCCAGCGCGAAATCGGTGATGCAGTCCACGCGGTAGCCCGTGAAGCTGTGTTTTTGCATATTTTCGTCAAAGACATAACCACCGTAGCCGTGCGAGGTAAATTCCAGGACATCGGCCGCACGCCAGAAACCCCGATAGCCGCCACGACGCTCCGGCGGAACGGCGGTGACGGTGTAATCCTCCATTGGTGGCTTATCCACATCGTCTGTGCTGGCGAGATGCCATTTGCCGACATACGCCGTTTCATAGCCGGTCTCTTCAAAATAGTCCGCCACCGTTTTGACATTCTGCGGCAGGGCGATGTTGTTGCGGAAGCAGCCGAGCTTGGATGCCCATTGACCCGTTTGAAACATGGCGCGGCACGGACCGCACACGGGCTGGGGACTGTACGCTTGTTCAAAGCAAACGCCGTCCGCGGCCAGTTCATCCAAGCATGGCGTGACGGGCAGGGGCTGCCCCATGCAGCCGAGCGTGTCCGCCCGCTGCTGGTCGGTAAAATAAAAGAGAATGTTCGGGCGCATCGTAGTCCTCCTCATATTTTATTGCGTGTATGTTCGACGAATCATGGCAGCGATATTATTCAGCGTCGGCAGGGCAAATTGTAAAAAATTGGCATAGCCGCAATAAACATCATCCTGCATATACATTTCTCTGCGCATTCTGGGGCAGCCGTCGCCGCATAGCGGGCGATAAGGGCAGCGTTCGCAAAGCGGAGCATGGGGGAGATGAAGCCGCTCTTTCATAGGCGGTGCTTCAAGCAGCGCGGCGGGCGCATCGGTCAGCAGATTGCCGGAACGAAATTCATCCGTGCAGAAAAAATCGCAGGGATATACGCTCCCATCCGCCTCGACAATGAGCTGTGTTCGGCATTTCCCGTCCAAGCCGCAGGCGCTTGTCTGTCCTGTCACAAGCAGATCGATTAAATCATCAAACAGTTTGACACTGCGTGGCTTGCCTTTTTGCAAATCCGCCGCCCAGAACGCAAAAATTTCCTTATAAAACGCTGCAAAAAGGGCGGGAGTCAGAGCATAGAGGGAAGGCGTTTCGTCATTCAGAGATCTCAAACAGGGCGTAAATTGAATATATGGAATATCCAAATCACAGATGCTTTGCCAGACGGCGCGTGGTCTTGCGGCAACATCCCGCGTGAGCGTGCAGAGAATATTGAAAGGGATGGATGCTCGGCGTAAGATGTGCATGGCGTGAACAACGCGGCTGTATGTGCCTTTGCTCGCTGTATCTTGGCGAGCCTCATCGTGCGCGGTACGAGGCAAATCCAACGAAAGCCCCATCAGCAGATTGGAACGCTTGAACAGCGCACACCAGCGCTCATCCAAAAGCAGACCATTTGTCTGCACGGCATAACTGACATGAAGATTTTTCTCCCACGGCGCGGTTAATTCAAAAAAACGCTCATAAAACGCAAGTCCGGCCAGTGTCGGCTCGCCACCTTGAAAAAGAAAGAAAACGCTGTCCCCGATTGACAAAAACGACCGCAGCCGCGTCAGCATTGTTTGAAGCGTTTCCAAAGACATAACGGGCAGACAGGACACGGCGCGTTTGCTGCTGACATCGGCATAAAAGCAGTATTGACAGCGCATATTGCACGCGGACGAGGCGGGCTTTAAGAGAACGGAGATGGCTTTCATACCTGTTCCTCTCCCGTATATTTGCCGGGGCTTATGCCGGTAATGCGCTTGAATGTCCGCAAAAAATGAAAGTAATCGTTAAAGCCAACGCAATCGCACACTTCGGCAATGGACATGCCGCTGGTTGCCAGCAGCTCTTTGGCCTTTTCCACGCGCAGCTCGGTCAAATAGCGCCGATAGGTCGTGCCGGATTCGCGGCTGAACAGGCGGCTGACATAGCTGGGAGTCATGTGCAGAACCTCGGCCAGCGCATTCAGGGAGAGCGTATCATCCGCATAGTGCTGGTGAATATAGCGAATCAGACGTAAGAAATTCGTATTTTCGCTTTCAAAGCCGCTTTCGGCGGGCGCTTCCTGCTCTTGGAGCAGCCGAATGAGGTCATCCAGCATTTCTTCCACATTGGGGTACATGGAAAGAAGGTGACTTAAATCGTAGGCGTAGCCGCTTTCATCCTCCTCAACTGAAAAATCCAGCCGATAATTGTGAATCATGTTGCTGATGCGCAGCGCACAGCCGATGCTGATGTCTGGCAGATTGTCCCGCATTTTTTGAAGGAGCAGCTCAATTTGCGCGTTGTCCTGCGCACTGATGGCATCCCGAAGCTGGGACAGCACCTCGCGGTCTTCCGCACCACAGCGGCAAAGGGCACAGCATTCGCCGGAAATAAACCGATGCAGTGTCAAAGAAACGGCTGCGCGGATGGCGGAAGTCAGCGTGGCGGCGCGGACGGCATTGGTCAAAAAGCCCAAGCCGTTCATATGATAAATATCAACGAGCTTGTCCGCCTCATCCTGCGTCAAGGCTTCGTCTAAAAAGAGACAGAGCCGCCCTTTTTGTAAGCGCATCCGTGCCTTTTCGGAGGCAAGTTGATTGGATGGAAGCGCACCGTCAGTGACAGCCAAATAAAAGGCATCGGGATTAAGACCATAGCTTTTCAACACGGGAATGAGTACGTCCGTATTTTCCTCGGCGATGGCATTGGTGAGCAGCGTTTCCTGATTGGGGTTGGTGTCGCGTTCCAAGCGCAGTACGGCTTTTTTGAGATATGTGCAGAGGTCGGCGGTATCGACAGGCTTCAGGCAATAACCGATGATGCCGCATTGCAGCGCCTTCTGCGCATAGGCAAAGTCCGCATGACCGCTGATTAAGATGCCTTGCGTATTGGGTGCCAGCGCCGTCAGCTCTCGAAACAGCTCTAATCCGCTGCCGCCGGGCATTTTAATATCGGACACGACAATATGGAAAGGCTGCCTTTCAAAAAGCGCCAGCGCTTCCGCCATGCTTTCTGCCTCACCCGCTACCTCTAAACCAAGCGATGCCCACGGAATGCTTTTCTTTAAGGAAGCAATGACATTTTTTTCATCATCGACAATCATCACTCTGTACATTCCTGTGCCTCCTTTGCTTCAACCAGCGGTAGAAGCACCGTCACTTTCGTGCCGGCGTTCGGTGCGCTGTCAATGGTCAGCCCAAATTGCTCGCCGCAGGATAAGCGAATGCGGCGGTGTATGTTGCGAAGCCCGATTTGTTTGCTCTCGTCCGTATCCGCATTTTCAAGCTGCTGCCGGATTTCGGTGAGCCGTTCCTCGCTCATACCCTCGCCGTCGTCCTGCACGATGACGCGCAGAGCATCCTCTGTGCGGGAGGCGCTGATGTAGAGCGTTCCGCCCTGACAGTTTTCCAGCCCGTGACATACGGCGTTTTCCGCCAAGGGCTGGAGGAGCATTTTTGGCACCATGAGCCGCCGACAGGCTTCGGGAATATTGACAATCGCCTCAAACCTGTTTTCAAACCGCATTTTTTGAATGCGGAGATAGGCATCGACAATCTCCATTTCTTTAGCCAAGGTGACATTGATCGCGCCCTTGATGCTGTAACGGGAGATTTTGCCGATGGCTGTCGCAATGTCCGCAATTTCGGGAAGCCCGTTCCGAATGGCAATGCCCTTGATGGCTTCCAAGGTGTTATACAGGAAGTGCGGGTTAATCTGGCTGCGCAAATGGGCAATCTCCGCTTTCTGCCGTTCAATGTCGGAGTCATAAAGATTTTTGACGGTTGTGAAAAGCTGCTCTTCCAAGGACAAAATCTGCTCCAGCATCCCGCTGAATTCATCACTCAGATCGGCAATTTCGCGGCAGCCCTTCAGATGCAGGGGCTTTCGCATGGCCTTTCTGTCACCGCAGCGGATGGTGTTGATGCGCGTGTGAAAGGCACGCAGCGGCATGACCACACTGCGAAGCAGCAGGAAGAAGGTCAGCAGCAGGAAAACCATGAACAGCACGATGGCCAAAATGACATAGCGGAGCGCTCCGTCTAAGTCCGTCAGCAGCGCTTGCTTGTCAATCGCACTGATGATGAAAAAGTCGGACTGGGGGAGGAAGAGACAGACATAATCGTACCGCTCCGTTGAAATCGTGACCGGTGCGGAGGAGGTCACTTCAAATAAGTCGCTGTGGGCGCGGATGTCATGGACAACCGTTTGCGCGGCGGCTTGATCCCCCCACAGAGGATATAAATCGTCATTTTGGCTGATGCCTAAAAAGTGCTGAACAATCTGCGCATTTTGATAGGAAGAAATCAGGTTGCTGGCAGTAAAGTGCGAAAAATTGATAGAAAAGAACAGACAGCCCATTGGCTTTTGCGTGCCGCTAAAGAAAATATTGAAGCCAAAGACGAGATAGGGCGACTGTATTTCGTTTTGCGTGAAAAGCCGTTCATCATTCATGCCGAGACACTGAATGCCGTGGCGTGTGCCCATCTGTTTCCACATTTGCGACAGCATATCGGTGGAATAGATGGTGGAACGGTAGGTCTGCTGGCCGATGATGGAAATATCTGCTATGTCAAGATTTGTCGCCGTATAGTTAAAAAAGACATCGGACAGGCGCTGGACAAGGGTGAAGGTTTCCTCGTTTAGGGGATTTGCCACAAATTCCTGCACATCGGCATTAGAGGACAAGAGCGCACTGATGTTATTCACACGCTGGTATAAATCGTTCATGCTGTAGGAATAGGTGAGGCTACTATTCATGGCATAGCCGTGGTTGGTCTTGCTTAGCAGGTCGCAAACACTCTTGTAAGCGGCGAGACTCAGCACGGTGAAGCAGATCGTCAATAGGATAACCATGCCCAGAAACTGTGTTCGGATGCTGCGCTTTTCCATCGTCCATCCCCTTTTCAAAGATTTGGGGAAATTATACAATAATATACACCTCATTATAGCATATCTATTCATGCTTGGCTATATGAAATTTTTTGACCTGTTGATAAAAAAAGTCAGTGCCATCCTTTCAGAAATATCAGCTTTGACATAATACAGGTAAAATATGTCTATTTTATGGTAAGCAGCTTCATGTTATAATGACCATGTTATCAAAAGAGTAGGAACTTTAAGCGTACAAGGAGGAGGCAGCATGTCACAAGCAACACCGTCCGTGCCGGTAAAACGCGGAACATTAGGAAAGAGAATCGTGAACTGCCGTACTCTGTATCTGCTGATTTTGCCGCTGATTGTTTGGTATGTTATGTTCTGCTATGTGCCGATGGCCGGTCTGTATCTGAGCTTTGAAAAGTTTTCCTATAAGGGCGGTCTTTGGGGCAGCAAGTGGGTTGGGATTGACAACTTCGTTGCTATTTTTTCTGACAAAGATTTCATGATTGCCCTGAAAAACACGGTCATCTTCAGCCTCGGCAAGCTGTCCTTCCATTTCCCGATTACCATTATCTTAGCCCTTGCGCTCAATGAGCTGCGCTCCCCGCGCATCAAAAAATTGTATCAAACGGTGTTTACCTTCCCGCACTTCATTTCGTGGGTCGTGATGGCAGGCATCCTCAAAAATATGTTTGCCTCGAACGGTGTCATCAATCAGGTGCTGACGGCGATGGGCAAGGAAACCATCTCGCCCTTGCTTAGTCTGACGGGCTTCAGACCGTTCATTTGGCTTTCCAACATCTGGAAGGAGGCAGGCTGGGACACCATCATCTATATGGCAGCGCTCGCCGGCATCGACCCCGGCCTGTACGAAGCGGCGGAGATTGACGGCGCTAATCGCTGGCGCAAGATGTGGCATATCACCCTGCCGGGCATCCGTTCCACCATCCTCATCATGCTGATTCTGGAAATCGGCCGCATCATGACAACCGGCGCGAGCTTTGATCAGGTTTTCAACCTGTATTCCTCTCCCGTCTACGATGTGGCGGACACCATTGATACCTACATCTATCGCACTTCCTTCGGCGGGACGAAGAACTTTGGCTATACGACCGCCGTGGGGTTGAGCAAATCCATCATCGGTGTTTTGATGATGCTGGGCGCAAACAAGCTGGTCACCGCCTGCGGTGAGGACGGACTTTTCTGAAAGGGGCAAGCCTATGGAGACGACACACCAGAGAAGCAAAATGCGTGCATTCGATGTCATCCTCATTGCAGTCTTGGGTTTGCTTGCCCTGATTACGATCTATCCGTTCTACAATGTTTTAATCCTCTCTTTCTCAAACATTGCCGCTCAGTCCAAGCACACGCCCTACCTGTGGTTCTGGGCGATTGACTGGGAGGGCTACAAGACCATTGTTTCCGACGATTACTTCTTCATTTCCCTGATGAACACCCTGTTCGTCACTGTCGTCGGCACGACCATCAATATGCTCCTCTCAGTAAGTGGCGCGTATGTGCTTTCCAAGCCGCGTCTGCCGGGGCGCAACTTCCTTTTAGTCTTCGTGGTCGTCCCGATGCTCTTTTCCGGCGGCATGATTCCCACCTATCTGGTCATGAAGGATTATGGGTTGATTAACTCCATCTGGTCGATGATTCTGCCGTGGGCGGTCAGCTCCTATTACCTCATCATCATGAAGAATTACTTCCGCTCCATTTCACCCAGTTTGGAGGAAGCCGCCGTCATTGACGGCGCGGGAGATTTGCAGATTTTGATTAAAATCATCCTGCCGATTTCCCTGCCTTTCACCATGACCTTTCTGCTGTTTTATGCCGTGGAGCGCTGGAACGAGTGGTGGAACGCCTACCTTTACATCAACGAAA
>CAVJHY010000006.1:0-29042 GCA_963649405.1 bacterium
ATTCAAACCCCATTCGCGCCATATACACCTGCGTACCATTGGAGCCTTCGGTTAAAAAAAGCGTCCATGTACCGTTAAAGTCAGAAAGCGCTGGCTGCGTCATCACTGCGCCGGGCGTAAAAGAAGTTGCTTGTTCATGACCGAATATCAAAGTTGCTTCATCAATCGCCATAGACAGCATGCCGTCTTCTAATGGCACACATTCATATGTTGTCGCATTGGAATCAGTCAACTTATATACGCCATCATCATTTCTTTCCCATAAGCCAGCCCCAAAGTCATCTCTGAACTTCATTACCCATGTCCCATCTGCATTAATTCTAAGACTACTTCATGCAAAATCTGTTGAGGCTGCATTGAAGGCTATCTCGTTTGTAACAAAACTATTCGCATACCATGTTTCGGTCGAGATTTTTTCGAAATAATAAGTCGATCCATCCTCTCTAATCCAAGAAATATACTTTTTTTCGTCATAGAGTTTAAAGGTTATTTCTGAGCTAACCTTTAAAATGTCATCAGTTAAAGTTCCTTCCCTTTTGACGCTGGTTACATCTCCTTCATTGTTCCAATAAATGATTATTGAGCCATTTTCAATAGTCAGGGAATTTTTTAAATCATAATCCTCTGTGGACATCTGAAAACCGGAAGTTTCTATCATAAAAAGTGACCAAACGCCATTAAAATCCTCAAGAATTGGATTAGCTATCGCTTCGCCGGGCGTAAAGAAAGCAGACTGTACACGACTAAATATATGTTTTTCGTCACCCACAACATAAGATAAAATGCCGTCAGTTAGCAAAAATGTATAAGCTGTTTCCTCAGAATCAGTCAGCACATATTCTGCATCATTTTTCTTCCATAATCCACCATTTTCATCATCGCTAAAATCTGCCGTCCATGTGCCGTCTGCATTGATTTTGAGAATATAACGCGTATTATTGTTTGAAACAACAGTAAAAACTCTACCGTCGCTTCCAATGACACTATTCAGATACCACACGCCCATCACATCGGCAGCAGTCTCATTTTCAGCCATTGCCCCAGCACTTAGCATCAGAACGATTATCAGTCCAAGCATCGTACACATCATTTTTTTCATTCGTCTTTCTCCCCCCTGTCGGTCGAATGTGTATTTTTACTCCTTTTACATTATATATGATATATGTCACTTCTGTCAAATACATTTTTTATCGCATTGTAAGAAGAAATTGAAGCTCGCCATTGAATCATATACATCACGGTGGGCATACAAATATTATTATCATGATTATAATTTGATTGACACATGAAAAATGGACAAAATAAAATAAATAGACAGTGGTTGAAAGAAATTGAATATGCAATAAAATAACAATAAAAGTGGAAATTTATGAGCTAAATTCATACAAAACAACAGCAGAAGTGGGGGATCATTTGTCAATCGTACTGCAAATAAAAATCCGAACATTTTTCAAAAAAACAGTGGAAATATTCGCAAAGCTGCGGTATAATAGAGCGTCGGAAGTACCGGCGAACAAGGAGGATGCCACCGATGGAGAAGATGAAACGCGCCGAGCGTCTGGCCGTGATGGGACGGATTCTGACTGCCGAGCCGAACCGCATTTTTACCCTTTCCTATTTTTGCGAGCTGCTTTCTGCCGCTAAGTCCACAATCAGCGAGGATGCGGCGATGCTGGCGAACATCTATGCGGAAATGCATTTGGGCTGCGTGGAGACCTTAACCGGCGCGGCGGGCGGTGTGCGCTATCGTTCCATTGGCGTGAAAGGCGAGGACAGGGCGTTCATGGAGCGCGTCTGCGGGATGCTTTCTTCCTCCTCCCGCGTACTGCCGGGCGGCTTCCTGTATTTTTCGGATATTCTGGCCGACCCCGAATTGGTGTCCCACATGGGCAACATGATTGCGGGGCAGTATTATGACGAACACATTGATTTTGTACTGACCATGGAAACGAAGGGCATTCCCGTGGCGCTGGAAACGGCGGGCGCTCTGCGCGTGCCGCTGGTCATTGCCCGCCGCGCTACCAAGGTGTATGAGGGCAGCGCGGTCAACATCAGCTATGTGTCCGGCAACGGGGCGATTGAAACGATGTCGCTTTCCCGTCGCGCCGTGCGTGAGGGGCAGCGCACGCTGATTGTGGATGACTTCACCCGCGGCGGCGGCACGGCTCGCGGCATGATTGCCTTGATGAAGGAATTTGGCGTACCCGTGGCGGGCGTGTGCTTCGTGCTGGCGCTGGAGCGTCCCAAGGAAGATTTGATGGACAACGAGCGCTCCTTGATGGTCATGGAGCCGATTGGGGCGGATAACATCGTGAAGGTGCGTCCTTCAGACTGGATAAAATAAAATTGTGGGAGATACTATGTTAGCCATTGTCGGTCTGGGCAATCCCGGCGCTCAGTATGAGCATACGCGCCACAACGCCGGTTTTGACACCATTGATATTTTGTCGCAGAAGTTAGATTTACCCGTGAAGAAGCTCAAGTGCCGCGCCATGGTCGGCGAGGGCGTGTATGAGGGGGAGCGCATTGTTTTAATCAAGCCGCAGACTTTTATGAATAACAGCGGTCTCTGCGTTGCCGATGCGCTTTCTTGGTACAAGTTGAAGCCTGAAGAGCTGATGCTGATTGTGGATGATATTGATTTGCCCTTTGGCCAGGTGCGTTTGCGCGGCAAGGGCGGGCCGGGCACGCACAACGGCTTGCGCAGCATCCTGCAATGCACCGGCAGCGGCGATTTTCCCCGCGTGCGCATCGGCATGGGGCAGCCGCCGGAAAATTGGGACTTGGCGGATTATGTCTTGGGGCATTTCAACACGCCGGAGGACAGAAAAACCGCCTTTGATGCGTACATGACCGCCGCCGATGCCGCTTTGTGCTGGGTGAAGGGCGGCATAGATCTCGCGATGAATCGATACAACAAAAAGCATGCTGAATGAATTTTTAACATTATTGACCGAAACCGCGCCTGTTCAAGCTGTTTTGAAGGAGGCGCGTTCCGGCTCCGTCACCGCACTGTATGACCTGTGCGAAGGCCTCCGTGCGGCGCTTTCGTGCGCCCTTTCCAAGGGGGCAAACCGCCCTGTTTTGCTGATTGCGCAGAATGACGCGGCGGCGCTCCGACTGACGGACGACTGCGCCGCACTGACAAACGGACGAGCCGCCTATCTGCCCGCCGAAAACATCAGCTTTACGCGGGGCGCGGCCAGCCGTGAAACGACCGACAGGCGCATGGAAGCACTGGTTAGGGTGCATCAGGGTGAGGCGGATGTGCTGATTGCGACGGCAGATGCGTTGCAAACGCGCCTTCCAGACCTTGCGCTGTTTGAAAAAAAGACGATTCGTTTGTTGACAGGCGGGATAATTGCGCCGTCCAAGCTCGTAAAAGCGCTGGTGGAGAGCGGCTATGAGCGCGTGGATATCGTGGAGGGCAAGGGGCAGTGTGCCCTGCGCGGCGAAATCGTGGATGTGTACGCGCCCTCGCTTCCGCAAGCCGTGCGCATTGAATTTTTCGATGATGAGATTGACTCCATCCGCACCTTTGATGTGGTTACGCAGCGCAGTCAGGATAAGCTGACGAGCGTGTCCGTTCCGCCCGCCGAGCCGTTTTTGTATGCGGACGAACAGCGAAAGTCCGCGGCGGATACACTCAAACAATATGTGAATGAGCAGATGAAGCGTCTGCCCAAGGATTTAATGACCCCGGCATTGCCACCGCTTCCCGAAGATGAAGAGGAAGAGGGGGGAAGGGCAGAGGCATTGCCAAAGGCCTTGCGCACGGGGCTGCTTCGCTTGCTGGACGATGCCGATGCTTTGGAAAACGGCGGCGTTTTACCCAATGCGCGGCTGTTTGCGGGCATTCTGACGAAAGACGAGGGGAAAATCAGCGATTGGCTGCGCGACCCCATTGTCATCATTGATGCGCCCGAAAATGTCCGCGCCCGCGCCGAGGACAGGCGGGCGGGCTTTGAAGAGGAATTTAAGCTGGCGATGGAGCGGCAGGAGGTCATTCCGGAGCAGGAAGCGCTGGTTTTGTCGTTCGATGAATTGCTTGAGCGTCTGCGCCAGATGCCCATCGTGCTGTTGCAGGACTTTTTGCGCGATATGAGTGGCTTAAAGCCTACCAAAATCGTTCAAATGACTGCCAAGGCAACCGAGCATTACCTATCCCGCTTTAAGGATTTGGTGACGGATGTGCGGGCGCTGGCGGATGAAAAATACCGTGTTCTGCTGCTTTCGGGCGGCGTGGCGCGTGGAGAACGTCTGCAAATCGCCCTGTCCGAGCAGGGGCTGCCGTTGCCCATCGGCACGGAGGGAATGCCGTTACTCGTCGGTGCGCCCGTCATCTGCCCAAGCACCCTGTCCCGCGGCTTTATTCTGCCTGACGAAAAATTAGCCCTCATTTCGGACAGCGATATTTTCGGCGCGGGCTATAAAAAAGCAAGAAAAACGCGCACGGCGGGCGAAAAAATCGAGACGTTTACCGACCTCAAAGAAGGCGACTATGTGGTGCATGAGCATCACGGTGTCGGCATCTTCAAGGGTACGGTGCGCTTGCAGACCGAAGGCACTTACCGCGACTATATTTTGATTCAATATCGGGGCAATGATAAGCTCTATGTCCCGACTGACCAGTTTGACCGCGTACAAAAGTACATCGGCGGTCAGGAAAAGCTGCCCCCGCTCAATTCCTTGGGCGGCGGCGATTGGGAAAAGCAGAAAAAGAAGGTCAAAGCGGGCTTAAAGAAACTGGCTTTTGACTTGGTGAAGCTCTACGCGGAAAGAAAGGCCACGCCCGGTCATGCCTTTGCGCCTGATACGCCGTGGCAAAGGCAGTTTGAAGACCATTTTCCCTTTGAATTAACGCCCGACCAGCAACGCGCCGTGCGGGACATCACGCAGGACATGGAAGCCCCGACCAATATGGACAGGCTTCTGTGCGGCGATGTGGGCTACGGCAAGACGGAAGTCGCTCTGCGGGCGGCATTCAAGGCCGTCATGGATGGAAAACAGGTCGCATTGCTTGCGCCGACGACCATCTTAGCCCAGCAGCATTTTTACACCTTGCAAAAGCGCCTGGCTGATTTTCCCGTGAATGTCGATGTGGTCAGCCGCTTCCGCTCCGCCAAGGCGCAGAGGGAAACCTTGCAGCGCTTGCGCGAGGGCAAGGTCGATATCTTGGTCGGCACACATCGCATTTTAAGTAAGGATGTTACTTTTAAGGACTTGGGATTGCTCATTGTGGACGAGGAGCAGCGCTTCGGTGTGCAGCACAAGGAACAGATTAAGCACATGAAGGCAAGCGTTGATGTGCTGACCCTCTCCGCTACGCCCATCCCGCGCACCCTGCACATGAGCATGGTGGGCGTGCGCGATATGAGCCTCTTGGAAACGCCGCCGGAGGAGCGCTTCCCCGTGCAGACCTATGTCATTGATTATCAGGACGGGGTCATTCGGGATGCCATCCGCCGCGAAATGGCGCGAAAAGGGCAGGTTTATTTCCTTTATAATCGGGTGCGCTCCATTGATGAATTTGCAGCCCGTCTGCGGGCGCTCGTGCCGGAGGCACGCATTGGGGTCGGTCACGGGCAGATGAAGGAGCAGCAGCTTGAGGACATCATGCTGGACTTCTATCAGGGACGGTATGATGTGCTGCTGTCCACCACCATCATCGAAAACGGTTTGGATGTGCCGAACGCCAACACGCTGATTGTCTTTGATGCCGACCGCTTCGGTCTGTCCCAGCTTTATCAGTTAAGAGGGCGCGTCGGGCGCTCCAATCGTGCCGCCTATGCCTATTTCACCGTGCGTCCCGATAAAATGCTGACCGAGGATGCACAAAAGCGCCTGAGCGCCATCCGCGAATTTACGGAGTTCGGCTCCGGTTTCCGCATTGCCATGCGCGATTTGGAAATCCGCGGCGCGGGCAATATTTTCGGTCCTGAGCAGAGCGGGAATGTCTCTACCGTGGGCTATGATATGTATGTTAAACTCATCGAGGAGGCCGTGCGCGAGGCGCAGAGCGAGACCGGCGAGGGCGAGCGCACCGTACAGCCCGTTCATGCGGAGACGCGAATTGACCTTAAAGTCGATGCCTATTTGCCCGCCGAATATGTGGCGGGTGATGTGCAGCGCATGGAGGTTTACAAGCGCATTTCTCTCATTCGGACACGAGAGGACAGGGAGGATGTCATTGAAGAGCTGATTGACCGCTTCGGTGAGCCGCCCGCGCCCGTCATGCGCCTGATTGACATTGCCCAGCTTCGGGCGCTCTTGTCGCCGCTCGGCGTGACAAGAGTGACCTTTCTTGCGGGTACACTCATCCTGCGCGTTGAGCCTGCTTTGCTGCCGCCGACGGACAAGCTGCTGGAGGCCATGACCAAGACGGACAAGCGGCTGCTTTTGTCGGCTGCCCGTGAGCCGTCCATGCTGTTCAGGGATAAAAACCTGACCGCCGAAAGCGCCCTGACCGCCGCTGTCCCCCTATTCGAGAAGCTGAACAAGATGCTGTTTAAGGAGAAATCGAATGTCTGACATTATGCTTGATATTCAAAATGTATCCTTTTCTTATGAGGAGGGCGGGAAAAAGGCTGTGGACGGCGTGTCCCTGTCCGTTCCCCGCGGCGCGTTTGTCGCCATTTTGGGGCAGAACGGCAGCGGAAAATCCACCTTGGCCAAGCTCATGAACGGGCTGTATCGCCCCCTGTCCGGCGCTGTTTTTGTGGACGGAATGAGTACGGCGGACGATGACAAGACCTATCAGCTTCGCCGCAAGGCGGGCATGGTGTTTCAAAATCCCGATAATCAGCTTGTCGCAACGATGGTGCGGGAGGATGTCGCCTTCGGGCTGGAAAACATCGGTGTCCCCACCGAGGAAATGCCCAAGCGCATTGATGAGGCGCTAAAGAGCGTCGGCATGCTTGACCGCGCCGACCGTGCGCCCCACCTTTTGTCCGGCGGACAGAAGCAGCGCGTGGCGATTGCGGGCGTTCTGGCCATGCAGCCCGATGCCATCATTTTTGACGAGGCGACCGCCATGCTTGACCCCAGCGGCCGTCAGGAGGTGTTCAGCACCGTGCAGCGCTTAAACCGCGAGCAGGGGCTGACGGTCGTTTGGATTACCCATTTTATGGAAGAAGCCGCGCTGTGCGGGTACATTTATGTGATGCACGAGGGAAAGCTGGTGCTGTCCGGCACACCTAAGGAGGTCTTTTCAGACCCGCAAAGGATGCATTCTTTGCATTTAGATGTGCCGCCGATGGCGATGCTGGCGACCAAGCTGCGGGCGGAGGGCTTCCCGCTGCCTGAGGGCATTTTAACGGTGGACGATATGGTGAAAGGGGTGAAAAGCCTGTGCAGCTGAGCTTTGAGCATGTGACCCACACCTATCAGCCGGACAGCCCCTTTCAGGCGACGGCCATCCGCGATGTGTCTCTGACCATTCAGAGCGGCGAATTTGACGCCCTTATCGGGCATACGGGCAGCGGAAAATCCACCTTGGCGCAGCACATGAACGGCTTGCTTCGCCCGACCGAGGGGCGTGTCCTCTTGGATGGACAGGACATCCACGCAAAGGGCGTTGATCGGCGCGCCGTCAGGCAAAAAATCGGGCTGGTGTTTCAGTACCCCGAACAGCAGCTCTTTGAAGAGACAGTCGCCAAGGATGTGGCGTTCGGCCCGAAAAATTTGGGGCTGTCTGCCGCTGAAATGGATGCGCGGGTGCATGAGGCTTTGGAGCGCGTGCAGCTTTCTTATGACCAAATGGCGGAAAAATCACCGTTTGAATTGTCCGGCGGGCAGATGCGCCGTGTGGCGATTGCGGGCGTTTTGGCGATGCGTCCCGAAATGCTGGTGCTGGATGAGCCGGCGGCAGGGCTTGACCCGATGGCGCGGGACGAGCTGCTCACTTTAATCGAGCAGCTCCATCAAAACGGCACGACCATCGTCATGATTTCGCACAGCATGGATGATGTAGCGAGGGTTGCCAAACGCATTTTGGTGATGGATCACGGGATGCTGGCCATGCAGGGAACACCGGACGAGATTTTTTCCAAGGCGGAGCAGCTTCTTCAAATGGGGCTGGATGTGCCGCAGGTCTGCACGCTTTCGCTTCAGCTTCAGAAGGCGGGCTTTTCCTTCCCCACCGTGTATCGGCAGGAGGATGCGCTGGCGGCACTCAAAAAGCTCTTGAAGGAGGGAATGCGCCATGCTTGAAAACATTACGCTCGGTCAGTATTATCCGGCGGACAGCGTGGTGCATGCCTTAGACCCGCGTGTCAAAATCGTCCTGCTTGTGCTGTTCATCGTCGCCGTGTTCATGGCGGGCGATTTGTTGGCGTTCGTCCCCATCGTTCTGTTCCTTGTGTTTGCGTGCAAAGCGTCCAAGCTGCCCTTCAAGCAGTTTGTGAAGGGCTTAAAGCCGCTTCGGTTTATCCTGATTTTTACCTTCTTACTCAACCTCTTTTTCACCACCGGAACAACCCCGCTGCTTGATTTGGGCTTTACCACCCTGACCGTAGAAGGCACGCTGAACGCCGTTCGCTTCTCCTTGCGCCTGATTTTCTTGGTGCTGGGGTCAAGTCTGCTGACCTTAACGACAGCGCCTGTCACCCTGACGGACGGCTTGGAGCGGCTTTTGTCGCCCCTGCGCGTCATTCATTTTCCCGCGCATGAGCTGGCGATGATGATGACCATCGCCCTTCGCTTCATACCGACGCTCTTGGAAGAGGCGGACAAAATTATGAAGGCACAGGCCGCCCGCGGCGCGGACTTTGAAACGGGTAACCTTTTGCAGCGTGCCAAGGCGATGGTGCCGTTGCTCGTGCCGCTGTTCATCAGCGCCTTCCGCAGAGCGGGGGAATTGGCGATGGCAATGGAGGCACGGTGCTATCACGGCGGCGAGGGACGCACGCGGCTGCACATCCTCAAAATGAAGAAAAATGACTATTTGGCGCTCCTTATGATGGCGCTGCTGCTTGCCTTGGTCGCGCTGGAGGGGCTGCTTGTATGACGCGGTATCTCCTCACCATCTCCTATGACGGGACGGCTTACGCGGGCTGGCAGCGGCAGAAAAACGGCATTGCCGTGCAGGAAAAAATCGAGGATGCCTTGCAGGAAGCGCTTCATAAAAGAACGCCCGTAACAGGCGCGAGCCGCACGGATGCGGGCGTTCATGCGCTGGGACAGCGGGCGCATTTTGAAGCGGAGACCTCTATTCCGGCGGACAAATTTCCTTTTGTCCTCAACCGTTTTCTGCCCTATGACATCCGTGTGCTTCATTGTGAAATCGTCCCCGATGATTTCCATGCCCGCTTCTGCACGAAAAATAAAACCTATACCTATCGTATTCATAACGCCGTCCACGCCAGTGCGCTGTATCGCAATTTGACCGCACATATCCCCATCCCCTTAGATGACAAACTGATGCACGAGGCGGCGCAGACCTTGGTCGGCACGCATGATTTTGCCGCCTTTGCCGCCGCCGGAGGCAGCGCCAGGACCACCGTCCGCACCATCGAGGAAATCTCCGTCACCAGAGCAGGCGAAGAAATCACCTTGGTCGTGCGCGGTAATGCCTTCCTCTATAACATGGTGCGTATCATCGCCGGCACGCTCATCTATATCGGTCAAGGCAAGCTCCCGCCCGACTGCCTCCAAACCGCCCTCGAAACCGGAAACCGCCTCGATTTGGGCATCACCGCCCCCGCACAAGGACTGGAGCTGACAAGGATTAGTTATTAGTGGTTAGTGGATAGTGATTTGCAAGAAGGAAAATGCTTGTAATTTTATTTCCCATTCGGTATAATATACTTTGATTTTCTGTAGAAAAGGGAGGGCACTTCATGGAGAACGAGAGTGCGCGCACCAATTTTATCTGGGATGCGATTGATCAGGATTTGGCAGATGGAAAATGTGAAAAAATCCACACGCGCTTTCCGCCGGAGCCGAACGGTTATCTCCATATCGGCCACTGCAAGGCGCTGATTACTGACTTTGGCACGGCTGAAAAATACGGCGGTCTGTGCAATCTTCGGTTTGACGATACCAACCCCGCCAAGGAGGACAATGAATACGCCGAGGGCATCAAGCAGGACATTCGTTGGCTGGGCTTTGAATGGACGGGCGGCATTTTTTATGCCAGTGACTATTACGAAAAGCTCTATGAAATTGCCGAGGACTTTATCAAGCGAGGTTTGGCCTATGTGGATGAGCTGACCCCCGAACAGATGACAGAGTATCGCGGCACCTTGACCACACCCGGCACCAATTCTCCTTGGCGTGAGCGTCCGATGGAGGAAAGCCTTGACCTGTTCCGCCGGATGCGGGCGGGCGAATTTCCTGAAGGCCGCATGATTCTCCGCGCCAAGATTGACATGGCTTCACCTAACATGAATATGCGCGACCCCGCCATGTACCGCATTCTTTACAAAGAGCATTGGCGCACGGGCAAAATGTGGTGTATCTACCCGATGTATGACTTTGCGCACCCCATTTCGGACGCGCTGGAAGGCATCACGCATTCGCTCTGCTCGCTGGAATTTGAAAATCATCGTCCGCTGTATGATTGGGCGGTGGAAAAGGCAGGGCTTCGTGCGCCGCATCTGGATAAGGACGGCAATCGCACCATCGGTCCGCGCCAGATTGAGTTTGCCCGTCTGAATATCACCAGAACGGTCATGAGCAAGCGCCATCTGCGCCGTCTGGTGGAGGAAGGCTATGTCTCTGGCTGGGATGACCCGCGTATGCCCACCCTGTGCGCCATGCGCCGCCGCGGTTTCCCCGGCAGCGCGATTCGCGCGTTTGTTGAACAGGTTGGCTTGGCTAAGGCTGATTCCACAGCAGATGTCGCCATGCTGGAAGCCTGCGTGCGCGATGATTTGGGGACGAAAGCACCTCGCGTCATGGCCGTGCTGAATCCGCTCAAGTGCGTCTTGACCAATGTGCCGGACGACTGGACAGACACCCTGCCCATGGAAAACCACCCCGATCATCCTGAGCTTGGCGAGCGTCAGGTGACCATCAGCAAGGAAATCTGGATTGAACAGGAAGACTTTATGGAAGAGCCGCCCAAGAAATTCTTCCGCCTCAAGCCGGACGGCGAAGTTCGCTTAAAAGGTGCGTACATCATCCGCTGTGACAAGGTTGTGAAGGACGAAAACGGGAATATCGACCATGTGGAATGTACAGTGGACTTGGACACCCGCTCCGGCTCGGAGGGCGCAAACCGCAAGGTGAAGGGCACCATTCATTGGGTCAACGCCCGCGACTGCGCCGCCTTTGAAGCGCGGCTGTATGACCAGCTCATGACCGAGGAATGGGACACGGCGGATGCGGCGGACAAGAAGGATGTCACAAAGTTCCTGTCGCCGGATTCCCTGAAGGTCGTGCAGGGCTATTGCGAGCATACCTTGGTCAATGCCAAAGTGGGCGACACTTTCCAGTTCCTGCGCAACGGCTATTTCTGCAAAGACAAAGACAGCACCGAGGAACGCGCTGTATACAACCGTGTTGTTAGTCTGAAGAGCAGCTTCCAAATTAAGTAAGGAGATAGAAGTCCATGACACAAGTCCGCACGCGCTTTGCACCATCGCCCACCGGCTTCATGCATCTGGGCGGGCTGCGCACAGCGCTGTACAATTATCTGTTTGCCAAGAAAAACGGCGGCAAATTCATCCTCCGCATCGAGGATACCGACCAAGAGCGCTATGTTGAAGGCGCGACAGAGGTCATTTATGACACCCTGAAGGGCTGCGGCATGAATTGGGATGAAGGACCGGACATCGGCGGCGACTATGGTCCGTATGTCCAATCCGAGCGCAAGAGCCTTTACCTGCCCTATGCAAAGCAGCTCATCGAAAAGGGCGCGGCGTACTATTGCTTCTGCACCAAGGAAGAGCTGGATGCCCGCCGCGAAGAGGCCGAAAAGCGCGGCGAGGTGTTCAAGTACGACAAGCATTGTCTGCATTTAAGCAAGGACGAAATCGAGGCAAAGCTGGCCTCCGGAACGCCCTATGTCATCCGCCTGAATGCGCCGACAACGGGCGAATCCACCTATGATGATGTTGTGTTCGGTAAAATCACCTTTCCGAATGATACATTAGATGATATGGTGCTGATTAAGGCCGATGGTATGCCGACCTATAACTTCGCTAATGTCATTGACGACCACCTGATGGGTATCACGCACGTCATGCGCGGCATGGAATACCTGTCCTCCACGCCCAAGTACAACCTTCTGTATAACGCCTTCGGCTGGGAAATTCCGCAGTATATCCACCTGACCACCGTTATGCGTGATGCACAGCATAAGCTCTCCAAGCGCGACGGCGATGCCTATTACAGCGATTTCATCAGCAAGGGCTATCTGAAGGAAGCACTGATTAACTATTTAGCGCTGGTCGGCTGGAATCCGGGCGATGACCGTGAGTTCTTCACCATGGATGAGCTGGTCGAGGCGTTTGATATCCACCGTCTGAACAACGCGCCGGGAATTTTCGATGTCAATAAGCTGATATGGTTTAACGCGCATTATATTGCGCAGATGGATTTTGGCAAGTATCTGGAACAGGCGACACCGTGGTTTGATCAGGCGCTGGCAGGAAAGAACATCGACTATCACCGTCTGGCCGAGCTGATGCAGAGCCGCACCGAGGTGTTCAACCGCATCCCTTATATGGTAGCGTTCTTGGCCGAGATGCCGGATTATGAACTGTCCTTGTATGAAAATAAGAAGCAAAAGAGCAGCTTGGAGACCGCCAAAGAAGTCTTGCCGCTCTGCCTTGAGGTGCTGAAGGGCTTGCCCGAATGGACGGAGAGCGCCATTCACGATGCAATCATGGAGAAGATTCCCGAATGGGGCAAGAAGAACGGCACTGTGCTGTGGCCGCTGCGCATCGCTATTTCCGGCCAGATGTCCACGCCCGGCGGCGCGTTTGAAATCGCCTATCTGCTCGGACGCGAGGAGACAATTGCACGGGTGAAAAAGGCTATTGCGCGGTTGAGTGAATAGTGGAGTTGGCGGTAGAAAATAGGAATTAGAAAACAGAAAACAGGGATGAGGAGCGGTTAGCCGTTAGCAGGGATGAAGAAAAATTGAGACAATTTTATTTACCTCTGCTTCACACATAATCTGCTTTTTCGTTGCAGCCCTGCCCATTGTGTATTATGATTCTTTTAGGAAAGTGCGGAAATCCCTTTTCTTTTCCCTCGGCTTCACCGCACAATTCGGCAGTGCGCGAAAATGCGTCTTTTGCGCCATCTACTTCATTCCGAAATCTCGATTTACGCTTCGAGTAAGTCTTCTAAGTCTTCGATTTTTCCATTCGCATTTGACGCAAAATTCGCTATTTATCGCCCTGCCTCATTTGTGCGGTGCTTCCTTGAAAAGGGTTTCCGCAAATAATCCCCTTGTTAATTTCTTGAAAAACCGCGCTTTTGGCTTTACAAATTCGAGTATTTTGTGGTATGATAACAGAAAGAATGTTGAGGAGGTACTTTCAATGAAATCCTTTCCGCTCAGACTGACTCAGGCTGAAGAGGTCAAAACCTTTGTGAACACCGTGAACCGTTACCCCTATGAGATGGATTTGCGTGCCGGCCGCCATGTGGTGGACGCGAAGTCCATCCTCGGAATTTTCTCCTTGGATCTGTCCAAGCCCATCACGCTCGATGTCTATTCCGATGACTGCGGCGACTTGGAAGCGGACATTAAGCAGTTCACAGAATAATTCATAAATCGGCATTTCAGAAGACCCAGTATGGGTCTTTTTTTGTTTGTATTTGCAACACGCGCCGCGCAAATGATTGACAAATCGGAAGATTATAGTATGATATAGATGGGAAGAAATTCGGAAATTCCGGCGGACTTCTCAAGGCAGGACGGGCTGAATGTTTGGCGATGCCGTGCCTTATGCTTCCGAAAAAGGAGCGCTTATTCATTGCGTGAAATCATCAGGAACGCCACGGATTATCTGGCATTGTTTGGCATGAACGACCGAAACATCGCCGTGTTGGAAAACGAGCTGAATGTTTCCGTCGCCCTGCGGGACGAGGAAATGAGCATCAGCGGCGATGAGGAAAATGTGCAGCTTGCGTCCAAAATCGTTGTCAAGCTGATGGAGCTGCTGAATCGCGGGGAAGCGGTGGACGATGCACGGGTGCGCTATGCTGTTGCGCTGGCAAAGGCGGGCGAGCTGGATAAGCTCGATCAGATTGCGCAGGATGTCGTCGCACTGACGCACAGAGGCCACCCCATCAAGTGCAAAACCTTAGGACAGCTCAATTATGTGGAGGCTGTCCGTAAGCACGAATTGACCATCGCGGTCGGTCCTGCCGGAACGGGCAAGACCTATCTGGCGATGGCGCTGGCGGTCTCGGCGCTTAAAAACAGAGAGGTTGAGCGCATTGTCTTGACGAGACCGGCGGTCGAGGCAGGGGAAAAGCTGGGTTTTTTACCCGGCGATATGACACAGAAGGTAGATCCCTATCTGCGTCCGCTCTATGATGCCATGTATGAAATGATGGGCGTGGATTCCTATCAGCGGCTCTTGGAGCGCGGGACGGTGGAGGTAGCGCCGCTGGCGTTCATGCGTGGGCGCACGCTCAGCAATGCCTTCATTATCTTGGATGAGGCGCAGAACACCACGCCCGAACAGATGAAGATGTTTTTGACCCGCTTGGGCGCTGGCTCTAAGTGCGTGGTCACGGGCGATACGACTCAGATTGACTTGCCACATGGCCGTATGTCCGGTCTTTTGCAGGCGCTGGATGTTTTGAAGGATGAGAGCATGGTCGGCATTTGCTATTTGCAGCAAGCGGATGTCGTGCGCCATGAATTGGTACGCCGCATTGTGGCGGCCTATGAAAAATACGACCAAGCGCAGGAAGGAGAGAAGCAGCCGTGACCAAGAGATTGCCGTCTGCGAAACAGATGCTTTCGGCCTTTGCCGCCTACTTAAAAACGCAGCGAGCCTCGTGCCTTGCCATTTGTATTGTGTTGACCCTCGTCATGGCCGTCATTTTTGTCATTGCCATCGTACCGACGAAGTATGATCTGCGTGTCGGACAGGTGCCGAATGTCACCATTGCCGCCACCAAGGATGTTGTGGACGAGGTGACGACCGAGCAGCGGCGCACGGAGGCGGCCAATGCGGTCACGCCAACCTATAAGTATCAAGAGGGCGTGACGGAAAGCGTGCTGACGCTCTTTGACCAGATTTTTGCGGAGCTGCGCACGGTGCATCAGTACGCCGAAACATTGCCAGATTATGCGGAACGCATCAGCTATACACGCGAAGAATTGGACTATGCAAGCGGGGTATTGACGCTGGTATCCTTACGCGATTATCAGCTAACCACACTGATGAATTGCAGCCAAGAGGCATTGGACGAGCTGTATACCTCCCTGTATACGGCCATTAAGAACACCATGTCCGGTCATGTCACACAGGGACAGGAAAACGAGGCCATTCAGAGCATCTGCCTGATTGTGGGCTTTCGGACGGATGCGGATATGCTGCAAAATGTCGTGCAGCCCGTGCTGAAGGAGTGTATCCAGTCCAACATGGTTATTGACCAAGAGGCCACGAACACGGCACGGGAGGAAGCGCGGAACGCGGTCGAGCCGACCGTTTATAAGCAGGGGCAAAACATCGTCACTAAGGGCGAGGGGCGTGTCAAGCTCAACCAGATTCGGATGCTCGAAACGCTGGGACTTTTAAGCTCCAGCCAGTCGGATATCATGATTTATCTGGGCGGTGCGTTGCTGGTCGTGCTGGTGATGACGGTCGTCCTTTTGACGCTTCGCCTCTTTAACGAAATCGCGCTTTCCAATGTGCGGCGGCTGGTGCTTCTGTCTGTCGTGATGGCGGGGACGCTGGGCTTGTGCGTGCTGATGCGCCTCATTGATGTCTACGCCGCACCGCTGACCTTGTGCGCCATGCTGCTGAGTGCCATGCTGTCTTTAAAGAGCGGCATTTTGTGCAATGCCGCACTGACCATCCTTGTCGCGGCCTTGGCTGCCGGCGGCAGTGAGGCGTATACCGAACAGATGGTGCATATGCTCGTGGCGGGGCTTGTGTCCGGCACGGTCACCGCGCTGATGATGAGCCGCAGCGCCAGCCGCGTTCGGGCGCTTGCAACGGGCATTGTCGCCGGTGTGCTGAACTTTTTGGTGGCCTTGGGTATCGCTTTAATGACCTCCTCCAATCTGACAGGCATTTTCGATGATTCCATCTGGTTTATGGCGGGCGGCGTGGCTGCTGGGCTGATTTGCATCGCGCTGCAGCCGCTCTTGGAAGTGGCGTTCAATCTGCCGACGCCCATGCGTTTGCTGGAGCTGATTAACCCGAATGCGCCGCTTCTGCGTAGGCTCATGCTGGAGGCACCCGGCACATATCATCACAGCATTTTGGTAGCCAATCTTGCCGAGGCATCGGTGGAGGCGGTTGGTGCCAATCCCTTGCTTGCCCGTGTCGGCGCGTACTATCATGACATCGGCAAACTGAAGCGCCCGCTTTATTTTAAGGAAAACCAAATCGGCGAGGACAATGCGCATGACCATACCGACCCGCAGACTTCCGCTGCCATTTTGACCGCGCACACCCGTGACGGCGTGGCGCTTGCCAAGCAGTATCATTTGCCTTATGAGGTGCAACGCATCATTGCCGAGCATCACGGCAATACGCCGGTGATGTACTTCTATCACAAGGCACTGCAAATGGCGAACGGTCAGCCGGTGGATATCAACACCTTCCGCTATGACGGCGAACGCCCCTCTTCCAAGGAAAGTGCCATCATCATGCTGTGCGACACCATTGAGGCTGCCGTGCGCAGCCAGAAGGCGAAGTCCACACCGGAAGAAATGGAGGACTATATCGTCAAGCTCGTGCGTGGAAAATTGGCGGACGGGCAGCTCAACAACGCGCCGCTCACCTTGAACGATATTGACGATATTTGTATTGCCTGCACCAATGTGCTGAAAGGTGTCTATCATGAGCGCATCGAATACCCCGATATGCAGGCAGACAAGCGCCGCGCCCTCCGCCTTGCGCATAAAAAGAAAGAGGAAGACAAGCCGAAGGAAGCAAACGCGGAAAAGCCCGCTATTGAGGAAGCAAAGATTCCTGAGCCGGAAATGGATACAGCCTCCCTGCGTGTTGCGCCTCCGGAAGTGGCAGCGCCCATTGAAATTGACGAGCTGATGCCGCTGGAAAGGAACGAGCAGCCACCGGTTGAGGTGGATATGGAGAATGTCCCCGGCTTCTTAGCACCGACCAGCAAAGAGGAAGCGGAGGACTTTGCAGTGACTGATGAGGAAAATCAGGAGAGTCATACGGAAAATGAGGATGAAAAGGACGAAGATTGATGCGGCTGGAAATTGAATGCGAGCCGGAAAGCCTTTACAAAGGGATTGCGGCACTTCGCCCGTTGCTGGAAAAGGCGGCAGAGGCGGCAGTCGATACGGAATGTCCGCCGTGTGAAACGGGTGTGCGGCTGCTGCTGACGGACGATGAACATATCCATACGATGAATCGGGAATACCGCGGGGTGGATAGGGCAACGGATGTACTGAGTTTCCCGACCGTTTTCTATAAAAACGGCAAAACGGTGCGGGACAGTGAGCGGGCGCTTCGGCGGGAATATGATGATGAGCTGGGTGTCTGTATGCTTGGCGACATTGTGATTTCCTTGGAACACGCCAAAGCGCAGGCCGAGGAATACGGTCACAGCGTGGACAGGGAAACTGCCTATTTGCTGACCCACGGAATGTTCCATGTGATGGGCTATGACCACATGGAGGAGGACGAAAAAAGGAGGATGCGCGTGATGGAAGAAAAGGCTTTGAACAGCATCGGCATGGGACGGGTGACGGACGAAGAGCTTGTCGCCTTGGCGAAGGATGCCATGAAAAATTCCTATTCGCCTTATTCCAAATACCGCGTCGGCGCTTGCATTTTGGCCAAGAGCGGCAAGGTGTATCAGGGCTGCAACATCGAAAACGCTTCCTACGGCGCGACCAACTGCGCCGAGCGCACGGCGCTGTTCAAGGCTGTCAGCGAGGGTGAGCGCGAGTTTGCAGCCATCGCTATTGCCGCCGATAAATCCCTGCCTTGGCCGTGCGGCATCTGTCGTCAGGCGCTGAGCGAGTTTGCACCCGATTTGCGCGTGATTGTCGCTTGCGGGGATGAACGGGACAGTCTGCCGCTTAATGTGCTGCTGCCGCACGATTTCAGCCCGCGCTCCGGCACTTTAGAAATACTTGGAAAGGACTAATGTATGAGTGAAAATAAGCTGTTCCGCTCCGGCTTTGTGGCCATTGTTGGCCGCCCGAATGTCGGAAAATCAACGCTGATGAATACGATGGTGGGGGAAAAGGTCGCCATTGTCAGCAATAAACCGCAAACAACGCGCAGCCGCATGATGGGCGTGATGAACGCCGAGGAAGGACAGATTGTCTTTGTGGACACGCCTGGTATTCACCACCCGCGCACCAAACTGGGCGAATTTATGGAAGCCTCCGTGCATGAAGCGATGGACGGCGTGGACGGGCTGTTGGTGCTGGTGGATGCGACTGCTGTCGGCCCGCAGGACAGGAAGATTGCGCAGGAAATGTCGGCGCGTCCCGGCTACAAGGCGCTGGCCATCAACAAAACCGACCTTCTGCCCCCGCAGAATTTACTGGGCATCATTGACCAATTCAAGGAAATGCCGTTTGATGCGGTTTTTCCCATCAGCGCCAAGACGGGCGATGGGGTGGAGGCTCTCAAAAAAGAGCTTTTTTCGCATATGCCGAAAGGTCCGAAATATTTTCCGGATGATATGCCCACCGACCAGCCGGAGCGCGTTCTCTGCGCCGAAATCATTCGCGAAAAGGCGCTGCGCAATCTGCGTGATGAGGTGCCGCACGGCGTTGGTGTTGAAATGATGGCGATGAAGAAAAAGAGCGACGATTTCATGGAGATTGACGCGACCATTTACTGCGAAAAGGATTCGCACAAGGGCATTATCATCGGGCACGGTGGCGCGACGCTGAAAAAGCTCGGCCAAGAGGCGCGGCAGGACATTGAAGCGCTGCTGGGCATGAAGGTCAACCTTCAGCTCTGGGTGAAAGTCCGCCCCGACTGGCGTAATTCTGCATCCGATTTGAAAACCTTGGGCTATGTTTTGGACAAATAAAGGTATTAAAGCCATAACGGACAAATGAGACAGCATAATACATAGTAAATTATTCGTCAGGTGCGATTACAAAATTCACTATTTATCGCATTGCCTCATTTGTGCGGTGTTGCCCCAATAGTGCAAAAACAGCTCAAAGAGACCGATTGCGAATCTCTATGAGCTGCTTTTGTTATTGTTCAGTTTATATAATTAGTCGCACAGCGTTTCCGGGTACTGATCGGCGGCACGCATGGCGGCGAGGGAGTCTTTGACACCCTGCAGATCAGTGGCGTAGGTCACGCCAAACCACTTCTCATGAGTGGGGAGGACACGGAAATCGGCGCTTTTTTCGGCAATGAGGTGGTCGGCGACCAGCGGCAGGAAGTATTCGCACTTGAGCGGGTTGATGGGCAGATTCTTTTCAAGGAAGGGTGCAAAGCCGTCCATGCAATCCTTGATGATTTCGGGCGAATAGCCCCAGAAATTCATGGAAACGAGCGTGCCAGCGGGAACGAAGGTCTCCTGACCGTTCTCAACATACACAGCACCACCCGGACGCTTGTAGATTTCGGTGCGCTCATGGATGCCGGTCAAGAAGCCGTCCTTCTCCACGCATACGCCGCGAGCCACAGAGCCGTTCTCGGTCAGGGTGTTTTCAATTCTGTAACCGACCATCGCATGATGATGCGGCTTGACCTCTTCGGTCAGGTATTTGTACATGGTCTCAAACGCGCCGCGGCCGTAGAAGTCATCCGCATTGATGACAGCAAAAGGCGCGTCAATCAGGTCACGGGCAGCCAGCAGAGCATGGGTCGTACCCCAAGGCTTGACGCGACCTTCTGGCACAGTGAAACCGGCGGGCAGGTCTTCCATGCGCTGCAGGGCATAATCCACACACATATACTTGGCAACACGATCGCCAATCTTTTCACGCATCGTCTGCTCATGGTCGGGCTTGATGATAAAAATCACGCGGTCAAAACCGGCGCGATAGGCATCGTAAATTGAGTAGTCAATGATAAAATGGTTGTGATCGTCCACAGGGGTGGTCTGCTTTTCGCCGCCAAATCGGCTGCCCAAACCTGCGGCCAGAATTACCAGAGTCGGCTGCTTGCTCATATCAAAAGCCTCCTTACAGCATACTTGAGCGTGCATATTATACCGCATGATGTACATTTCGTCAATTCTGAGAGACCAATTCTAACACATGAATGATATTTTGCACCACCGTAAATCGAATGTCATACCCGGCGAACAGGAAGCCGTAGACGCGCTTCTCGTCCGTTTGATAGGATGGGCGCGGGTCGAGAGAAAGCGCCTCTAAAAGTGCCGCACGCTTGTCTTCGGGCAGGGGTGATAATAACGATTCAGGGCAATCGACTTGAAGTCGATCGTGCGCGTGTTCATCCGAAAAACCGCCGCGGGCATCGGGAATGCTCTCGACATATGGAAGGTATGGCTTGATGTCGAAAATCGGCGTGTTGTCCATGATGTCAGCGCCGGAAATAAGCAGGACGACGCCTTCACTTTCAGTTTGCTCGATTTTTTCCAAGCGCACTAAGGAAAGCCCTATGGGATTCGGACGGAACGGTGAGCGCGTGGCGAATACGCCCATGCGAATGTTGCCGCCTAAACGCGGTGGACGCACCGTCGCCGACCATGTGTCACGATGCGCGGCGGAAAAATCCCAAATCAGCCAAAGATGCGAAAAACTCTCTATGCCGCGTAAAATGTCAGGATGCCGATACTCCCGCTCGAAGACGATGCGCCCTTGTAGACTGCTCGCCAAACCGCTCTGCCGAGGCAGACCGAATTTGGTCGGGAAATCCGTGCGGATACGGGCGATGGGCTTGATTTCCATAGGGGTCTCCTTTGATGGTAGGTGACTAGTGGATAGTGGATAGACGGTTAGTTGTCAGGAAACAGGGATTAGAAGTGATTAGCAGTTAGCCGTTAGCGGTTAGGGAATTTTAGCTGCACACAGAAATAGCTGCTTCGATGCAGCAATATACAATGTGTATGAAAGTTTCTTTTCGGAAGGTGCGGAAACGCTTTTCTTTTCAAAAAAAGGGTTTCCGCAAAAAATTACAACAGTGCTTCCAACGCTTTTAAGTCGTCCTCGGTGGTTGACCAACTTGTGGCGAAGCGGACGGCGGTGTGGTCGGCATCACACGGCTCCCAAACGCTAAAAATGACATCCCTTCTCAGACGATGCATCGTGGCATTGTCTAAAATGATGAACTGCTGATTGGTTGGGGAATCGAGCAGGAAACGATAACCTCTGGACTTAAAAAGGGCGACTAAGCGCTTCGCCATATCGATGGCGTGACGGCTGATGGTGAGATAGAGATCATCCGCCATGAGCGCGTCAAATTGCACGCCTAAAAGACGACCTTTCGCTAACATCGCGCCGTGCTGCTTGACTTGGGTCATGAAATGTAAGGGCGCTTGCCCATGCGGAAAAACAACCGCCTCGCCGCAGAGCGCACCGACCTTCGTGCCGCCAATGTAGAAAACATCGCAGAGAGACGCAATATCCGCCAGCGTTAACCCGCTCGCCGCTAAGCCGTAGCCCAATCGCGCACCGTCAATGAAAAGCGACAAATGGTTTTCCCGACAAACCGCGTAGAGCGATTCTAACTCGGATTTTGAATAAAGTGTGCCGTACTCCGTCGGATAGGAAATGTATACCATGCCCGGAAAAACCATGTGGTCATAGGTGTCATCGGCGTAAAAGGTGCGCAGATAGGCGGAAACAATGTCGGCGGATAGCTTGCCGTCATGCCCGTCTAAGGCAAGCACCTTGTGTCCCGTGTATTCAATCGCGCCCGCTTCATGTACATTGATGTGACCTGATTTCACGCATAAAACACCCTCGTAAGGGCGTAGCATCGTGCTGATGACCACCTGATTCGTCTGCGTCCCGCCGACTAAAAAAAAGACATCGGCGTTCGGACAGCCGCATTGTGTTTTGATTTTCTGCGCGGCACTTTCGCAGTAAGGGTCAGAGTCGTAACCCGATAAATTTTCAAGATTCGTCTCGCAGAGTTTCTGTAAAACAGCAGGATGCGCTCCGGCAATGTAATCACTCGCAAAGGAAAGCATGATATGGTCACCTCGTGTTTTAGGATGAAATAGCCCGCTGATGGCAGTGGATAGTGGATAGACGGTTAGCTGTCAGGAAACAGGGATTAGAAGCGGTTAGCTGTTAGCCGTTAGCGGTTAGGAAATTTTAGCTGCACACAGAAATAGCTACTTCGATGCAACAATATGCGATGTGTATAAAAGTTTCTTTTCGGAAGGTGCGGAAGCCCTTTTCTTTTCAAAGAAAAGAGCTTCCGCCAATTCCCATCTCTTACAGTTTCACAACCTCAGCGCCGGCAATCGCGGCTTCGATGAGCGTGTCTTGGTCGAGCTTGGCCTCGCTGTCCAAGATTTTCTCCAGCTTGGGATGCGTCGCGGGATGCCGCGGCGTGAACACTGTGCAGCAGTCCTCGTAGGGCAGGATAGAGGTCTCGTAAGTGCCAATGTTCTGAGCGTAATGAATAATGTCAATCTTGTCAAAACCAATCACAGGACGGAATACGGGCATCGATACCACCATGTCCGTAGTCTGCAAAGCATCCATTGTCTGACTGGCGACTTGCCCAATGCTCTCGCCCGTGACCAGCGCCTTCGCGTTCTCTTTTTGCGCAATGAGCTCCGCAATGCGCATCATGTACCGCCGCATGATCAGCGTCGTGTACTCGTCCGCGCACTTCTCGTGAATCTGCATCTGAATGTCCGTGAACGGGATGACATACACATTGATGCCGCAGCAGCTCTCAGATAGAATCTTCGCTAAGTCTAAAACCTTCTGCTTCGCGCGTTCGCTCGTGTACGGATAGGAATAGAAGTGAACGGCACAAAGCTCGACACCGCGCTTGGCAATCATGTAGCCCGCCACAGGGCTGTCAATGCCGCCGGATAAGAGGAGCGCAGCCTTGCCGTTCGTGCCGACAGGCATGCCGCCCGCCGCCATAATGACTGTGGAATATAGGTACGCATAATCGCGGATTTCTACATTCATTAAATGTTCTGGGTTGTGAACATCAACGGTCAGCCCGTCCACATGGTTTAGGATGTACTCGCCCATCCGCGCCCCGATTTCAGGGGAATCGATGGGATACCGCTTGTCAGAGCGCCGCGCTAAGACCTTAAAAGTGCCCACCTTGCCGCGCATCATCTCGGCGGCCTCGGCACAAATGGCATCAAAATCGTCCTTTTCCATGCGCACGGCAGGACAGACGGAATGCACACCGAACACCTTCACGACACGGCGCATACACTCGTCCATGTCCTCAATGCCGTCCACATAAATGCGGGCATCCCGAAGCCAAACCTGCGCAGCGACACCCTTCACCGCCTGCTTGACGCGGGACACCAAGGCACGCATGAAATACGGCCTGTTCTGACCCTTTAGGTAGATTTCGCCGTACCGAACCTGTAATAGCTGCTGCATGAAGTCCACTCCTTACCGTCTTGTGTATTTTTTCAGCATATCATAATATTGCTTGATTTTCTGCGCGACAATGGCCATTTCATCCTCCGTGTTGTCGGGACAGAGTGAAAAGCGTAACGCGCTCTCTGCCATGTGCCCAGTAATGCCCATCTGCGTCAGCACCCGCGACACCTTTTGCTTCTGGGATGAACAGGCAGAGCCGATGCCCACATAGATTTGGTCGCCCTCCAAGGCGTGCAGCATTGTCTCGCTGCGAACGGGCGTGAGGGAAAGATTGATGATATGCGGCGCGGCAAATTTGCTGTCCGGCAGAGGACCGTTAACAGAAGCCTCCGGCACGAGCGACATGACCTGATGATAGAGCGCTAATTTCACGGCACGCATCTGGTTGTCCCGCGGATAGCACTCAATGGCCGCTTTTAAGCCCGCAATGCCCGGCGTGTTTTCCGTGCCGGAGCGCAGCGCCTTTTCCTGACCGCCGCCGATTTGACGGGGAAGCGGACGCAGACGGCTGCCCATCACAAGCGCACCAATGCCCTTGGGCGCGTGAATCTTGTGGCCGGACAGCGCGTAGGAATCCACGCCCCACGCTTTCATGTCAAACGGCACACGCATAAAGCCCTGCACACCGTCCACATGAAGCAGCGCATCGGGGCTTTTCTGGTCGCGCAGCCGCGCAATCTCCTGAATTGGCATAATTGCGCCTGTTTCGTTATTCACCTGCATGACGCAGATGAGCTTGACATCCCCGTCCAGCATCTCGGCAAGGCGTTCCATGTTGACACGCCCGTCCCGTGCAAGCGGGATTTCCTCGGTCTCCACATTGCGAAGTGACAAGCACGCCTCGCGCACGGCGGGATGCTCCCCTGCGGAATACAGCACCTTGCCGGAACGCAGAGCAGCCGTGCCGCCGATAATCGCCAAATTGTCCGCCTCCGTGCCGCCCGACACAAAGAGCACACGCGCATCCAGCGGCGCGTGTACCTCTTTCAAAATCAGGCTGCGGCACGCCGTCATCATCTTTTCGACATCCATCGACGGCGCGTAGAGTGCGGAAGGGTTAAAAAAACCCTCCGTCATGCACTGCTGCACGGCGCTGACCGCAGACGCACAAACGCGGGTGGTGGCGCTGTTGTCCAGATAAATCATGCTAAAGCTCCCTTTCGAGGAAAACATTCTAAAATCTATTCTCTCTTTACCGCTGATTATCCTGCCAAAAGCAATGAATTATCTACCAAAGAGAGAAAGAATATCTTTGTCACTCAGCGCGGTTGGCATAGCTTCGCCCGCAGTGATGAGGCTGTCAAACAGCTTGCGTTTTTGACGGCTCATGTTGACAACTTGCTCTTCAATCGTCCCGTGCGCCACGAGCGACAGCACAGTGACGGCCTTTTTCTGCCCGATGCGATGAGCGCGGCCTGTCGCCTGATCCTGCGCGGTCGGGTTCCACCACGGGTCGTAATGAATTACTGTGTCTGCACCCGTCAAATTTAGCCCTGTGCCGCCCGCCTTCAGGGAAATGAGGAACACCTGCCCTTCACCCGCATTGAAACGCTCGGTGAGCTGCTGACGCTGCTCCGGCGGCGTACCGCCGTCTAAATACAGGGTGTCAATGCCCGCCTCGCGGATGCGCTTTTCCAAGATGCGCAGCATGGAGGTGAATTGTGAAAAGAGTAGCACACGACTGCCCCCGCCAAGAACGGAGAACAGCACATCCATCAGCATATCCTCCTTGCCGGAGCCGCCCTGATAACCGTTCATGACCAATTCCGGAGAACAGCAAATCTGCCGCAGCTGGGTGATGGCTGCCAAGACCTCGGCGCGGCCTCTGCCCATGCCCTTGACGCGCAGAATCTCGTCCACGCGCTGCCGCGCTTGCAGCATGACGGCGTCATATACCTTGCGCTGCTCGGCGGTTAATTCAGCATACAGTGTGCTTTCCAACCGTTCAGGCAGTTCGGCAAGCACCTGACTCTTCAAGCGGCGCATGAGGAAGGGGCGGATACGGCGGGTCAAATCCTCGTTCTCCTGCCCATCGCCGTAGCGCCGTAAAAAGCGCGGATAGGGCGGCAGATAGCCCGGCAGACAGAAGTCCATCAGCGACCACAATTCGCCCACATGGTTTTCCATCGGCGTACCCGTTAAGGCAATGCGCGTCCGTGCATTCAGCCGTTTGACGGCGTGAGCGCCTACGCTCTGGTTGTTCTTAATCTGCTGCGCTTCGTCCAGCACGGCAAAGCGGAAGGAAATGTCTTCCATCAGGTCAATGTCTCGACGAATGAGCGGGTAGCTCGTCAGCACGATATCCGGCGGGAATTTTTTGACCAGCTCAAGCTGCTCGGCACGGGCGGGTTGTGCGCCGCGAATCAGCACGACCTCCAAATCCGGCGCGAAGCGGTGCAGCTCGCTCAGCCAGTTGAACTGAAGGGAAGTCGGCGCGACAATCAAGGAGGGCTGGTGTGTCGGGTTGTCCTTCACATAGCGGGCAATGGCAGAAATCATCTGCACAGTCTTGCCAAGCCCCATATCGTCTGCCAAAATGCCGCCCAACTGCAGCGCGTCCAATGTCATCAGCCATTCATAGCCGCGGGTCTGGTAGGGACGCAAGCCATCAAACGGCGCAGGCGGCGCGGCATAGCGAAGATCCGCCGCATCTCGCACCTCGTCATCCAGTTCAACCGGCAGATGTGCCTGCTCAATCATAGCGCGCAAATAGGCAGCGCGACACATCGCCAAGGGGCGCGTGTCCTCCCTGCCCTCAGCAGCCTCGGTCACGGCCAGCGCCAGCGGTTGCCAGTCATCCGCCTTGGTCAAATCAAGGAACGCACCGTTCTTATATTGGAAATAGCGCCGCTTTTCGGCAATGGCACGCATGAGCGGCAAAAGCTCCTCGACATCCGCATCCTCGTCCATCAAAGTGAGCTGCAAACCGCCGTTTTTCACTGTCATGCGGCCGGACAGCGCGGGCTTTCTCGGCGTGAGCTTCTTAAATTCGCGGCTGAAAAAGACCTCGGCAATCTGCGTCAGCTCGCGCACGCCGCTCGTCACAAAATCATAAATGGCATCACGGCGGGTCAGATAAATCGTTCCGCGAGTGACATGGAAACCCGCACGAGACAAGACCTGCATCACCGCACCCTCGCTCGCCGTGTCACGCAAAAGCAGCGCCCGCGATTCCTTCTGCGGCTCGAAGGGGTCGATTTCGTCCGTGCCATAGCAGAATTTGACCCGCGCTGTCACCGCAGAGCCATCCTTGTCCAAGTACACCTTGGCGTTCAACGGACGGCGAATCAAGTGCCGGCTCAACGCTTCATCAATGGTAACGCTGGCGGAAACGGACAGAACGGGCAGCACCTCGGTCAAAAATTTGGCGACATCCGCACCCGCATAGCAAAATTCCGCCGCGCCCTCGTGCGCACAGCTTGCCAAAGCGGACAAAAGCTGCCACTGCTTGGGACGCACAAAGGACACCTGTCCTTCGCAGAAAATACAGGCAAAGTCCGATGTCAAACGCAGAAGCGGTTGCGGGAAGCGCACAGAGACGCGCATAGCCTGCACCGTGCCGGAAAGCTGACAGATGATGGGCAGCTCACGCTCTTCAATGCCCATATGTTCCGTGACCTCGCCGCCCACGCTCAGACGGAATGACAGAACTTTGAGCGCCTCCAGCACACGCCATGCGGTCAGGGGCTTCAGCGCCAGCACCCGCGCCTCGCCGCCCGATAAGGTGCAGGAAAGGTTGGCGGCATCGCAGTATTCCTCCAGCACATCCAGCAAAACCCGCTGGGCAGGGTCATAACGCATGAGTTTTGGGTCAAGCTCAAAGCCTTTGCCGAAGGAAATCGGCTCGTTCAGATGCAAATCGCGAAGAAAATGCGGAATGTGGCGCACCACATAGAGCCGCTCCAAACCCGTGCGTAAACCGATGGCCAGTCCATCCCGCGTCAAAAACAGCGTCGGCTCCAGCCGAACGCCGTCCGTTTCGGGCAGCAGCGCCGGTGACAGCGCCAGCAGGGGATCATCGCCATTTTGCTTGAGCAGGGAGCGGCGAATCATGGAATCATTGTCAACAGAAGTGCTCATTTACGGAAATTATCTCCTCAGCCTGAAGCCATCCGGCATATATCTGAGATATACGCCTCCGTCTTTAGACGGAAAGAAATTGTTTCGACATTTTTTCTCTTTTTTCCTGCCAAAGAAAAAAATATAATGTCAAAGATTTGCCTTATCCTTTTTGCAGGAAAACGGAAGACAAAAAGCGAACAAAACAAGAACGATTAAAACGCGGGCGGAGGTGAACGGCATGGCTTTTTTACCAATCAGACGCAGAAAAAAGCGCAAGACCGCGTATCACTACAGCTCACAGACTAAAAAGCGTCGCTGGTCGCAGCTTGCCCTGCTGTTTGTCGGTCTTGCCGTATTCGTGTACGGCGCTGTACGGCTGGGCGAGTATATTGCATCGTCCATACAGGTCAAACAGGTCAGTCAGCAAGTCACTGCGCTGTACGAGGAAGCGCCGGAGGAAACCACCGCGCCCGTGCAGGAAGTCTATTTGGCGGATAACGAGCCGGAAGCAGCCGAAGCAACCCTCTTGGACACCTACCAATACATCGCCCCGCTCCGCCGTCAAAAGCTGGACAGTTTGTGGCAGCAGAACAATGACTTGGTAGCATGGTTGACGATTGACGGCGTGGTGAGCCAGCCGGTCGTCTACCGGGACAATTCCTACTACATCAATCACGATTTTTACGGAAAAAAAAGCAGCGCCGGAATGTTGTTTTTGGATGAGCTTTCGCCACTCGCAGCCGAAACGCAGAATCTTTTGATTCACGGTCACAACATGAAGGACGGCAGTATGTTCGCCATGCTGACGCATTACAAATCGGCGGATTTCGCCGCGCAGCACACCATCGCCACCTTGGACACCCTCTACCGCACCGACACCTATGTGCTGATTGCTGTACTGTCTTTGGAAACTATGGATGAAGAGGACGGACAGACCTACCTGAACGGCGACGCGCTGTATTTTTACTCCAACCCGCGCTTTTATTCCGAGGAGGCATTCGAGAACTATAAAACCCGCCTGTACGCAGCCTCCACCTATCACTCCACATTCGACCTTAACGCCTCTGATGCCCTTCTCTCCCTCTCCACCTGCATCTCCGGCAGTCATGGACGCATCATGACCATTTTTCGTAGATTGCGGGACGGGGAGAATATCAATACCCTGTAATCAACAGCCACACCTGTGTCTGAGTTAAAATAATTGATCTTTTGAAATGACTTTCCGCTCCTTGACTTTTTTCCTCTAAAACCATACAATATATAAGTATATTTCGATTCTAAGGGCGGTGCCCTTTGCGGAGGCGGTTTTTATGGCGGACAA
>CAVJHY010000007.1:0-23411 GCA_963649405.1 bacterium
GCATCTGACACAAAATTCACTATTTATCGCGCCGCCTCATTTGTGCGGTGCTGCCTTAAAAAAGCAATCAGCAGCAGACTTTGAAAATCGTCTGCTGCTGATTTTTATATCCTCTAATTTTAAAATCTGACGGTGACGGAGAGACCAAGCATGGTATACGGCGGATTTTCCGGCTTGATGCGGACGGTGTAGGTATCATTTTGAGAAATGGCAAAAATATCAGTCACCGTACCCGATACGGGCGTTTCAGTCACATCCATCGCATAAACAAGCTCGACCTTGTCGCCGCGATGCAGGGTCGCTGCTTCGGTTTCGGAAACTTTGATTTCCACGCAGATTTGGTCAAGAGGCACGAGCGTCATGAGCGCATCGCCCTTATTCACCTGACTGCCCCGCGTCACGGAAATTGCCGTGATGATGCCGCTTGTTTCAGCGGTCACATCGGTTTTACTGTCCTCCGCATATTCATACAGAAGCTCGCCGCGCTCCACATATTCGCCCTCCGTGACATGGAGGCAAATCAGTGTTCCTTCAGCCTCGTAGACTTTGGTATCGTTGGTCACAACCGTCCCAATGCCGATGCGCTCCTTAGTTAAAAATTCCGCGCTGCGATAGAGATAAACCGTTTCGCCGATGTAAAATTCGCCGCCAGTCGCCAGCACCTGATATTCAGCGCCGTCAATTTCGGAGATAATGCCCGTTCCGCGGTGCGTTCCGTTTTTCGTACATTTCATGTACACCGTTTCGCCGCTGTGTACGAGCTTTGTGTCCGCCGCGCCATACGCCTCATCCACGGTGCAGTAAATCCTGTATTGCTCTAAAGGATTGACCTCCAGCACAGTACCGCTGACCTTTTCGCCCTCTTTGACTTCCGTTCTTGCGACTGTCCCGTCCTGCAAAGCAAACACCTTGGTGGTCGATACGGATGTAAGTACATCGCCCGCTTGGACAACACTGCCGACGCACACATTCAGCGTCTGAAGAAGCCCGCCAGTCTCAGCCGTCATCTCAAGTGAGGAGGTAGCCGCCGTTGTTCCTTCATAGACCTCGGCGTGCGCAGCGCTGACGAGCAGCAGTGCCGCCAGCACGCAGGGCAGCAGTCTCTTTCGCATATGCATCACTCTCCGACCAGCTCATTGTTTTCATTCATGATGTAGATTTGATTTTCAATGCGCACGGTGATTCTGTCCGCCGTCACAATCAGCGTATAGTCCTTGGACACATAGCCCTCTGCCGACAGCTTGGCGTAAATTGTTCCCTGCGGCTGCCAAGTGGTGTCAACATCAATGGCCATTTCGCCCAGCACTAAACGGATGGTTTCAATGCCGCTGTTTTTGAGACGCTTTAGGGAAAGTGCATTGACCGACCACTTTTCGCCGCCGTTAACGGGTGTCAACACCAAAGTTTTTTCCTCCTCGGTGACAGAAAAGGCGCTTTGCACATCATCCAGTGTAACATCTAATTTCGTGCCGTTCAGTGTCAGGACGGTTTCGGTTTCCTCAGGGATAACGACCTCCACTGCGTCAAAGGCTGTCATGTTCTTTGTGCCGGAGGTATGGCTGTTCGTCAATGCCTCGCCCGGCGTGACCTTCAAGCCCTGCTCCTCCTCACCCATGCCGTCCGGCATTCCGCCGCTGGGAAAGCTGCCGCCTCTGTGACCGTCGCCGCTTGGGAAGCCCTTGCCGCCATCATCGGGCGTGGGCTGCCCTTGCACAAGCGCAAAGGTAATGCCCGCAGACGCAAGCTGGACAGGGTTTTCTGAGCCGTCATAGGCAATGACATTCAGCACATAGGTGCTTTCCGCAAAGGTGGAAGCGGGCAAAGAAAGTGTCGTTTCCGTCATCTGCACCGTGTACAGGTCCGCTTCCGTGCCATCCGTGATTTTTATCTCGTAGACAGCAGCATCCATCGCCGTCCAGCTAAAGGTGATCAAATCCTCAGTTGATTGATAGAAAATCTTCCAGACATTTTCATTTTCGCCCTTTTGAGAGGTGCCGCCGATGAAAATGTAGAAAGCGTTCGGATCTTCCGGTTCTGTTGGATCCGTGGGGGCTGTTGGGTCTGTCGGGTCTGTTGGATTTGTCGGCTCTGTCGGATCGGTCGGCTCTTTGCTTTCACCCTCTGTCGATTCTCCCGTTTCGCCTTCGGTTGATCCAGTCGGTTCGCCCTCCGTTGTGCTGGGCGTTTCACCGCCTGTCGAGCTGGACGAGGCATCGGATGAAACACTGCTATCAGTCTGTGTTTCCGTCAGCGGTTCCTCTGCGAATGCTGCCGAGCAAACGAGCATCAGCGTCAGCAGCAGGCAGAGAGCATCCTTACTCCTGTTCACCGTCATCCTCCTCAACTGCTTCGGTCATCGCCGTGGTCGCTTTTTGCTCGTTTTCCAGCGTATTGACCACGGCGCTCATGCCGTAGCGAGTGTTTGCATCGGGCGTAAAGTCAGCATAAACGGTATAGGTAACACTGTCGGATTCGCCCGCAGAGGTTGTTGCCAAGGCGGAAATCATGGTAATCGTGCCATTATAGGTCACTTCATCATCCTGATTCCAAATCAGCTCGATACTCACTGGGTCGCCCACGGAAATCATGGAAAGATTGCTTTCCTCCACCTCGGCCTCCACGCACATTTCGCCGCTCGGATAGAGAACAGCCGCCACGCTGTTCTTTTCCACCTTTCCCCCTTGCGTTAAGCTCAGCTCAGCAACCGTGCCAGCAACATCCGTCACAATCTGATTTCCGCTCATGTACAGGCCGTCAAACTCGCCGGACAGCGTTTCAAAGAGCAGGTCGCCGCGCTCAACGGTATCGCCGTTGGAAACAGCATAGGACACGATGCTGCCGCTGCCCGTCACCGCTGTGGGATTTACACGGGACAGCTCACCGCGGCCGATTCTGTTGGCGGACTTCGCCGTTGTGCCGCGATAAATGTTCACAGATTCGCCGATTTCAAACTCGCCGCTCATGACCTTGACCGTGTAGTCCGTGCCGGACACAGCGGTGATAACACCGCTGCCCGTGTGCTTGCTGTCCGAATAACAAACCAGATAGACCTCTTCGCCGACATGGACGAATTTGTTCTCGGTCGCATTATAGGCGTTCGAGGTGGAGGCGGAAATAGAATACACGCTCTCGCCCTCGATGTACATCACCGCGCCGTATTTCTCAGCCACGGTTTCCGCGCTGTCACCGATTTGCCCGAACACGCCGGTTACAGTGCCTGCCTCGGTTGCATAAACCTTCTCGGTCTTCAGAGTAGCCAGCACATCACCCGCGTTGACCTGTTGCCCAACCTCGACTTCCACGCTGGCGACTGTGCCGCCAATGGGCGCGTAGACTTCATGCGTCTCGCTGGCGGCGACCGTGCCGGAGAAAGAGATGGTGTCGGCCAGTGCTGCGCTTTGCATCATGAGCATTCCCGCCGTCAAAACGGCCGCCAGTTTTTTGAGTGTGTTCTTCATATGTGTTCCTCCTTGTATATTAAATAGACCTTAGAGCATCGATAGGATTGAGGCGGCTGGCCTTTCGTGCGGGTGCCCAGCCGAAGATGATGCCGACAGCCGCCGAGAAGCTGACACCCAGCACAATGGAGCTGACGGAAAGCACGAAGTCCGTTCCCAGCACCTGACAGAGAATCATGGAGAGCAGAATGCCCAGCACCACGCCAGCAAGACCGCCAATCATGGACAAAAGGAACGACTCAATCAGGAATTGCACCTGAATCTGCCAAGGAATCGCGCCCAAAGCCTTTTTAAGACCGATTTCACTCGTGCGCTCGGTCACGGTGGTCAGCATCATGTTCATGATGCCGATGCCGCCGACCACCAGTGCAATGGAGGCAATGCCTGCAAGCAGGGCGCTCATCATGGACAACATGGATTCCATCGTGTCCTCAATGCTGCTCATGGTTGTGATGGTGAAGCAGTCGTCCTCATAGCTGAACATCACATCCATTTTCCCTTCAATCTGGCCGGCTGCAGTATCGGAATCCACGCCGTCCGTCAAATATACGGTGAAGGAGGTGACAACATTCTGGTTGTTCATCTTAAGGGCTGTCGTGTAGGGAATCAAGATGCTGGGGCTGCCGCCCATCATGTCCGCAATGCTGGTCGAATCCTCCGAAGAGAACAGACCGACCACCAAAAACGGAACGCCGTCAATGTAGAGGTTTTCCCCTACCGGGTCTACGCCGTAAAAGAAGGTCTCCACCATTTCATCGTCAATCAGGCAGACGAACGAGGTATTGTCCTCATCAATGATATTGAGCTTCCGCCCGCGGGTCACAATGTCATTCGTCCGAAAATAGTAGTAGTTTTTGCCGGAGACAGACACGCCGGTGTCATAGCTGCCGCCGTGTGAAACGCGGGCGCTCAGGGACACGCTGGGCGTGATGCCGTCAATGATGTCCATCTCGGTCAGGGTATTCAAGTCATCGCTGGTCATGCCCTCTTTTAAGTCGCTGCCGGAGACGCTCACGGTCAGCGTGCCCGCGCCCATTGAGGTAAAGGAGCTGGACAGCGTACCGGACACGCCGGAGACGGTCGTAATCAGGGCGATGACTGCCGTAACACCAATCATAATGCCCAAGATGGTCAGGAAGGAGCGCACTCGGTTGCTCATGATGTTGCTGAGCGACATGGAGATGCATTCACGGAGCATGATGAAAACAGAACGAATTTTTTTAAGCATCCTTCGTACTGCCTCCCTCCGTCAGCTCACCGTCAATGATATGCACAACGCGATGCGCGTAGGACGCAATGTTCATATCATGCGTAATCATGATAATCGTGCGACCTTCATCGCTCAGTTCCTGAAACAACGCCATTACCTGCTTGCCCGTCTTCTGGTCAAGAGCGCCTGTCGGCTCATCGGCCAAGAGGATGCTGGGATTGCTCACCAAGGCTCTGGCGATGGCGACACGCTGCTGCTGACCGCCGGAAAGTTGGTTCGGATAATGTCCCTTTCTGTCCGAAAGCCCGACCCTATCCAAAATTTCGCTGGCGCGTCTTCTGCGCTCCTTGGGCGGAACACCGGCATAGATGAGCGGCAACTCCACATTTTTTTGAGCGGTCAGGCGCGGCAGAAGCTGAGAATTTTGGAAAATAAAGCCGATTTCCCTGCTTCTGATTTCCGCCAACTCGATTTCGCTTAAATTCTCGATTTCTTTGCCATGTAAGATATAGTTTCCGCTGCTAGCCACATCCAGACAGCCGATGATGTTCATCAGCGTGGATTTGCCGCTGCCGGAGGGACCTAAGACGGACAGATATTCGCCCTTATCAATGGATAGGTTGACATCCTTCAGAATGTGTGCCTGCTCATCGCCCATTTGGTAGAACTTGTTGATGTCAACCATTTGAAAGAAAATGTCCTCCGTCATGGTCAATCACCACCCCGTCCGCCGCCTCCGCCGAAGCCACCGAAGCCGCCGCCTCCGCTGTTTCCGCCTCCGCCGCTGAAGTCGGGCATGGCGCTGGTGTCAAAGTTGCTGAAGTCGGGCATATCGCCGCTGCTGAAGTCCGGCATACTGCCGCCTCCGCCGCCGTTAAACTGCTGACCACCGAACAAGCCGGACAACAGGCTGCTAAAGCCGCTTGTGGCCGTCTGCTCGACCTCGACATAAACCTCATCCCCTGCGCTCAGACCGGAGGTGATTTCAACATAATTGCCGTTGCTGACACCCGTTTGGATGTTCACCTGTTCCAATTCGTCGTCCGCATTCTTCATCCAGACAAATGCTTGATTGGTTGCATCAAAGCTGATGGCATCGGCCTTCAGAATGACGACATCCGTGGCTTCCTGCTGCGGGATGGAGATGGTCACCTGCATACCGGGGTAAACGCCGTCCTCCACCTGAACATACGCAACAGCTGTATAATACGCGACCGAACCTGCGGAAGAGGAAATATAATTGATGGTGGAAATTTCGGATTCATAGGTCTTTTCAAGTGCCGTGACCGTCACCGTGCAGCGCTGACCGACACTGACAGACGAAATATCATACTCGTCCACGCGCAGGGAGACCTTCATGTTGGTGAAGTCCGCCACTTGAATGAGACTCGTGCCGTTTGTGACATCATCGCCTGTTTCCACATTGATGGCGTTGACGCGGCCGGCAAAATCTGCCTCAATCGTTTCGCCGTTGGAGAGGCGCATGAGCTTGTCGCCCTCTTCCACCTGATTGCCGACAGATACATAAATGGTGCGGACAGTGCTTGACGAAGAGGCAGTATAAGTTTTGCTGTCCACCAAATTTAAGTTGCCGCTGAAACTCAGCGCATTGGAAATACTTCCGGTTGTTGCGGTATAGCTGTCGTAGGTCACAGTGTATTCCTGCTTAAGCATGGAATATCCGTAATACCCAGCTCCCGAAAGGATTAGAAGCACCACCAGCAGGAGAATAATCTTCCGCAGGATGTGCTTGCGGGGTTTCTTAGGGTTCTTCATGGGCTTCATCCGTCCTCTCTTTGAGTGATCGGTTGCCATTCTAAACCACCAACCTAAAACAAACCTAAAGTCTTTCTGAACGCACTTTAAGAAAATTGGAAACAAATTATGAACATTGATTTTTTAAGTCTCAGATAAGGAATCTCGTGTATAATAGGTATATATGAGGAGGTGTTCCGATGCGGATTCTCATTGCCGAGGATGAACAGATGCTGGCAAAGGCACTGGTCGCCATCCTGAAAAAGAGCAATTATGAGGCCGAAGCCGTCCATGACGGCGAAAGCGCCCTTTTATATCTAAACAGCGAGCAGTTTGATGCTGCTATATTGGACATCATGATGCCGAAGATGAACGGTATTGATGTTCTAAAGCGCTATCGAGAAGCGGGCGGCATGATGCCGATTTTGATGCTCACGGCCAAGTCCGAAATTGATGACAAGGTGCTGGGGCTTGACAGCGGGGCGAACGATTACCTGACGAAGCCATTTGAGGTGCGGGAGCTATTGGCACGCATCCGCGCCATGACGCGGCCGAAAGCGGCACAGCCGACCTCCAAGCTGTTCATGGGCAATATCGTGCTCAATCGCGCCAATTATGAATTGTCTTCGCCGACCGGCAACTTCCGCCTGACCAACAAGGAATTTCAGATGATGGAAATGCTCTTGTTTAACCCGCATCATCTCATTCCCTCCGAGCGGTTTATTGAAAAAATCTGGGGCTGCGAGAGCGATGCCGAAATCAATGTGGTGTGGGTCTACATCTCCTATCTGAGAAAGAAGCTGACGGCGCTGAACGCCAATGTTCAAATCAGCTCCGTGCGCAATGCAGGATATACCTTGGAGGAAAAGCCATGATTCGCAAGCTCCGCAGACGGCTGATTCTTGCCTCCATGCTGGCGGTGTTCATCGTGCTGGCGACCGTTATTGGTCTGTTTAATTATGTCAGCTATCAGCGAATTGTCGGCGATGCCGATAATATACTGACGCTGCTGAGCTGGAACAATGGGCATTTTCCCGAGCCGCCGCAGGATGAAAACGGAGAGGCTGAGCCGAATCCGCCCGCGCAGGACACGCGCATTGATCTGCAATTTTTCTCGGCAGTCATGACAAAGGACGGCAGCATCAGCCTGAATGATGTCGAAAAGGTCGCGAATATTGACGAAGAAACGGCGACTGAATACGCCAAGGAATGCTTTACACTTGGAAATGCCCGCGGCTTCCTAAAAGACTTTCGCTATATTCTCTATGAGGAGGATGACGGGCAGCGCGTCATTTTCATGGACTGCGAACGAAAGTTAGCCGCCTTTCGGTTTGTGCTGCTGACCAGTGTCGGGCTTTCTTTTGCAGGGCTTTCGGCTGTGTTCCTGCTTGTTTTGCTGCTGTCACGCCGCATTGTCCGCCCGATTTCTGCTTCTTATGAAAAGCAGAAGCGCTTCATTACCGATGCGGGGCATGAAATTAAAACTCCCGTCACCATCATCCATGCAGATACGGAACTGTTAGAAATGGAGTACGGGCAAAATGAATGGCTGGACGATATTCGTTCGCAGACAAGGCGTTTGGCGACTCTGACCAACGATTTAATTTTCCTTGCGCGGATGGAGGAATCCGAAAAGCTGCAAATGATTGAATTTCCGATTTCCGATTTGGTCACGGAAAACGCCTCGTCCTTTCAGGCGCTTGCCATCACGCAAAGCAAGCGCTTTTCAATGGACATTCAGCCCATGCTGACCTACTGCGGGAATGAAAAGAGCATTTCTCAGCTTGTCAATGTGCTACTGGATAACGCCGTCAAGTACGCAAGCGCCAAGGGCGATATTCATCTCCGCTTAGAGGCACAAGGAAAGCAGCTTATTTTGACAGTAGAAAACACGGTGGACGGCATTTCGGACGAAACGCTTCACAATATGTTTGACCGCTTTTACCGCGCCGACCCCTCGCGCAATTCCGCGGTCAAGGGCTACGGTATCGGTCTTTCGATTGCCCTTGCCATCGTAAACGCCCATCACGGGAAAATAGAAACAGCGGCAGAAAACGGTCAATTCAAAATCACCGTCATTCTGCCGCTGAATCCGAGCTGATTACTGCGTGATGGCATCGGAGATTCCAATGCCTACAACCTCAGTCTGTAAGCGTTTATCGGCTGTATAACTGCCGAGCTGATTGATGTATTCGCCCATGAACATCATGGTGGCCGTGCCGCCGCCGTCCAAATTATAGGCGCTGACGCAGCCTTTATCAAGGAACATCTGGGCAAATTCGCTCAAGGTGCAGCCCTTGCTGCCCTTAATGCGTCCCTCCGCCATAATCGCCACATAATGTCCTTTTTCAACAAGGCCGATGCCCATGCGCGGGTTGTTGCTCTGGTGGGCGCTGATATTCTTCGTCTGCTCCGTGATTTCGCCATCCCGCAACAGCACGGGACCGAAGGACAAGACATCATACGCTCCATCCGCCTTTAGCTGCTCTGCCGTGATGCCATTGTAGTCGTAAACGCGCAAATCGCCGTCCTCAAAGAGTGCTAAAATATCGCGGTTTGGAATGCTGGTGGACGCTTTCTTGGCGGGGTCGTCATAGAGAATTTCGCCCTCCCGCAAAATTACGCCCACGGACATGGTGCGCTTCTTGGCGTTGCGCTTGACGCGGTAGTAGTACCAATCGGCATTGATGGCAAAGACCAACTGGTTTTTCCTGGCGATTTCGATGACCTCTGCCTCTTTTTTCGGATTGTCCTTTGCGTTGTAGTACACCTTCATGAAGTCCGCGCCGTTGTTGACATAAATGTCCGCCTCCAGCCAGCGCAGAGGGCGATTTTTTTTGCTCGTGTCCTCGCGGCGGTGGATTTCGATGCGCAGGGTGTCCGAGGCATACAGCCAAACGCCCGTGTCCGCATCCTGATAGACAAATTCTTCCGCGCCGGACGGCAGAAAGCCCTCTGCCGTCAAGCCCTCAAACAGCTCATCAAACGCGCCGTCCTCAGCCAGTTCAACAGCTTCGGCTTCCTCTGTCTGTTCCGCAGATTCGTTAGCGGCTTCATCAATCTGCTCGGATTCTGCAACTGCCTCGCTGTCCGTTTCTTCTACTTCCTCCGCTTCTGCACCCATCGCCGTCAGCACATAGGGCGACGCAAGCGTTCCTTCACCGGACGCGATGGACAGAAGGGACTGCGAAACCTGAATGACAGGGCGAATGCCGACATCAGCAACTTCCACGCAGATAAAGCCGATTTTGCCGTCATCCTGCAATTTCATGTGCGCATAAGTCGGGTGATTTTTGCTCAATGTGCGCAGCCAATAGGGAGAATACTGGTTTTTGCCCTGATAGACGAACAGCCCGTTCGCTTTGGCATAGGCCGTGCTTTGCGCCTGCCTCGATTTTTCATTGATGAAGCCGTAATCCGCGTTCTTGAGGTCTGTCGCAGACGGCAGGGACACCATGCTGCTGTCCTCCGTAATCTCAATCAATGTGCTTTGTTCTGCCTTTGTAAAGGCGGTATTCATAAAATCGCCGTTTAAGTAGGCATACAGATTGGAATTTTTCCAGCCGACATAGGTTTCTGTCGGAGAGGACGGATGAATCTGATGCGCCTCCAAGATGTATTCGCTCATCAAGTAGACCATTTGTCCATCTGTGTTCAGTACACGCCAGACAATCGGCTCTTCGCTGCCATCCGCGTTCGTCGGGAATTTGCCGAAAGTCACATAGGTCAGCGTTTTTGTCTTTTTGTTGTAATTTTGCAGCACGTATTCCTCGGCAATGCCAATCGTACCAAGCAGCAGCACCACAGTTAAAGCAAGACAAACAAACCGTTTCATCATCAAACGATTCCTTTCTGATTTTGTCCTATTCCTTTGCAATGATAAGAGGAACGCGCATTTCCTCTTTGGTCAGCCCTGCATGGCAGCCTATCAGCTCATGGTCGCCGCGGGCATCGCTGATGCAGTCATAGCTCGTTGCAAAGGCGACATAATCGCCTAAAATACTAGGCAGCTTCGGATGTGGCGTGCCGGGACCGAAAATGCCGCTTTGCAGCACCTCACTGCTCTTTTTCAGCATGAAATTCTGCGGAAACACCTCATAGAACGCCTTTGGAAATGCTTCCACAAATTCGGGTTTCACATGGAAAGCCGCAACACGTGCCTCCACCGTTGGCGGACGCAACAGCATGGCACGAAGGCTCGGATGATCTTCCAAATACAGAAAATGTCCGTTGACCAGCCCATGATCCGCCGTGAGCAGCAGCAGCGTGTCCTCCGGTAGCTCTTCCGCAAGCCCCTGCACAAAGGCGTTGATGGTTGCAATCTGCTCCTTGATGTCCTCCGTATATACGCCGCAGGCGTGCATCGTGTGATCCGGCTCAGGATAATAGGCATACAGATAATGTGTACCCGGCTCACGGCAGGCGGTCAGCACACCCTGCCTGATTTCCTCCAAGGTCTTGTAAGCAGGCTCGGCAAAGGCGGAAAAAATGGCTGCCTTGGCCTTGCCCGCCTCAGTGATGCGATGAAACACAGGGTCAATGGGCATAAAGCGATCCACAACAGAATAATCCGCCGCCTGACCGCCCTTTTGCGCATCCCGATTGATGAAAATATCAACAGACTTATCAATCTCTTCAAAATAAATCGTCCATCCGAGCCAGCCATGCTCCGCAGGCGAGTCAGCGCATTCAATGGCGGTGGTGGCGGCTGTCGTCGTCGAAGGAAACACAGCGGACAGCTCGTGTGCGATGTGCGTGTTCAAAAAGCTGTCCACAGGGCTATTTTTCTTAAGCGCGTCCATGCCCATGCCGTCAAACAGCATCACCACCACATTGCGATAGCCTTTTTTTAATTTCTCGTCTAAAAAAGGCAGGGTTTTATGGTGGCAGGTCGTGTCAAAATAATGCATGACGGACGAAATGACATTCAGACAGCAGTTTTCATAATCCGGCAAAACAATGCTCATCTGTTTCCTCCCTGCGGGGAAAGCAGCTCACCCGCAAGCTCGATTTGTTCCAAAATCAGCCGCAAAATCTGTTTTCCACTGATGGCCGAGCCGCTGCCCGCCATATCCGGCGTTCGCCAGCCGGCGGCCAGCACATTGCGGACGGCGGCATCCACGCAATCCGCTTCCCGCTCCAAATGAAGCGCGTTCCGAAGAAGCTGTGCGGCGGCCAGCACCATCCCGATGGGGTTTAAGCTGTCATCTACCTCCGCATCCTCCGAAACGACAGGCGCATATACAAAGCGTTTTCGACTCTCACAGGCATCAAAGAGCATCATGGAAGCACCGTACACAGCCGTTGCCATTGTGTTCAGCATACTGCCCGCATACGGCGGCACGACCAGCACGCCAAGTGTCTCAGGCGAATAGAGCAGCTTATTGACAGCCTTGGGCGGCGAAAGTTCGGTCGTAATGACGGACACATAGTCCCTTTCCCGCACGCGCACGGCGGCCTTAAAGTCCATCGCCGCCTTGCCGCTGGGCGATACATAGGAAAGGGGAAGCTCTTCTTCTTTTGCAAGCTCATAAGCGTGTTGCATGGCATTGCCCAAGGTCTTGACATCCAAGGAGGCAGTCTGCACGATGTAAAAGCGCCGCGCATCCTTTAAGGAGAATGTGCGCGTTTTGCAGGGAATGTCCAGCGCTTGCAGAAGGTCATTTGCGCCGTCCATGTCCGTATCGCCCAGCAGCACGGCATTCGCCTTCGTACAGGCGACAACTGTTTCCTCAGTCAGCGGCGTGTCGTAGGCGCGAACGGAGGCTTCACCGATTTTATCCCGCCGAATCAAAAAAGAATGGTTGAATGCCACGGCGACATCCGTCAGCACTTCCTCGGCCACACCGCATAAGGTTTCCCCCACCGCATGACCCGGCAGAAGCAAGAGGCTGCTGCGCACAAAAGACCCCTCCGCACATAAAAATTCAAATAAATCGCTTTATCGGGTTTCCATTTGCAATATATTGACACCCATATCCCCGTCAATTTCCGGAAAATGCACCGCTACCAGCTCACTATGCGAAGTCGGCACATTTTTCCCGACGAAATCAGCTCGAATCGGCAGTTCCCGATGGCCTCTGTCAACCAAGATGGCAAGCTGAATCTGTGCCGGACGACCCAAGCCAAACAGTGCGTCAATAGCTGCCCGTGCCGTTCTGCCCGTATACAAAACATCGTCCACAAGCACAATGCGCTTGCCCGTCACATCGAAAGGAACGACGGTCTTGTTTAAGACGGGTTCCTCATGCGCCTTGGTCAAATCATCCCGATACAAGGTAATATCCAGCGCACCGACGGGAATACTGCGCCCTTCGATGCGCTCAATGTTAATGGCAATGCGCTTGGCCATCGGCTCGCCTCGCCGCCTGATACCAATCAAGCAAAGGTCGTCACAGCCGTCATTTCGTTCGATAATCTCATGGGCAATGCGCATCAGGGCGCGGTTGACAGCCTGTTCATCCATCAGGCTTGCCTTGAAGGTCAGCATAAGACTCACTCCCATTCCAGCGGATAAGAGGATACAGGGTTATCGAGGTATTGACCGTGCTTTTTTAAGGTGGACAGCACCGTATCAATGTAGCGGGTTTCGGTTAAGGTGGTCACGGTGAAGTCATTATAATCCTGCTTGGAGGAAATGCGGCACGGGATGATGCGAAACGCTGTCCCGTACAGCTCTCCTCTCCTGTACTTAAAGCGAATCTGAAAGACAAAGGTCAGCATATCGCTGGGCTTATTGTTTCCGGCGAAGGAAAAATTGCCGAGCGAATACACGATGTACTTGCCGTTATACTCTTCAATGGGGTTAATGCGATGGCTGTGATGCCCCAGCACAAGGTCAGCGCCCGCGTCAATGGTTGCCTTGCCGAGCTTTTGTTGCTTTTCGTTGGGATGATAATCAAGCTCATCGCCCCAATGGTAGCTGACAATCACAAGGTCGCAACCCTGCTGCTCCTTCGCATTTGTAATGTCGGTCGGCATATTGGCGTAAATATAGTCATAGCCGCCGTTGAAGGTCTGATAGGAGAGCATCCCAATTTTGAGCCCCTGCGTTTCATAAACGCCCAATGTTGTCTTGTTGGAATAGACAACGCCTGCATTGGTCATCGCCGAAACCGTGCTTTGATAGCCGTCTTCACCGAAATCATACACATGGTTGTTTTCCAGCGACACGGCCTCAATGCTGTTGTCGGGCAGGGTCTGCGCAAATTCGGTCGGGGCCAGGAACAAAAAATCATTGTTCTTTTTTGCGGAAGGAACGGTTACGCTATCCGCCAAGGTGCCTTCAAAATTGACGATGGTCAAATCGTCCGCAGACAGAATGTCCTTGATATTCCGCAAATAAAAGTTGATGTCGCCGTTTTGCTTTTTCAATTCCTTGCCGAAGATGGAAGAATTCAAATTTTTGTATGCCTTGTAATTGGTGCCGATGGTCAAATCGCCCGTTGCCGTGATGGTCACGATGGTCGTGCCGTCCTGCTGAACAACGGGTGTCGGGGAGGGTGACGGCGTACTTTCCGTCTGCCCCTCCTCCGCCTGTTCAGCAGTCGGGGTAGCTAAGGGGTCGATGTAGCTCTCTTCCTCCTCATCCTCCATCGCCCATGCCGAACATACAAAAAGCAGGGCAAGCATCAAAAGCAAAGCAAAAAATCTGCGCATGATTTCCTCCAAATTAACCGATTATAAAGATTCGACAAACACCTGCATCCGCTTGAGCGCTTCCAGCAGGAGCTTGATGTCCGTGGCATAGCAGCAGCGGATGTGACCTTCTCCACTTTCGCCGAACGCCGTGCCGGGGACGCAGACCACCTTTTGCTCATGCAAAAGACGGGTGCAGAAGGTCTCGCTGTCCAGTCCTGTCTTTTTGACGGACGGGAAGCAATAAAACGCGCCGTGCGGCTCAAAGCAGTCAAGACCGATTTTGCGGAATGCATCCACCATCAAGCGTCTGCGCTGGTCATAGCTGGTGCGCATGGCGATAACATCCTGATAGCCGTTTTCCCTGCCCTTTTTGAGTGCTTCCGCTGCGGCGACTTGGCTCTGCCGCGGGGCGCACATAATGGTGTACTGATGAATTTTGTTCATTTCTTTGATGAGAGGCGCGGGGGCGCACGCATAGCCCATGCGCCAGCCCGTCATGGCAAACGCCTTGGAGAAGCCGTTAATCAGCACCGTCTGCTCCTTCATATCGGGCAGAGAGGAAAAGCAGATATGGGTTAAGCCGTCATAGGTCAATTCGCAATAAATTTCATCGCTGATGACCAGCAAATCATGCTTTTTAACCACGGCGGCGATTTTTTCAATTTCTTCGCGGGTCATGACCGCGCCGGTCGGATTATTGGGGTAAGGGAAAATCAGAGCGCGGGTCTTAGCCGTAATCGCCTTTTCCAGCGCCTCCGCTGTCAGACGAAATTCATCCTCCGCACGGGTCGGCACGGTCACGGGCGTACCGCCCGCAAAAACGACGCATGGGCTGTAGCTGACATAGCCGGGGTCAGGGATAATGACCTCATCACCGGGGCGAATGGACACGCGCAGGGCAAGGTCAATGGCCTCGCTTGCGCCGATGGTGCAAAGAATTTCCTTCTGCGGGTCGTAGCTGACATGGAAACGGTCGTCAATATAAGCGGCAATCTCTTCACGCAGGGGCAGAAGCCCCAAATTGGGCGTGTACTGTGTCTGCCCATCTAACAGGCTTTCTATGACAGCATTGCGGATATGGTAGGGCGTGACGAAATCCGGTTCGCCGACACCCAAAGAAATCGCGCCTTTCATCGTGCCCGCCACATCAAAGAAGCGGCGGATGCCGCTCGGCGGCACATCACGGATGACAGGAGAAATAAAACGCTCGCTCATGGGGAAACCACGAGCCTTTTATCAGTATGATTTTCCTCGAACACAACGCCGTCCTGCTTATAGCGCTTCAAAACGAAGCTGGTCGCCGTGCCGGTCACGGTGTCCAAGGCAGACAGCTTTTCGCTGACGAAGAACGCCAGCTCCTTGAGGGTCGGTGCTTCCACCAATACAAGCAGGTCATACGCGCCACTCATTAAATAGACACTTTTGACCTCGTCAAAACGGTAAATCCGGCTGGCGATAGCATCAAAGCCCATGTCGCGCTGAGGTGTCACGCGCACCTCAATCATGCCCTCAACGCGGTTGACATCCGTGTTTTCCCAATTAATCACAGGACGATAGCGCAAAATAACGCGCTCGTTTTCCAATTCTTCAATGGTCTGGGCGACCTTTTCCAGCGGCTCACCCGTCATTACCGCCATCTGCTCCAAGGGCATACGGCAGTCCTGCTGCAAAATATCAAGCAGTTGTGTTTTCAAAGCATCCATGAACTAAGCTCCTTATTAAAATAATCCTGAAATTATGCCGTCAGCGTCCACATCAATCTGAAGCGCCGCCGGTTTCTTCGGCAAGCCCGGCATGGCGATGATGTCGCCCGCAAACGCCACCACAAAGCCTGCACCCGCTGACACACGGACGGAACGAATGGTTATATCAAAGCCCTCCGGCGCGTTGAGTGCCTTGGCATCATCGCTGAAGGAATACTGCGTCTTGGCAATGCAGACGGGGCATTTTGCAAAGCCCTCATCCTCCAGCGCTTTTAATTGCGCCATCACGCCGGATGCAAATTGAACATCATGCGCATGATAAATTTTCTGAGCGACGGCACGAATTTTTTCGTGCAGCGGTACATCATCGGGATAGGTAAAATGAAGCGCTGCCGGTTGACTATCCGCAAGCGCGCACACAGCCTTAGCCAAATCCGCCGAACCCGCGCCGCCCTTTGCCCACGCCTCACAGACTCGGCTCTCGATGCCCAACGCAGCCAAGGCGTTTGACAGCGCCGCAATTTCCGCATCCGTGTCCGAGGTAAAGCGGTTAATGGCCACGATTACGGGTAAATTCCAGACTTCACGCACATTATTCACATGGCGCAGAAGATTTGGAAGTCCTTTTAACATACCTTCGACATTTTCATCCTTGAGCGTTTCCTTAGAAGCGCCGCCGTGCCATTTGAGAGCGCGAACGGTTGCCACCATGACCACGCAGTCAGGACGAAGCCCGCTCATGCGGCATTTGATGTCCACAAATTTTTCCGCGCCCAAGTCCGCGCCGAAGCCCGCTTCCGTGACCACATAATCACTGAGCGCACAGGCAAGCCGTGTCGCTGCCACGCTGTTGCAGCCGTGGGCGATGTTGGCAAACGGTCCGCCGTGAATCAGGCAGGGCGTTCCGTCAATGGTCTGGACAAGGTTTGGCTTCATAGCATCCCGAAGGAGGACAGCCATTGCGCCCTGTGCGCCCAAATCGCCGGTGGTGACTACGCTGCCATCAAAACGCCGCGCCACGACAATCCGCGCAAGCCGATTTTTTAAGTCTTTCAAGCCGTCTGCCAAACAGAAGACTGCCATGACCTCGCTGGCCGCCGTAATATCAAAGCCGTCCTCATGCGGCGTGCCGTTTGCCTTCCCGCCGAGACCGCTGACAATGCGGCGAAGCTGGCGGTCGTTCACATCCATGCAGCGCCGAAACACGACCTGACGCGGGTCAATCTGAAGAGGATTGCCCTGCTGAATGCTGTTGTCCGTCATGGCTGCCAACAGGTTGTTGGCGGCGGTGATAGCGTGCAAATCGCCGGTAAAATGGAGGTTGATGTTCTCCATCGGCAATACCTGCGAATACCCGCCGCCCGTCGCGCCGCCCTTCATGCCGAACACAGGACCTAAGGACGGTTCGCGCAGTGCCAGCATCGCCTGTTTGCCGATGAAATTCATGCCATCGGCAAGCCCCACGCTGACCGTTGTCTTGCCCTCGCCCGCAGGGGTCGGAGTCATCGCCGTGACCAGCACGAGCTTGGCCTTATGCGGGCGGTTTTTCGCACATTTCGGGTCAACCTTCGCAATGAAGCGGCCATACGGCTCAAATTCTTCCTCGGTCAGACCGATTTTGTGAGCGATTTCGCCAATTGGACGAAGTGTCGCCCGCTGCGCAATTTCAATATCCGTCATTCCTTGCCCTCGCCGCACAGCTCATCCGCCAAACGGATAAATTCATCAATGTCATCGGTCACGATTTTGAGCGACGAACGCCAAAAGTCCACACTGTGAACATCAATGCCGACGCTGGCTGCCACATCCGCCACCATCTTGGAGCCACACAGGCTGAGCAGCTTATTGTACTTCGGTACAAATTCAGCGCCCTGTTCCTTGTACATGGCAAACATACCAAGTCCGAATAATTCGCCGAAAGCGTAGGGGAAATTGTAGAAGTTGACGGCGGGAGAATAATAATGGCTCTTGCACGCCCACATATACGGATGGCGGATGTTCTTGTCCAGCCCGTCGCCATAGGACTTGTCCTGCGCATCCAGCATGACGGCTTTCAATTCTTCCACACTCAACGCATGATCCTTGCGTCCCTCCACAACGGCGCTTTCAAACAGGAAGCGGCTGTAAATATCCACGATAGTCTGGGTCGTTTCCATCAGATAATTTTCAAGGAGAGAAAATTCTTCTTTTTTATCCACCTGTTCACGGACGGCGTGAGAGAGCAGCGTTTCATTAAAGATGGAAGCAGTTTCGGCCAGCGTCATGGGCGCGTCAATCATCAGATAAGAAAGGTCAGCCATTTGCTCATTGTGCCATGCATGCCCCAATTCATGCGCGATGGTGCTGACATCGCTGAACGCGCCGGTAAAGTTAGTCATCACGCGGCTCTGCCGATGGGCATGACATCCTGCGCAGAACGCGCCGCCGCCCTTGCCCGCGCGAGGGAACATATCAATCCAACGGTTTTCAAATGCACTGTCAATGAACTTCGCCATGTCTGGAGAGAACTTGCCCATTTCCGTAATCAGCTTCTGCCGCGCCTCATCCACCGTGTAGCGCTTGGTCTTTGCGCCCTTGACGGTAATCGGGGCAAAGAGGTCATAGAAGGGCAGCCCGTCCTTATGCCCCAGCAGCTCACCCTTTTTGCGCAGATAGGCGCGGAATTTTGGTAGACTTTCATCAATCGCCTGCCACATGGCATCCAAGGTTTCCTTGTCCATGTTGCTCTGAGATAAAGTCATATCCAGCACGGAGGCATATTTTTTTGCCTCGGACATGGTTTGCGCCTGTCCTTTAATGCTGTTTAAGCAAGCCGCCATCGGAATCTCAATTTTTTTGTATGCCGCCAGCTCTGCTTCATACGCGGAGGCACGCACCTTGGCATCTGGGTCATACGCCATCGCACGAATGGCAGACAGCGGGAGCTGCTGGCACTTATAATCGACCAGCAAGGTCGCATCCAGCTTATCACGCAGGGTCGAGAACGCCTCACCGCCCGTTAAAGACATTTTGAGCATCCATGGCTCGATTTCGGCGGGCATCAAGTGCTTGGCCTCTTCCTTGCCACGCAGCAGGGCAAAATCAACCGCCTGAAGGCGCGGGCTTTGCGCAATAACAGCTTCAAGGTCATCCACCTTATCCAGATACCGAACGATGGCAGAGCCGAGCAGACTGATGTCCACAAAGAGCAACTCCATCCTGCCCTGCAGCTTGGCGGCTTCCTCATTCGATGCATCGACGGCAAGGGTCAGCGATGCAAAATAGCTGACATCTTCCGAATATGCGCCGATTTTCTCCTGCACATCCATCAGTGCTTCCAGCGTTTCCCTTTCGGAAAACCCCTTTTTAAGCACTTCGTGGCCGCGCTTGATTTCTGCCTTGATTTTTTCTATATCCTCGTCAATCTTGGGGTCATCAAATCCCTTATAAAATATGGATAAATCCCATGTCCAATCCTTCATTTATTATTTTCCTTCCTTCTTATAAAATCCGTTTGTCGTAATCGCGTTCAGGCAGGTGTCTCGGCTCTCCTCCAAATGATGGTGCGTGAGCGTCTTTAAGGTTTCCAAATCCCGCTTTTGCAAAAGCTCCACCATCTGATGATGCTCTTCATGCGCCTTTGAGCGGCGGATGATGCTGGCGATCGTCACGGCGGAGAAGCGGATGATGTACTCCTCCTGACTGTCCACCACACTTAGAATACGGCGTTTATCCGAGATATGCTCCAGCGTCCCATGAAAGGCACGGTTGTAGGTAGCTAAAGCCGAACAGTCCTCCTGCTGATACGCCACATCCATATCCTTTAAAATGGCGTTCAGCTTGTCAATGTCCTTATCTGTCGCAAGTTCCACAATGGACGGTAAAAGCAGCATCATCATGGAGTTTCTGATGGTAAAAATTTCCTCAATGTCGCTGAGTGTAAAGGCACGCACGACAACGCCGCGCCGCAACTCATATTCCACCAAGCCGTCCCGCTCCAACTTTCTGAGTGCCTCCCGTAAGGGTGTCCTGCTGATATGAAGCTGGCTGGCAAAGGTCGTTTCCACAATGCGCGAGCCGGGCGCAAGCTCCCCCGTGATGATTGCGTGCTTTAAGCGTTCGTAGGCAATATCCCGAATGGGCTTGCTGTCGGATTCTTCAAAAATAGCCGCCATACCGATCGCTCCTTCATCATATAAAAATACAGCGTATAGTGTACAAAAAAAAGACAAATATGTCAAGATTTCGGCAATCGGTTGCGTGAATAGGCTTTTTATGCATCAGTTTGTATTTCCTTCTTCATTTCCGTTTCATTCCGGCAGTCATTATAACAGCATTTAGAATTTTTTAAAATCTAAAAATTCATTTTTAACATTCAAATATTGTTTATTTTTTGTTTTCTGAATTTTTTAAGGTGTAAAATTGCATTTTGGTATTGCATTTTGGATTTTTCCGTGCTATAATGCATCCAACATCAAGCAAAGGGGGATTCGCTTTATGAAAAAGCTCCTATCTGTTCTTCTGACTCTATCGTTCCTTTTTATCGCCGTCACCGGCGCATTCGCCGACGAATATCTCGTCTTCTCCACCGGCGGCACCACAGGCACCTATTATGCCTTTGGCGGCGAAATTGCCGCCCTGCTTTCCAACAAGGTTGCGGGTTTGGATGTCACCGCTCAGTCCTCCGGCGGTTCAAAGGCCAACATCTTGGCCATCTGCGAAGGCGAGGCCGAACTTGCTTGGACGCAGAACGATGTCATGAGCTACGCTTATCAGGGCACGGAAGACTTCGGCGGCACGCCCGTTGAAACCTTCTCCGCCATCGCCGCCATTTATCCCGAAATCGTTCACCTTGTTGTCGCGGCGGACAGCGGCATCGAAAAGGTGGAAGATTTGAAGGGCAAGAATGTCAGCGTCGGCGCTGTCGGCTCCGGTGTGTACTTTAACGCCGTGCAAATTCTGGAAATCGCCGGTCTCACGCTGGATGACATTAACCCCCACTACCTGAGCTTCTCCGAATCCGCCGATTCCTTCCAGAATCGTCAGGTGGATGCCTTCTTTATCGTTGCCGGCTATCCGAACGCCTCCATCGTGGATGTGGCGCTCAAGCGTGAAATTCGCGTACTCACCTTCGGCGAAGAGCAGATGACCGAGCTTCAGGCCAAGTATCCCTTCTATGTCACCGACACCCTGCCCGCCGGTACATATTCGGGCGTTAACGAAGACATCGTTGTTCCCGCTGTCAGCTCCGTGCTGATTGTCTCCAACGACCTGAGCGAAGACCTCGTTTACGAAATGACTAAGGCGCTGTTTGAAAACAAGGATGAATTGACGAACGCCAAGAAGTCCTACATCAGCGTGGAGAACGCCGTCAAGGGCATCCCGACTTCCCTGAGCGATCAGGCCAAGGGCATTGACTACGGCACCTTCCATCCCGGCGCTCTCAAGTATTACCGCGAAATCGGCATCATCGAATAACCCCGTCCGGTATCATCATATGGGACGAGCGGAGTCACTCCCTCGTCCTACTTTTATAATATAAAGTAGTATTTCTAAAAAAGGGGTTGTTTCGCACATGGCCAATGATAAAACAAAGGACACTGTTTCTACGCCTGCTTCCGAAGTAGATGCGATTATGCAGAAGTATGACCGCGAAAGCGCTTATCGCACACTGACTGGTTGCCGAAATACCATCATCCGCGTGATTTTAATTTTATTCTCCGTCTTTCAGCTCTATAGCACTTGGCAGATTATCCCATCCACTCATATGCGTCCGCTACACTTGGGCATCGTGCTGCTGCTTTCCTATCTGCTCTATCCGGCGCGGCGCACATCCAGCAAGACAACACTCCCATGGTACGATGTCGTGTTAGGCGTTCTGTCGCTGCTCGTCTGCCTATACCCAGTGGTTTTCTTTGACCAGATTGCCATGCAGTTCGGCTACACGACCTTTCAAATCGTCGTCGGTGGCCTCGGTATCGTCCTTCTGCTGGAGGCTTGCCGACGCGTTGTCGGTCTGCCGATTGTCGTGATTGCCATTGCCTTCATCTGCGTGGGTCTTTTCGGCAGGGTCATGCCGGGCTTCTTGGCCAACCGCGGCTTCACTGTCAAGCAGCTCATTCAATACCTATTCTACACGCAGGAGGGCATTTTCGGAACACCGCTCGGTGCTTCCTCCACCTTCATCTTCCTGTTCATCCTCTTCGGCTCGTTCCTTGAAAAGACGGGCGTGGGCGAATTTTTTATTGACCTTTCCAATGCCCTGTGCGGTCATCGGCGCGGCGGACCTGCCAAAGTTGCCGTCATCACCAGCGCCTTGGAAGGCACGGTTTCAGGAAGCTCGGTTGCCAACACCGTCGGCTCCGGCAGCTTCACCATCCCAATGATGAAAAAACTCGGCTACAAGCCGGAGTTTGCTGCAGCTGTTGAAGCGGCTGCTTCCACCGGCGGTCAGATTATGCCGCCTGTCATGGGCGCGGCTGCCTTCCTGATGGCAGAAAGCATAGGTCTCCCCTATTCCACCATTGTCAAGGCCGCCATCATCCCCGCCATCCTCTATTTCACGGGCATTTATATCATCACCGATTTGGAAGCGCGGAAGCAGGGCTTGAAGGGCATGGAAAAGAAGGATATGCCCAAGCTCAAGGCCGTCATGCTGAAGCGTGGCTATCTGATGCTCCCGCTGATTTGCATCATCACCATCTTAGGGCTTGGTTATACCCCTGCAATGGCAGCGCTCATCGGCATTGCAACGGCTGTGCTGGGCAGCTATCTGCGCACGCTGGCTGAACTTTTGGTCATTGCCTTCCCAGCCAAGCGGAGCTATGCCTTTGTGACGGGCAATGAAAATGCAGCTGACCCGTATGACAAAAAAACCGCTGCAAAGGCCGCCATCAAGAACACAACAGGTCTTCATCCCCTTGACTATCTGGCTGCTTTAGAAGGCGGCGGACGCTCCATCGTCGGCGTGGCGTTGGCGTGCGGCGCGGCGGGTGTCATCGCGGGCATGATTACCAAAACGGGCATCGGCTTAAAATTAGGCTCCAGCCTGTCCACCTTGGCGGGCGGCAACCTGATTCTCCTGCTCATCTTCACCATGCTGGCTTCCATCGTGCTGGGCATGGGCGTGCCGACAACCGCCAACTACCTGATTACCTCCACCATCATGGCGCCCATCGTCTATAACGCGCTGTCCACTAACTTAAGCAGTGTCTATGCCGCACTTCAGACAATGGGTGAAGGCTATGCCCTGCTCCCTGCGCATTTATTCACCTTCTATTTCGGCATTATTGCGGACATCACGCCGCCTGTCGCCTTGGCTGCGATGGCGGGCGCGGCCATTGCCAAGTCTGACCCGCTGAAGACGGGCATCACTGCCTCCAAGCTGGCCATTGCCGCATTCCTTGTGCCGTACATCTTCGTGCTGAATCCCGCCATGCTGATGCTGAACGCCGCGTGGTATGAGGTGCTTCAGATTGCCGTGACCTCCATTATCGGGATGTTCGGCATTGGGATGTGCTTAGAGCGATTCTTTATGAAGAAGCTGAATGTTTTGCAGCAACTTATCGCACTGGGGGGCGGCCTTCTGCTCATCGACCCCGGCACACTGACGGACATCATCGGCATCCTGCTGATTGGCTGTGTCGTGTTCTGGCAGTATATGGA
>CAVJHY010000007.1:23421-27846 GCA_963649405.1 bacterium
GTATATGGAAACAAAGAACGAAAAGACTACTGCCAAAGCATTACAAAGTTAAAATGCATATTTTCATCTCAATCAAGTCATTTCTGCTCTGATTTTTGTTTATTCTTTGTATTTATATGAATGAACGCACTTTTGATATTGCAAAATGTGCGTTCATTTTGTATAATCACTTTAATCCAATTCTGAAGGAGATGTTTTATCATGAAGAAAATGTTAGCTGTTCTGATGATCCTTTGCCTCCTGATTCCGTCGATGGCGTTGGGCGAAAATGTTGTCAAAATCGGCGTGTATGAGCCGGCTTCCGGCGACAGCGGTGCCGGCGGCAAGCAGGAAATCCTCGGTATGCAGTATGCCAACGCCGTTGCCCCGACCGTTGAAATTGGCGGCGAAACCTACACGGTCGAGCTGGTCTATGCAGACAACGGCTCCTCCACTGACAAGGCTCCGACCGCCGCGCAGAAGCTGGTCAGCGAGAATGTTTCCGTTGTCCTCGGCTCCTACGGCTCCAGCGTGTCCAATGCGGGCAAACCCTACTTTGAGGCTGCCGGTATCCCCGCCATCGGCGTGACCTGCACCAACCCAAGCGTAACGCAGGGCAACACTCACTATTTCCGCATCTGCTTCCTCGACCCCTTCCAAGGCACTGTTCTTGCGAACTACGCTTTCAAGGAACTGAACGCCACCACCGCCTACTGTCTGAGCGAGCTAGGCAACGACTATGACACCGGCCTCGTGCATTACTTCAAGGAAGCCTTTGAAGGCATGGGCGGTGTGGTCATTGATGAAACCTTCCAGACCGGCAACTCTGACTTCACCTCTTATCTGTCCACCGCCGCTGCTTTGGAAGCGGATGTCATCTTTGCTCCCTGCTCCCTGTCCTACACGCAGAACATCGTCATGCAGGCTGCTGCGCAGGGTGTGACCATCCCGCTGTTGGGCAGCGATACTTGGGACTCCAATGTTATCGTTGAAGCAGCTACCGGAACGAATGTCCAGATTTATGTTTCCACCTTCTATCAAGAGGGCGGCACGGACTTCGATATCGGCTTCAAGGCTTGGATTAACTCCGACTCCGTAAACCTCGCCAACAACAACGGCAATGACATGATTTCCGCTGTTTCCGTCATGGGCTACGATGCTTACTTTGTGGCGCTGGAAGCGCTCAAGGCTGCCGGCTCTACTGACCCCAAGGCCGTCAACGAAGCGCTGTGGAATGTTTCCTACGAGGGCGTGACCGGTCACATCTCCTTTGATGAAATCGGCGACGCGAAGCGCGACACCGCTTACATCAAGACCTTAAAGGACGGCGAATGGGTGTTGGCTGCCGTTCAGGGCGTTGACTAAGGCAATTCGGTCTAATTTTCATCGCCTTGGCGGGGGGCTTTGGTAAGACCCCCGCCAAGGCATATCTAAAAAGCCATCTCAGATGCCCTCAAAAGCGTGTCCATGCGGCACTTTTTTGAGACCATCTGGTCTATGGCATCCCCGCACAATTCGGTGTCGATGCTAAATCGACAATTTATCGTACCACATCATTTGTGCGGTGCTGCCCAAAAAGGAGGTTGTCCTTTTGAAAAATGTTCTGCCCTATCTGCTGTCCGGCATTTCCGTCGGCGGCCAATACGCCCTGATTGCCATCGGCTATACGATGGTCTACGGCATCTTGCGCCTGATTAACTTTGCGCACGGCGATGTATTCATGGTTTCAGGCATTTTGATGGTGTACATCGCTGCCAGCGGGCTTCCGCTGTACATCATCATCCCGCTGGTGCTGCTTTTAACCGTGCTGATTGGCTTTTTGATTGAGCGCATTGCCTACAAACCCCTGCGCAGTGCGCCGCGTATGTCCATCATGATTTCCGCCATCGGCGTGAGCTATCTGTTGCAAAACCTCGTCCTGTACATTACAGGCGGTTTGAATAAGGTCTACCCAACCATCCCCTTTATTTCCGATTCTGTCACCATCACGCTGTTCGGCGTGAGCATGACCACCAAGATGGTCACCATCATCACACCCTTTCTGACGCTCATTTTGGTCGTGGCGCTGGTGCTGCTCATCAACCACACCAAAATCGGCATGGCCATGCGTGCCGTGTCCAAAGACTTTGAAACCAGCCAGCTCATGGGTATCCGCATCAACGGAGTCATCAGCACGACCTTCATCATCGGCTCTTTCTTAGCAGGCATCGGCTCCATGCTCTATTTCACCAACTATTCCTCCGTTATCCAGACCTCCGGTGCCATGCCCGGTCTCAAAGCCTTTGTCGCGGCGGTGTTCGGCGGCATCGGCTCAATTCCCGGCGCGGTCATCGGCGCATTCATCATCGGCATCTGTGAAAACATCATCAAAGGTCTTGACCTCATTCTCATCAAATCAGGCATCACGAAAAAAATGCTGGGCTTAACGACTTTCTCGGACGCTTTCACCTTTGCATTGCTGATTGTAATTTTGATTGTTAAGCCGACCGGTTTGTTCGGCGAGAAAATGACGGACAAGGTGTGAGGTGATTTTGATGAAGGAACTTGCAAAAAAGAAGCCGGATCGCGGTGTCATCATCACCGCCGCACTAATTGTTCTTCTGTACATTGCGGTGTTTGTACTGGAGCAGGTCATTTCTCCCAATTCCATGCTGTTCACGGTGCTTAAAAAGGGCGCTACCTATGCGTTAGTCGCCGTTTCCATGAACTTGCTCAACGGCTTCACGGGCATTTTCTCCTTGGGGCAGGCGGGCTTCATGCTGATTGGCGCGTATGCCTTCGCCATCCTAACCATCCCGATGGAGAGCCGTGCCACGGTTTATCAATACTATGACGGCGGCATCATCAGCTTTACCCTGCCCGTTGTTCCTGCGCTCATCATTGCCGGTCTTTGCTCTGCGTTCTTCGCCTTCCTGATTGGTCTTCCCGTGCTTCGCTTAAAGAGCGACTATCTGGCGATTGCGACCTTGGGCTTTGCGGAAATCGTCCGAGCGGTTTTCCAGTGGGACAAGTTAGGTCCGCTGACCAACGGCTCGAATATGCTGCATCAGTTTCCGAATTTTAACAGCTTCAACATTAAAAATGCTGACGGCGAGGTCGTCCTTTATCTGTCTACGCTCATTCCATTTATCATTGCAGGCGTGTGCATCGCGCTGATTGTGCTGCTCATTCATTCCTCCTATGGTCGCGCCCTTCGCGCCATCAAGGATGATGAAATCGCGGCAGAGGCGATGGGGATCAACCTGTTCCGCCACAAGCAGATGTCCTTCTGCGTGTCCTCGTTCTTTGCTGGAGTTGGCGGAGCCATGCTCGCCATGTACTCCTGCACCGTGCAGGCCAAGTCCTTCACCACTTCCATGACCTATGAAATTCTGCTGGTCGTCGTCATCGGCGGCATCGGCTCGATTACAGGCTCTTGCATCAGCTCGTTCCTGTTCGTTGCCTGCTCTGAATGGTGGCTACGCTTCTTGGACGAAAAGCAGTACATCGGCACATTTGAAGTGCCGCTCCTGAGAAACGGCTTCCGCTTGGTGGTCTTCTCCATCATCATCATGATTGTCGTCTTGTTTTTTAGACAAGGCATCATGGGGACAAAAGAGTTACCTGATTTGTTCAGAAAAAAGAAGGTTGCTAAGGAGGTGGTCAAATGAGCGAGCATATTTTGAAAATTGATCACCTGACCATGCAGTTCGGCGGCGTTGTGGCCGTCAACGATTTGAGTATGCACATCGACAAGGGCGAAATTGTCGCCCTGATTGGTCCGAACGGTGCAGGCAAAACCACGGCGTTCAACTGCGTCACGGCGGTGTACGAGCCTACCAACGGACAAATTCTCTTCAACGACAAGCCCATTGCTCGCAACCATCCGACAGGAAAAATGAAAAAGCTGTATGCGGGTACGATGGCTGATGCCTTCACGGGACGCATCATCCGCCCGACCCCTGACCAAGTGACCAAGCTGGGCATTGCGCGTACTTTCCAAAATATCCGCCTATTTTCCGGCATGACCGTGTTTGAAAATGTTTTAACCGCGCAGCATCTAAGAATGGAAAGCGATTTCTTTTCTTCTGTCCTTCACCTGAATGGCAAGGAAGAAAAGGCCATGTGCGACAGGACGATGGAGCTGCTCAAGGTCGTTGGGCTGGAAGATTTGCGGGACGAAATGGCGACCTCTCTCCCCTACGGCAAGCAGCGTCTGCTTGAAATCGTCCGAGCTCTCGCTACGAAGCCAACGCTGCTTCTCTTGGATGAGCCTGCCGCCGGTATGAACCCGCAGGAGACGGACGAGTTAGGCGCGTTTATCCAACGCATCAAGGATGAGTTTGACCTGACCGTTTTCATCATCGAGCATCACATGAATCTGGTCATGGATATTTCGGACAGAATTTATGTAGTGGACTTCGGCAAGCTCATTGCCGACGGAACACCGACGGAAATTCAGAACAA
>CAVJHY010000007.1:27856-28489 GCA_963649405.1 bacterium
AGCGGTCATCGCCGCATATCTTGGGGGTGAAGACCTGTGAGCCTGCTGGAAATCAAGGACATCCGCGTCAGCTACGGCGGCATCGAAGCGCTCAAAGGCATCTCCTTTTCCGTGGAAAAGGGACAAATTGTGACGCTGATTGGCGCAAACGGCGCGGGCAAATCGACCACCTTGCGTGCCATCAGCGGGCTTGTCCCCCTGTCCGGCGGCTCGATTGTGTATGACGGTCATCTAATCAGCGGCATGAGCACGCAGAAAATCGTTGCTTCCGGCATCGGTCTTGTCCCCGAAGGTCGCCGCGTATTCGCCAATTTGACCGTGCTGGAAAACCTGAAAATCGGCGCGTACTTGCGCAAGGATGACTTAAAGGACGACATTGAGCATGTATATGAGCTGTTCCCCCGCCTTAAGGAGCGCTCTTGGCAGCTTGCCGGAACGCTGTCCGGCGGCGAACAACAGATGCTGGCGGTCGGTCGTGCGCTGATGACCCGCCCAAAGCTAGTGATGATGGACGAGCCGTCCTTAGGGCTTGCGCCGCTGGTCATCCGTGATATTTTCAACATCATCGAGACCCTTCACCATGAGGGCATCACCATCCTCCTGGTTGAGCAGAACGCGAACGCCGCGCTGAAG
>CAVJHY010000008.1:0-26185 GCA_963649405.1 bacterium
GGCAGACTTGAAAACCTTTCAGGTTTTCAACCTCCGCGCATCTGCTTCTTGCAAAAACCTCGATTTACAGAAAGTAAAACCATCGATTTTTGCGTTTCGCTCTTCCACAAAATTCACTATTTACCCCGCCGCCTCATTTGTGCGGTGCTGCCTTAAAAAAATCGCGTTCGGCATTCGTCGGACGCGGATTTTTTATCATCTCACATATAAAAAATATGGTCTTTATATTGCTCCAGAATTTTTTGATTATAGACATCGCCGCCGTCTGTATTGGCGGACATGAACACGGGAGTGGGCTGACCGGCGGCTGTAATCAGCTCCACAGTCCGGCACATGATGGCATTCAAAATGGCAGCGCCGATAGCCGTGGAGGTCGGGCCGACCTTAATTTGCGTATTCGGAAGGGCAAGCGCCGCGTCACCTATGCAGCCGCAGTTATCAATCACAAGGTCAGCCGCTTCATAGAGCTTTTTCCCGCTCTCGTGGCGTGATGCTGCGGAAGCAGAAGCCTCCATGTTGGTTAGAGCAATTACGCTTGCGCCCTTTTCGTGCGCCCGAAGCGCCGCGTCAACGGAAACGGGATTGCGGCCGGAAACCGAATGAATGATAATCACATCACCCGTGTCAATGTGAGCCATATCCATCAGCAAACGGCCATAGTCTTTCAGCCGTTCCATCTGGCTGGTCATGGTGGCGGGGCTGATGTCCAAGTGCAGCCCCGGCCCGCGCACAGGGTTGATATTGACCATGCCGTCGCTTCTGTAATACAGTTCCAGCGCCAAAAGTCCCGCATGATTGCAGCCGAAGGCAAACAGATTATGCCCTTGCAGTGTGGCCTTGACCATCATCTGCGCTGCCTGTTCCATTTTCGGCAGCTGCGTTTCGCGTACCTTTTGCAATAGCCGCTCAATTTCGCTTAAATACTGTTCAAGCATTGTTTTCATCCTTGTTTTATCTGTTCATTTCGACATGGAAGGTGTATCGGTCACTTCTGTATGCGGAAAAAACGCATTCGAGCGGCTGCCCGTTTTCCAGATAGGTAATGCGCTCGATTTGCAGCGTGGGGACGGAGGGCTTAATCTGCAGCAGTTCGCAGATGGACTTGGTGGAGAAGCCTGCCGTGATGTCCTGCCGTGCCGTGGCAACGCGCAGACCATACTCGCTGAGCAGCCGATACAGCGAGCCGTTCAAATTGCGCTGCGCAAGCTCCGGACAAAAGTGAAAGGGGATAAAAACATTTTCGACAGCCATCGGCTCATCGTTGGCCAGACGAAGCCGATTGATGGAGATGACCTGCGCTCCGGCCTCGATGTTTAGCTTTTCCGCCACCTTGAGGTCGCAGGGCTGCACCTTGACGGAAAGCACGCGGCTCATGCTGGTCATGCCCTTGGCACGCATTTCCTCCGTAAAGCCCTGCAAATGGTTGAGCTGCATATCCACCTTTTTGGCCTTGACATACGAGCCTTTGCCCTGCACACGCTCAATATAGCCGCCCTGCACGAGCTGGCTCATGGCTTGCCGCGCCGTAATCCGGCTGACCTGAAACAGTGCGCAGATTTGTTCCTCCGTCGGCATTTTTTCGCCAACGGTCAGCTCTTTTTCCTCAATCATGCGCCGATAATACTCGGCAATCTGATAATAGCGCGTTCCGTTTCTGACCATACGAAGCCCATGCTCCTTTCAAATGGCACTTGATATGCAAGCATATTACCATATTTTTTCTCATATTTCCATAGCTAAATTTTTCAATTCATTGACGAAATGAAAAACCATCTGTATAATACTTGTGACGAACGATGAATGGGGTGAGTGTGCAAGCCTATGCACATGCGAAGAAAAAAGTGGGTGCAGCCGGAGCTGGATGTCTGCCCGTATTATGTCGATCAGCCGAAAGAATTAAGAGGGGAATGGGCGAGCCGTTTTTCAGTCAAGCAGACGATGTATTTGGAGCTTGGCTGCGGCAAGGGCGTTTCCACGGCACAAATGGCCTTTGAAAACAAGAACATCAATTTTTTAGCCGTGGATATGTCCTCGACCATTCTCGGCGTGGCGCGGCGCAATATTCAGGCAGTGTATGGAGAAGAAACACCGCAGAACATCGTGCTGACGCATTTTGACATTTTCTGGATGGAGCAGTTCATGGCACCGCCGGATCAGGTGGACAGGATTATTATCTCTTTCTGCAATCCGTGGAGCCAGCGCTCCAACCAGTTCAAGCGCCGCCTGACGCATCCGCATCAGCTGATGCAGTATCGGCAAATCCTGTCCCCAAACGGCGAAATCTTCTTCAAAACGGATGATGACAAGCTGTTTGAAGCCTCCCGCGAATATTTCAAAACCTGCGGCTTTGAAGAGACCTTTTTGACTTACGACCTCCATGCCAGCGGCTATTCACCCAATTATGTCAGCGAACACGAGATGAAATTTACTGAACAGGGCATCCCGACAAAATTTCTGATTGCGAAAATGACAGAAATAAAGAGCTGAATGCACGACGATAAAGGAGAATTTTTGCTTGAAAACCGCTGACCACATTGCTGATTTATCGATGATTTGGAAGCAAACTGCTTCAGTGTTTCCATACTTTGACCGGCTGGACTTAGATTGGGACGAGGCGTATGTTGATGCTCTGCCATATGTCATGGGCGCGGAAAATGAGCGGGAATTTCATCTTATGTTGGCGGAATTTATGAAACTGCTGGGCGATGGGCATACAGATTACCAGTTTCCGCGTTTTCTTCTGGATGAAAACGGATATCTCCCGTTTACACTGTGCTATGTGGATGGCGGATATTGCATGGATGCCGCCACTGCCGAGCATGAAAACATGATTGGGGCAAGCGTCCTCAAGCTAAACGAAAAGCCCTTTGAATTTTTGCTTCTTGCTTGCAAGCGCTACGGCTATCATGTGGGCGATTATATGCCGCGTTATCGGCTGCATCAGCTTCTGCCTTTCTTTCTGAAGCCTACGGGAAATACAGTCACGACCGATCAAGGAACATTCTCGTTTGATTTGCTGAAGCAAAAGCCCGACATGCTGATGTCAAAGCCGCTCACGACCGATGAGGACTATCAGAAAATCGATTCCCCGAAGTTAGACATTCGCCTGTATCATGAGGATACTTTGTATATTCGGCTGGATGATTTTCTCTATGCAGGGGCGGCGAACGAGGTGCGCGAGACCCTGAACAGCCATCCGGCTTTGCACAGCGTGATTCTGGATATTCGGGAAAATATCGGCGGGATGACGATGAATGCTGCGCGTATGGCGGAGCTGTTCATTTCCGGCGTGTTTCATGCCTGCAAAAAGCGTACCCGCAGCATGAGGGGGCTTGACTTAGCCTCCGCAAGCCAGATTTCGGGCTGGAGCAAGGAAAAAATCGAACTGGAAATTGCGTCCGGTCTGATTAATCGGGCAGATGTGGAATTAAGCCGGTCGCTGCTTCAAAATGCGCACTTTGACGAATATGAGGATTGCTTTGGCAAGGAAGGGCAGGACGCGCAGTTTCATGGTACTTGCGTTCTTTTGACCTCTCGAAACACAGTCTCTGCCGCGGAAGACTTCACGGCCATGTTCAGAAGCAACCATCGTGCGCTCATCATCGGTATGCCGACAGCCGGTACGACGGGAACGCCGCTTCTTCAACGCCTTCGCTGCGGTGGCTCTATGCGCATATGCAGCGTCGCTTATCGGCTGTCAGACGGCACAGAATTTATCGGGCGGGGGATTCAGCCGGACATTGAAGCCGATTTAACGGCGGCTGATGTACGGGAAGGCAAGGATACCGTGCTTGAAAAGACGCTGGATTATTTACGAAAGAAGATTTAAGCATAAAATTTGTTTTGCAAGAGGGGTATACATTCGCATAAAATTATGTTATAATCAAAAGTGCAGTCCAAGCCTCAGGTATCTCAGGTGTTCCTCCCTTGGTTGAGCCAAACGTCCCTTGACGGCAGCAAAGCCCACGGAAACAACTGGAACTATCGGTCGGTTTGGCAAAAAACAAATTTGGAGGAATTTACCATGTATCAGGACAAGATCCTCACCTGCCGTGAGTGCGGTCAGGAATTCACCTTCACCGCGTCTGAGCAGGCTTTCTACGCCGAAAAGGGTTTCCAGAATGAGCCCGGTCGCTGCCCCGCTTGCCGCGCTGCCCGCCGTGCCAATGGCGGCGGTCGTCCCGCGAACAACAACGGCGAACGCGAAATGCACGAAGTCATCTGCGATGGTTGTGGCTGCACCACGCAGGTTCCCTTCCAGCCTCGCGGCGATCGTCCCGTCTACTGCCGTGACTGCTTCGCCAAGATGCGTTCTCAGCGCTATTGATTAATAACGAATAACCACAAGGCCGCTTGTCAGAAATGACGGGCGGTCTTTTTTCAGGCAGTGCCGCACTTTACATCGGCGGCTTTTATATGCTATAATGCTATGGAAGGCAAAACGAATGCTGTCTGCCATTTGGGGCTGGCAATCGTCAGCAGGACAGCTTGAAATGAAATTTAAGGAGGATTTTTGATTATGAGAGGCGGAAATTTCGGAGGCTTTGGTGGACCGAATATGCAGCAGTTGATGCGTCAGGCGCAGAAAATGCAGGAGAAGATGACGCAGGCACAGGAAGAGCTGGATGCACGGGAGTATGAAGCCAGCGCGGGCGGCGGTATGGTGACCTGCAAGGTCTCCGGCAAGCGTGAGATTCTTTCTTTGACCATCAAGCCCGAAGCGGTTGACCCCGATGATGTGGAAATGCTGCAGGACATGATTATGGCGGCTGTCAACGAGGCACTTCGCACCGGCGAAAAGACCCGCGAAGAGGTCATGAGCGCCATGGCACCGGCTGGTATGGGCGGTATGTTCTGAGGGTTTTATGCAGACACAGGTAGAGCCGATTGAACGCATGGCGGCACAGCTTGCGCGGCTTCCGGGCATCGGCAGGAAGACGGCGCAGCGCTTGGCCTATCACATTGTATCGCTGCCGGAGGAGCAGGTGCATGATTTGGCGGCGGCAATTTGGCAGGGAAAAAAGGCTGTCCGCTTCTGCTCGCGGTGCGGGAATTATACGCAGGATGAGCTGTGCGCCGTCTGCGCGGACGAGGAGCGGCACAACGGGCAGATTTGCGTTGTGCGTGACCCTCGGGATGTCGCCGCGCTGGAGCGGATGCAGGATTTTAAGGGCGTGTATCATGTGCTGGGCGGCACGCTGTCGCCCATGAACGGTGTAGGGCCGGATGATATCCGTATTCGGGAATTATTAGCACGGCTGGCGGAAGAAAAAATCGACGAGGTTATTCTGGCCACCAATCCGGACATTGAGGGCGAAGCAACGGCCACATACATCGCCCGCTTGATTAAGCCGCTTGGTGTCCGCGTGACGCGGATTGCGCACGGCGTGCCTGTCGGCAGCGATTTGGAATATGCCGATGAGGTCACGCTGGCCAAGGCGCTGGAAGGCCGAAGGGAATTGTAAATTCAGATGAGTGATTTCTTGGAGCTTGCGCGGGAGAATGCAGGGCTTCTGCTTGTTTTGCTGCTTTTCTTGTGTGTTCTTTGCACTGTCCTTTTGTTTTTCCTGCTGGTCAATCAAAAGAAAGAGCGGAAAAAAAGGCGGCGGGAGCTGGATGTGTTTTTCCAAAACCTGAGTGCTGAATTGGAACATTCGCTGCGAATGATTCCGACACGCGAGGAATATCAGACGCAGATGTATCAAAGCACCCAGCAGCTTTTAGGGCAGATGAACGAGCTGATGCGGACAGAGCTGAGCCGCTTTGATGCGCTGGATGCCCGCTTTGAGCTGTTTACGCAGACGCATGAGGGCAGGCTTCGGGCGCAATCTCAGCTCTTGGATGAAAAGCTGCGGCAGAGCGAGCTGCGCATTGAAAAAATGCGCGAAACGCTGGAAAAGAGTGTCTCTTCCCTGCAAGCCGAGAATAGCCGGAAGCTGGACGAAATGCGGCAGACGGTGGATGAAAAGCTCCATTCCACCTTGGAAAAGCGGATGGCAGAGAGCTTCCAAGTGGTTTCGGCGCAGCTTGAACAGGTCAGCAAAGGGCTTGGCGAAATGCGCACACTGGCTAATGGTGTGGGCGATTTGAAGCGGGTGCTGACCAATGTCAAAACGCGGGGCGTTTGGGGCGAGATACAGCTTGGTGCTTTGCTTGAACAGGTGCTTGCCAAGAATCAATATGATGAAAATGTTGCCGTTGTGCCAAATTCGCAGCAGCGGGTGGAATTTGCCGTCCGTCTGCCGGGGCATGACGACGAAACGGTGTATCTGCCCATTGATGCCAAATTCCCCGTGGAGGACTACGAACGGCTGCTGACGGCGCATGAAAATGGTACGCCGGAGCAGATTCAGGCGGCGCAGAAGGCGCTTCAGGATGCCCTGCGCACGGAGGCCAAGCGCATTGCCTCCAAATACATCGCACCACCGCACACGACAGACTTTGCTGTGATGTTCCTGCCAACGGAAGGACTGTATGCGGAAGCGCTCCGCAGCAGGGGACTGGCAGAGGAATTGCAGGAAAAGCAACACATCCTGATTGCAGGACCGATGACCTTGACAGCACTCTTGACGAGCTTGCAGGTCGGCTTCCGAACGCTGGCTATCGAAAAGCGTTCCAGCGAGGTTTGGAAGCTGCTGTCGGCTGTCAAGACGGACTTTTCCCGCTTTGCGGAGCTGCTGGATGCAGCACAGCAGAAAATGCGCATGGCCTCGGACAGCATCGAAAAGGCCACTACGCGTTCGCGCACCATTGAGCGCAAGCTGCGCAATGTCGAGGGGCTGGATGTCAAGGAAGCAGCGGCCTATCTGGAAATGCCCGCCGACGAGGAAACGGACGAGCTTCCTTCCTAAACTATTTTTAAAGTATTGTGCCGCAGAATGCGGCATACTGTCCTTGCGGACGGCAGCCGCCGCCGCGCACAGCATGAAAAAGCGAAAGGAGCTTGAAGCATGGATCAGATTAGCTCGGAGCTGAAAAAAATTTTAATGGCCGGTCTCGGTGCGGTTTCAACGGGCGTTGAGAAGTCTCAGCAGGTCATCAGCCAGCTTGCGGAAAAAGGTGAACAGACCTTTGAACAGGCCAAGGAAATGTCGAAAAAAGCCGCCGATCAAGTGAAAAAAGCCTATGACGACAGCGGTTTGGCGGAATTTTTCTCCACGAAGGTCAAAAAGGAGAACATCGCGGAGGATTTGGAAGCCCTTCCCAAGGAAGACTTGATATGGCTGCGTGACCAGCTTGACCAGCTCATTGATCTAAAGGAAATCGAGGATGCGCTGAAGAAAGTTGCTGAGCCTGAAGCAGAGGAAAAGGCGGAAGAACCGAAGGAAGAGACAAAGGAAGAATCATCCGAAGTGGCAGCGGCTGAAGAAACCGAGGCTGAAGCAGACGAAAATGAGGATGATGATATGAAAGTAGAAGCAAAAAGAGTCGTCACCATTGAAAAGACGGAAGAGACAACGACCGAAGTCACCATTGAATTTTGCAGTGGAACGGATGACGATGACGATTCCTCTGAAGAAGAAGATGATGATGATGATGACGAAGACGAGGACGAATAATATCAGATAATACAAAAAGCCCGATGAGCGTGTGTTCGTTCATCGGGTTTTGTCATGTCATCCTACTTTTTGAATCTGCCGAAGACCATTTGCGCCAGCTCTGAAAATTCTTGATAAACGGGATATTTTTTCAAGCGCTCCAAGCTTTTCAGCATTGACAGATAGTACCATGCCTGCATAGACGGGGCGGACACGGTAAAGCGCTGCCAGAATTGTTCACCAAGCATGGTGAGGTCACGGTGGATGGCGCGAAGGTTGGCGAGTTTGTCGCCCAGCGCAATCATTTGAATCGGCTCGGAGGCAACGGAAAGCCGATCTAATGTTTCCTGCTTTCTGAGCTGCTAAGTTGCGGAAGCGGGCAGATTTTCAAGCTTGTTTTCGCTTTCGGAGGCGACATAAGCGGCGACAGTTTTTCCAAATTCCTTTTCAATATCCTGCCGTGTGCGGTTGGTGTCCTCGATAACATCATGCAAAACAGCCGCGGCAAGGATTTCTTCGTCCTGTGTCATGCTGGCCACAATCGCGGCGGCCTCCATCGGATGGACAATGTAGGGGATGTTCGTGCCTTTGCGCAGTTGATTAGCGTGTGCGTCAACGGCGTATTGAATGGCGCGGTTAAACAGCGTTCCCATTGCTCACCCTCCCGTCAGCTTATAGATTCAGTGCCTCGTACATAAGGTCGCGGATATGGGGATGCACCTCAAAATACACGGCGTTATAGCAACGCACATGCTGCGCATGGAACAAAGAAAGGTGATTCTTTGGGTCAACTAAAGAATAGGCACCGGCAGCGCCGTCCCAACCAAATTCGCCGATGGGGGACTTCGCATTTTTAAGCGCAGGGTTGACCATCACGCGCACGCCGAGGGCATAGCTGTAGCCGTAATCCGTGCGGGAAAAGGAAGCCTTGCTGCGCTCGTCCATGAGCTGCGGCGTACTGAGCAGTGCAATGCTTTCCGGCTTCAAAATCTGCTTGCCGGTTTTGCCGACACCGCCGCAAGCCAGCGCATCGGTTAACAGTATATAGTCTTCAACACCGCCAATCAGTCCCGCGCCGCCGCTTTCGTATTTGGGCGCTAATACATAGTTATTCGTTTTTTCTGTCAGAGTCGTTGTGTTCTTCATTTCGTCCCGAATATACATATCGCACATCCGCTGCATCCGGCTTTCCGTCTGTTCAAAACCGATGTCCTGAATGCCGAGCGGCTCAAAGATATTTTGCTTCAAATATTCGCCGAAGGTTTGACCGGAGACGACCTCAATGATGGCCGCCAGAACATCATGCGAAAGGCTGTAACGGTAATTCGTGCCGGGGTCAAAGCCGAGCGGCTTATGGGCGATTGTATCAACAATCTGCTGTGTTGTCGCCTCCGCGCCATAGGTCTGCTGGGCATTGACAATGGCCTTAGCTTTCTCGTCATAGTCAAGACCGCTCTGCATACTCATCAAATGGCGGACGGTCAATATAGTCCGCGCTGCCCGTGTGATGTCACCATCCGCAACGGTCAGCATGGTATAGGCAGGCAGATAGCGGTAAACAGGGTCATCCAGTCCCAGCTTTCCCTGCTCAATGAGCTGCATGGCGGCGACACAGGTGAACAGCTTTGTAGCAGAAAAATACCAATAGGTTTCATGTCCATTCATGGGCTTGGTTTTAGCATCATCGGAATAACCGTGATAGTGCCGATGTACCAATTCATGGTCACGATAAATGATACAATCACAGGCGGGAATGCCCATGCTTTCCAGCGAATCAAGATACGCATCAAAGGCTTCAAAACCCATTAAAATCACTCCTTACACTTTTTCAATATCATCAGGCAGAATGTCTTGAGAGGCGGGCGCATTCTTTGAAAAACGCTGTGCGTTAAAATCACGCAGGGATTTTAAGCGCTCCGTCCTTCCGGCCACGCGCAGCGCTGTCAAAGAACGGCTTTTATATTTGTCCATCAGCGTGCGTACACCGACAGCCGCGGGAATAGCCGCTGCCAAACCGCCAACCGTGCCGACAGCCGTGCCGATGCCGAGCGCTGCGCCGGTTTTGAGCATCCGAAAAGTTGCGTCGCTGAGCGCGTGTTTCTGCTCTTTCTTGCCCATGATGACCTTCATTTGCTCCGTTACTGCAATCACGGCAAAGGGGAGGGCGACACTCACAGCATCCAAAGTGTCGGTCGCAATATCCGTGTCATTGAGAAGCCCTATGTCCACGGCAACATTGTCCGCATAGGTAAGACCGGTCGTCACCGCATCCACAAGCGTATCCCGACGGCGCTTTTTATATTTTTCGACCAGCTCGCGGTAGTCTGCCATAAACGCCTCCGTAAGTTATTTAAGAAAATATTGAAGCAATGTTACAATAATCCACGTTCCGGCGGCAATGCCGACCAGCCATGTGGCCTGCCTAAGAAGTCCCGTAAATCCCTCGACCTTTTTAACCTTCTTATCGGCGATGGCCTTTTGAAGCTGCTGAAGCTGCGTGGCTAATTGCTCTAATTGGCGAGTGTTCTCATTTTGCCGCTCGTCCAAGGTTTTCAGCTCTTCTTGGATTTGCTCGCGGTCAATGGTCTGCTGCGCAGCCACATCATTGACAGTCTGATGCAGCTTGGCTTGGTCATCACTGAGCCCCTCGGCCACCAAAGTCATTTCTGAAGTAAATTCCTCGACAAGCTGGTTTAAGTCCCTGTTTTTGACCGTTCCCAAAGCGCCGGAAAAGAATTCCTTAGCCGTGCCTAAAAGGTCTTTTTTTACAGGCTTTTCAGAAATGCCGACAGCCTGCTGAGAAGCAGGCTGAATGTCGGCGGTTATCTCTTTTTTGTTTTTCTGATTGTTCATGTAGTTTATTAGACGAGGCTGATGCCGTTTTCTGCCTGTTCCGCCTTATAGCGCGTGATGAGACGCTGAATGCGGTCATAGGGCTGCAGAAGCTCGTGAATGGAGCGGTCGTGGTTTAAGGTGGCAATCAAGTGGGAAATGTACTTGCTGAGGTCTGCCTCAATGTACCACGGCGCAGCCAGCAATTCGGGGGAGCGATAGGTCACATTGGAGGAAATCACGCGGTACAGAAGCCCATCCTCATACGCCTTGTTGAAAGCATCCAAACCGTTGGTGAAGAAGGCGAAGGTTGTGATGGCGATGATGCGGTTGGCCTTGCGCGCTTTCAGCTCTTTGGCAAGATCAATGATAGAATCGCCCGAAGAAATCATGTCGTCCACGACGAGAATATCTTTGCCTTCCACGGACGCGCCCAGATATTCATGCGCAACGATGGGGTTGCTGCCGTTGACGATGGTTGTATAGTCGCGGCGCTTATAGAACATACCAAGGTCAAGAGAAAGAACGGAGGAATAGTAGATGTTGCGGTTCATCGCGCCTTCATCTGGGCTGACAATCATCATGCTGTTCTTATCGAGCTTCAAATCCTTGACATTGCGGCACAGGGCTTTGAGCATCTGATAGGTTGGCATGACATTTTCAAAGCCGCTGGCAGGAATGGCGTTCTGCACACGTGGGTCATGCGCGTCAAAGGTGATGATATTGTCAACGCCCATGCGCACCAATTCCTGAAGTGCAACAGCACAGTCCAGACTTTCGCGGGAGGTGCGGCGATGCTGACGGCTCTCATAGAGCATCGGCATGATGACATTGATGCGCTTGGCCTTGCCAGCGATGGCGGAAATAATGCGCTTCAAGTCCTGATAATGGTCATCGGGCGACATGGGTACATCCTGACCATACATCTTGTAGGTCTTGTTGTGAGCGCAGACATCGACGATGATATAAATATCATAGCCGCGAACGCTCTCCTTGATGGCACCCTTTGCCTCGCCCGTGCCAAAACGGGGGCAGTAGGTCTTAATCAAAAAGGAGTCACGACCGCGGCCAGTCGTCGTATAGAATTCTTCGTCTGAGGTCTCCTGAAGGTTATGCCACTTTTGCAGCCAGTCATTGACCTTCTTGCCCATTTCTTCGCATCCGGACATGGCGATAACGCCAAGCGGACCGATTGGGATGTTGTTGATGTCATTGCTCCAGTCCGACAGAAAACGATTCATTGCCTTTCATCCTCCCTGCAGCGATCACTTTTCATCTGTATTATACAACAAATTGACATAAATGAGAAGTGCAAAAACTACATTTGGAAAATTTTATTGATTTTTGCAGAAAAAACGGGGTTTTCACAATCAAAATTGCTATGTTTATGCCCATAAGGGAAAAGTCTTTATATAATTAACCCGCCCGAAACGGACAAGACCTGACCGGTGATAAAGGAGGCAGCGGGGGAACAGAGGAAGAGGACGGACTGAGCAACATCTTCAGCCGTGCCGAGGCGCTGAAGCGGCGTTTCATCAATGAGCGCTGCTTTATCATCGTTTGAAAAGGCGGCCATCATGTCCGTATCAATCACACCGGGAGCAACACAGTTCACACGGATAGTCGGTGCGACCTCCTTAGCCATCGCTTTACAAAGCCCAATTAAGGCAGCCTTCGCTGCTGAATAGGCCGCTTCGCAGGAGCCGCCGACCTGTCCCCACATGGACGAAATATAGACGATGCTGCCGCCGTTTTCCCGCAGCATGGGCAGGAAAGCTCGCGTGATTAAAAAAGCGCCGCGCACATGGACACTCATGAGGTCATCAAACTGCGCAAGCGACATATCTTCCAAAAGCCCGACATGACTCGTTCCTGCGTTGGAGACCAGCACATCCAAGGTGTGGAAGCGCTTTTTCAGGGCTTCAAAGAGACGGGATACATCCTCTTCATTGCGGGCATCACACAAAAAAGGCATTGCACCCGTTTCCTTGGCCAGTGTTTCCGCCTGATTGCCATGCCGTAAATAGGTGAACGCCACCAAATTCCCCTGCGTACAGAACGCCCGCACGAGTGCCGCACCGATGCCGCGTGAGCCACCCGTAATCAGAATATGCCTCCCTGCCATTTTCCGTTCCTTTCTGTTTTTGAACAAATCCTGTCATAATTATGCCATAGAAGAACAGTATGATACGCTTGCAGACAGGAGATAGCCTCGGTGCTGTCCCCTCGGCTTCGAGCTTTTTATTTTATCTCCGTCTGCTGCATCCCATGTAGGATGCCTCAACCCCCTTCATGGAGAGCCGTTCTTTTTTATGAGCGGCTCTCTTTCTCTTTCTTTTCGGAGGAGTTGCGGGCATAAATGCCGGTTTTAATTTCCCTGATCAGCAAATCTGCATTCGGCAGCTCGGCGGCATTTAGCGTATCCTGTACCGCCTGTTTACGGTCATATGGGACAGTCACAAAGGTCAGGTCAAACGCGGCGTTTGGGTCATTCTCATCGCCGCGCATGATAGCATATTGCACCATCGGCAGCCCTATGCCGTTGCCGACAGCGCCGGTATTAAAGATAATGCCGCGTGTCGTGACAAGGCGCATACCCTGCCTGTGCGCATCCGCATAGCCGACAACCTGAAAATCAGGCTCAAAATATTCGGAGAGAGCGTTCACCTCATCCTGAATATAGACGAGTTTTTGCATCACAGGACGGCCGTGAAACAGGCGGATATGCCGTCCGCTCAGTGTCGTGTGATGCTCAAGCGGCAAGTCACGCAGCGCCTGCATTCTCTTTTCGCCTAACTGACGATAGTAAAATTTATCGTTCGGAAACAGCTTAAAGCTGATGCCGCTGTCCCAGTTGCCCTGCAAAATGATTTCGCAGCGGCTGAACGCCCAATCGAAGGTATCTGCCGAGCAAGGTCCTTTGCCCACAATGTCGCCCAAGCACCAGATGTGCTGAATATTCCGCCGCTTTAAGTCGGCGTCCAAGGCCATTGTCGCGGGAAGGTTGCCGTGCAAATCGCCCACCAATGCTATTTCCGTCATACTTGAACTCCTGAAGCGGTTTTTTGCTGCTTGCAGACTTCGGCAAGCAAAGTGAACAGTTTGGCAGCTTCTGGATAACGATCTTCCAGCGCTTCGGGATGCCACTGAACGCCCAGCGCCAAGGGATGCTGATGTTCCGGCAGCTCAAACCCTTCAATGAGACCGTCGGACGCAATGGCATTGACAATCAGTCCGTCTGCCACCTTCTTAACCCCCTGATGATGGCGGCTGTTGACTTGAAAAGTATCAAGCCCCGTTACCGCATGGAGGCGCGTGCCGGAGACAATCTGCATATCATGCACCTTGGTACGCGGCTGCTCATATACGGGATGGCGAAGCTCCTTGGACATCTGCTCGGCAATGTCCTGATATAAAGAGCCGCCCAGCGCAATGTTCATCACTTCAAAGCCGCGGCAGATGGCTAAGAACGGCTTTTTTTCGCGGATGGCGCGATTCATCAAATAAAGCTCCATCTTGTCACGCATGGGGCAAAGAGATCCGCAGCACGGAAGTTTTTTTTCGCCGTACAGCGTAGGGTCAACATCAGCGCCGCCGGTAAACAAAAGCCCGTCCGCTGTGTCAAAAGCGGCGTCGAGCATTTTTTTGTCATTCGTCAATGGAAGAATGACGGGCAGTGCGCCGCTGTGCAGAACAGCATTTTGATAATCCTGATTTAATAAGAGCCGCTTTTGTTCCTCGTTCCAGTCCGGCGTAACGCCAATCAAAATCATAAAAGCATCGTCCCTTCCGTCACTTTGCGTTAAAATGAGGCTTGCCCGTACATTATACCGAAAGCGGGGAGAAATGTCCACGAATTTTTGATGGAAGCCCTTCAAAAAATGGCGTATGCCGCATTGAAATAGGAAAAAAGATATAGTATAATATTTATTGCCGTATCAGGCAGCATTTCCTTCGAAATGTGCCGAAAGTGCGGTATGCTGACCTTGTGAATCGCAAAAGCAATTCACGAATAGAAAGGATTTTGTTTGTCCATGAAGAAGAAAAGCTCGAAGTACGCCTACATTGCCGCGTTTATCACGGCGGGCTTGGTCACCCTGCTTTACTCTGCCATTTTCCCGTTTTACCGCATCATGGACTATCTGATTTGCGCGGCCATTGCGCTTCTTTTAGCACGGCTGATTTTTGTGATGGCGGGCGGCGTGGACACCAGCAAGAAAGCACCGCCGCAGAAGAAAATCCCTCTGACGGGTGACCAGACGGTGGATGCACTTGTGCAGCGCGGACAGGAGATGCTTGCCAAGATCCGTGCGGAAAATGATCTGATTCCCGATGAGGAGCTTTCCGCCAAGATGGACAAGTTAGATGACATCTCCAACAAAATTTTCCTGACCGTTGTGGATCATCCTGCCAAAGCCCCGCAGATTCGCCGTTTCATGGAATACTATCTCCCGACAACGCTCAAAATGTTGACCAGCTACCGCAAGGTGGATGAGCGCAAGGTCACAGGCGAAAATGCCGCGACCATGAAGAAAAATGTCGAAGATGCGATGGATGTGGTGCTGGCAGCGTTTGAAAAGCAGCTTGACCAGATGTATCACGATGATATGCTGGATATTTCTACGGACATCGATGTGCTGGAAACATTGCTCAAGCAGGACGGCTTGATTGACAGCGGGCTGCACGATAAAATCAACTAATCACCATTGATGAGATTTTGAAGGAGGAAACGAACAATGAGCGAACAGAACAATGCACAGGCAGTGGCACAGGAGCCGAAGACACCGATTCTTACCTTGGACAGCCAAGCAACCGACAAGGCGCAGCTTGAAAACACGGCCAAAATGCTGGAGGAATATGCTCATGCGCCTGCTCCGCAGGAAGCCGCTGAAATCGTCGGCCAGTGGGACAGCTCTTTGAGCGAAGAGGAAATGCGCGAAATCGAAGCCTTTGCCGAAAAAATTGACCTGACAAACCCTGACCATGTGATGCTGTACGGCGCAGACGCACAGAAAAAGGTTTCCTCCTTTGCTGATACGATTTTGTCTGATGTGAAGACGGACGACACAGGCGATGTGGGCGATATGCTCACCCAGCTCATCAGCGAACTGAAGTGCTTTGAAGGCGTGACGGAAAAGCCCAAGGGTCTTCGTGCGCTGTTCTCTTCCTCCAAGCGGCAAATTGCCACAATCAAGGCGAAGTATGATGATGTTGCCACCAATGTAGAAAAAATTTCCGCGAATTTGGAATCGCATCAGGTGCAGCTCTTAAAGGATGTGGCGATGTTCAACCATCTGTATGATATGAACATGACCTATTTCCACGAGCTGACCATGTACATCGTTGCCGGTGAAAAGCGCTTAAAGCAGGTGCGGGAGACGGATTTAGCAGAGCTGAAAGCCAAGGCCGAAAAGTCCGGCGATGCGATGGATGCACAGGCGGCGAACGACTTGGCTTCCCAGTGCGACCGCTTTGAAAAGAAGCTGCACGATTTGAAGCTCACGCGCCAGATTTCCATGCAGATGGCACCGCAGATTCGTCTGCTTCAGAACAACAATTCTCTGCTTGTGGAGCGCATTCAGTCCACCTTGGTCAACACCCTGCCGCTTTGGAAAAATCAGATGGTGCTGGCACTTGGTCTGCATCATTCTCAACAGGCCATGCAAGCGCAGCGGGCTGTTACGGATATGACCAACGAGCTGCTCAAGAAGAACGCGGCAACGCTCAAGCAGGGCACCATTGATACCGCTCAGGAAGCGGAGCGCGGCATCATTGATATGGAGACGCTGACGGAAACCAACCAGTCTTTGATTGATACCATCAACGAGGTCGTCCGCATTCAGCAGGAGGGTCGTCAGCAGCGTGCTGAGGCAGAAAAGACGCTTGTACAGATGGAGAACGAGCTGAAGCAGAAGCTCTTGAATATGTAAAGGATAAAAAATGAAAGCAAAAAACGCATTCGCGTTTGTCGTGATGCTGGTATTGATTGTTTCAGCACTGTTTGTGGGTGCCTATAAGGGCTGGACCGAGGAGTGTGCCGAGACGGAAAGCGCCGTCCAGCCGCTGGATGAGGCGCTGAAAACTTGCGTAGAAACGGCGAACGATATTCTGACCGTGGCACGCCGTCATGTCAGTACGGATGACGAGGCAATTAAGGCACTGAATACTTCTAAAGCGACGCTCGAAAGCAGCAAGACCGGTCTTCAGGAAAAGGCTGAGGCAGCCGAATCGCTGGCTGCAAATGCGAAAGCCCTCTTAGCCGCGCTCAGCAATACAGAAACTGTGAAGGCGGATGACCGCGACAAAATGTATGTCGATGAACTGCTTCCGCAGATGCTGTCGTCCAGTGAGCTGCTTGTGCAGGAAGCCGAAGCGCTGTATAACGAAGCAGCCGGTGCGTTTAATGAACGCCTGAGCAAGAACTTTTTCAGCGGCTTTTTGGCTCGCCTCATGGGGATTCAGCAGGCAGAGTTGTACGAGGCAGAGTGAGGGGGAGAGGCTGACATGAAAAGAAATATCATTGCCTTGCTCCTTATCTTCATCCTTCTTTTTGCCGCATTGCCCTGTGCCTTGGCGGTCAACTATCCCGATATGGGCGCATATGCGCAGGATCAGGCTTCCGTCCTGTCTGAGCAAATCACTAAGGAGCTTGATACCTTAAACGAGCGCACGGAAAAGGCGTTCGGCGGTCATATCTATGTCTACGCTTGTCATTTCTTGGGTGGTATGTCCGTCAAGGAATATGCAAACGGATTGTTTGAGCGCTGGCAGCTTAGCGACAACGATGCCCTGCTTTTGATGGTCATCGGCGAGGAAAGCTATGCACTTGCGTCCGGCCAAGGGGTGCAGAAGGTGTTGAGCGGTGAAAACGGCGATGTGCTGCTCGGTACATACTTCCGCACAAAATATCTTGCGCGGAGCTACAACGAGGCTTTGAATACATTGCTGCCCGAAATGACCTCTAAGATGGCCACGCAGCTTGGCGCTGAGTTAGATACATCCGGTTTGTTCGGCACATCTGTGGTCGAGCCGACAAAAGCCCCGACAACCTCTTTTAACTGGTCTGACTTTGTTTCTTCTGCCTTTTCGGATTCTTCCGAGACGGAAAAACAGAATGATGGCATCGACAAGGAAGAAAAAAGCACCGGCTTCAGTCTGAAAAAGGTGCTGCTAATTGTGGTGATTCTGTATTTCCTCTTTGGACGCAGAAAGCCGAAAAGAAGAGGCGGCGGGCGGCATGATTTCCATCATCCGCCGCATCACGGAAGAAGATTCTAAAAGGAAGTAATATTATGCGTCTTGTCTTAATATCTCTGGACGCTGTGGCACGCCCCGACGCGGACAGGCTTTTGAGTCTGCCCGCGCTTTCCGCGTTAAAGGAGCAGGGCGTTTTCTGCAAAAATGTCAAAACCATTTATCCGACCTTGACCTATCCCATTCACACATCGGCTATTACTGGCTGTTATCCTGATAGGCATTTTGTTGCACATAACCAGCCCTTTCAGCCGGACAAAAACCACAATATGCGGGCGTGGTATTGGGAAATCGGTCAAATCGGTCAAAAAACACTCTGGGAAGCCGCGCATGAAAAGAGGATGGATGTTGCCTCCATCCTGTGGCCGGTGTCAGGCAAGGCTGAACGCATCATCCGCCGTAATTTTCCAGAAATTCTCCCGCTGCCCGGCGAGAATGCCACCGTGAAGATGCTGCAATATGCCTCTCCTATCTGGATTTTGCGGATGGAGCTTCTGTACGGCAAGCAGCGTAAGAGTATTCGCCAGCCTGATTTGGATGATTATGCCGCCCTGCTTTGCGAGAAGCTGATTTTGTCCAAGCGTCCGCCCGATGTATTGACTGTGCATTTGGTGGATTGCGATTCCATGCGCCATTGGTACGGAACGGACAGCACTGAAGCGCACGAGGCCATGCAGCGGCTGGATGCGCGGGTGCAGAAAATCATTGATGCCTTGAAAAAAACCAATCTTTATGATGACACCATTCTCTGCATCATGAGCGATCACGGTCAGGAGGATGCCAAGGAAACCGTGCAGCTTGACGCGCTTTTGCAAGCCGAATGCCCTGCCCGTGCGCAGGCACTCGGCATGGGCGCTTACATTTTCGGAGATGAGCAGCAAGCGTTATTGGCACTTCAAAAAAATCAAGCAAACTGGCATATTGCGCACATTTATTTGGAGGAAGAGCTGCGTGCGCTCCATGCGCCGAAGAATGTTCATTTGACTGTGGAAGCAGAAAAGGGCTTTCGCTTTTCGGACGGAGAAGAAATTGGCGAACCGCACATCGGCGATCATGGTTTTTCCCTTGACCGTTCCGGCGGACGGACGCTTTTGTGGCTGGTTGGCAAGCCTTTCAGGAAGAATATCGAGCTGGACGAAGCGGAAATCGTTGATATTGCGCCGACGCTGGCACACGCTTTGCAGCTTTCACTGCCGAACACGGACGGTCGTGTGCTGAAAAAAGCCTTTGCCGCAAAAAAGGAGGGATGAAAATGACCAATCAGGTCACAGTGACCTATCTGCATCATTCGGGCTTTATGGCGGCTGTCGGGGATACACTGCTCGTGTTTGATTATTGGCGCGGCGAAGATAATGCGCTGCCTAAAAAGGCGCAGATTACGGAGAATGATTTCAAGCCCTTCAAGCGTGTGTTCGTCTTCGTGTCGCACAGCCATCCCGACCATTTCGATGAAGTCATCTACACTTGGAACATGGAAAAATATAACATCACCTACATCGTGTCGGATGATATTCCCGTTGGCAAGCGCGGAAAGCGCATGGCACCGGGCGACACTTTGACCTTTGGCAATATGAAGGTGACTGCCTTTGATTCCACCGACTTGGGTGTGTCCTTTTATGTGGACTTTGACGGGCTGAAAATTTTCCATGCGGGAGATTTGAATCTTTGGCACTGGCGCGATGAAAGCACCCTCAAGGAGATTACCGAGGCAGAACGGGCGTTTTATGCTGCCTGCGAGCCGCTGTATAACACGCCCATTGATTTGTGTATGTTCCCGCTTGACCCGCGTTTGGGCGGAATGTTCGATGCGGGCATCAATCACTTTGTCATGTCCGTAAAGCCGCGTTTGGTTATTCCCATGCACTGGCAGGGACGGCCGGAAGTGGCGATTGAATATGTCCGCAGAGGCCGCACAAAATATACGGATTTTTTAGCCATGGCCAAGCCGCGTGAGCGGGCGGATATCACCTTTGATAAGAACGAGCTGCGCCTGCATGTACACACGCCTGTTGCCGGTCTGTATGACGATGAGCCGGAGCAGCCGAAAGAGGAAACACCGTTTGCGGAAGAAGATCCGTTTACCGATACGGATTTGCCGGTTGATATGAAATAACGGAGGAATGCACCATGACAAAGCATGAAGAAAAAGCAAGGTCACTGTTTCTGGAAGGGTATAACTGCGCACAAGCCGTCTATGCGGCCTTCTGCGATGTGACGGGCATAGAGGAAGAAGCCGCACTCCGGCTTTCTTCGTCCTTTGGTGGCGGCATTGGCCGTCTGCGTGAGGTGTGCGGCGCGGTCAGTGGCATGGCAATGGTAGCCGGTGTGGTTGCCGGTTACTCGGAGGCCAAAGCGCCGGACAAAAAAGCGGCACATTATGCGTTGATTCAGCGTCTGTGCGGCGCTTTCAAGGCGGAATTTGGCACATACATTTGCCGTGAGTTGCTGGCGCTTCCCGCCGGTCCGTCTGAGCCTACGCCGGACAAGCGGGATCAAACCTATTATCAGCGCCGTCCCTGCGCGGATTTTGTGGCGGGTGCTGCCCGCATTTTGGATGCATGGCTGGAAGAACGCGAAGCAGAGCAGCACGGAGGCGTGTAAATGAATTGCCCTTTGCAGCAGCGTCGATGCGGCGGGTGCAGCCGCCTTTCCGTGCCGTATGACAGACAATTAAAATTCAAAACCGACAAGGTGCGTGCCTTGTTCCCGTGTGCCAAGCCCATCATTGGCATGAATACGCCTGTCCATTACAGAAACAAGGTCATCTCCGCCTTTGCATTCGACAAAACCGGCTTGATCAGCGGTATGTACGTTTACGGGACGCATTATGTTCTGCCGACCGATGAATGCCTCTTGGAAAACAAGCGGGCTGATGAAATTGTCTGCGCAGTGCGGAGCATTCTGCTTTCCTATAAAATTAAAGCCTATGACGAGAACAAGAAAACAGGACAGATTCGCTTTGTCATTGTTCGCTACGCACAGGCGACAGATCAGGCGCTTGTTACTTTAGTCACGGCAAATGAACAGCTTCCGAACGCGCACGAGATTGCAGTGCAAATTAAAAAGACCTGTCCTGATGTGCGAGCAGTAATTCAAAACATCAATCCGCGTTCAGGCAGCGCCGTTTTGGGCTTTCAGGAGCATGTTTTGCTGGGTGACGGCGTGATTGAAGATGTTCTCTGCGGACAAAAGCTGCTGATTTCTTCGCGTTCCTTTTATCAGGTAAACAGCAGTCAGGCCGCCGTGCTGTACAAAAAAGCGCTTGATATGGCACAGCTTTCAAAGAGTGATACGGTGGTGGATGCCTATTGCGGCATCGGCATCATCGGCTTGATTGCCGCGCAGCGCGTCAAAAAGGTCATCGGCATCGAGCTGAACGCTGAGTCCATCCGCATGGCAAAGAAAAATGCCACGCTCAATCATCAGGAAAATATCGAATTTTTGCAGGGTGATGCCGGCAAAATTCTTCATGAGATGAAAGGAACGCCGGATGTTGTCCTGCTTGACCCGCCGCGCAGTGGCTGTGACGAAGCCTTTTTGAATGCGCTGAGCGCTCTTTCGCCGAAGAAAATTTGCTATATTTCCTGCGACATCACCACGCAAAAGCGCGATGCAGATATTCTGTTTAAGCATGGCTATCGCTTGATTTCCGCCCAGCCAGTCGATATGTTCCCGCATACGGAGCATATTGAAAATATTGCGTTTTTAGCCAAACAATAATTTTTTGTATACCGTAGGTTGCAAAAAAGCAAGAAGCGGTTTATGGCGGCATGAGCGAAAATAATGTATGCTGATTGCGGAGATGGCGAGCGATGATATTTTCTGAAAAGCTGCAAGTCATTCGCAAAAGCAAAGGGATTACGCAAGAACAGCTTGCGGAAAAGCTGAATGTTTCCAGACAGGCTGTGGCTAAGTGGGAATCAGGACAGGTATATCCTGACATTAATAATTTAATTCAAATCAGCAATCTCTTTCATGTCACAGTAGATTATCTGGTCAAGAATCAGGAATGCATGACTGGCTTGACAGCCGCTGTTAGCTCAGATATCGAGAAGCTGATTGAATTTCGGCTTGAAGCAAACAAAAACACTTATGCCGCATATATGAACAAGGTCGCTCCGACACGATATGATTCACATGATTTTTCATACAGCAATGGTCTCTATACCTATCATGATACCTATGTCGGCGGTGAGCAGTTTGCGGGCGAAGAGGCCATCTGGTATGATGGAAAATCTCAGTATGCAATGAATTACATGGGGCGAGTATTGACACAGCATTTCAGCGGGGATTTTCTAAAAGAAGCCCTCCGTAAAGCAGACAAGGTTATGCCATACAGAGGGCCTGAATATTATCAGTCGGGTGAATATACCTATAAATGCGATGTGGTCGGAGATTTTCGCTGGTTTCAAGGTCATGAGGAAATCTATTGGAACAGTCAAAAGACCTATGAATGCTATTTTCACGGCGGAACAACAAAGTGAATTTTACGGCTTAATTATGACTGCCGTACCATGTAAGTCACTTAACGGAAGCAGAGGAAGCATACTCTGCTCTTTTTCATAGTCCGATACGGCGCGGCGAACGCCGTCAAAACGGAGACTGTTGTAATCGTGAAGGATAATGATGCCGCCACTGCTCAGACGGGGGTAAAAATAGGTAAGCCCCGCAAGTGTCGGCGCTTAAAGGTCTACATCAAGACTGACAAGGGAATATTGCTCGTCCTCCAAGCCTTTGACCGTATCGGGGAAAAAGCCACGGCGAATGACGATTTTTCCGGATTCGGCATACGGGAAAGCACATCTTGGATGCTTGTGTCGCCGAAATCGTTTGTTTGAGCTTTGGAACTGCTTTTTTCTCGCTCTGTGGTGATATCGCGCTCGTCAAAGCCTTCAAATGTGTCGAACAAATAGAGCGTTTTTTCGGGGAAACGCGCATTGAGTTGCCACGCAAAATCGCCCTTATAGGTGCCAAGCTCCGCAATGCACCCAGCTACGGAAAGCGCATTCATGCGGTCGGCAAGACGGCGCAGGGTCGCACCGCGCACATCAAACAGCGTGTAAACATCGCTGAGCAGCATCACACGCCCCTGATATCCGTTCGTTTGCACCTGATTTTTGAGCTGTCCTGCGCGTTCACCATCCAGCACGCAAATCAGCACCCGGTCAGGGTTTAAGAAAAGCGCTTCTTCGACGGAAAGAATGGGAATTTCGGCATCCGGCTGCCGCTTTTGCGGGTTGTTATCGCCGATGGCAATCAGCCGGATATGGTTTTGATTGAGTAAATTCTGCACAGCCTGACCCATCTGTCCTGCGCCTAAAATAACGACTGATTCCATTTGATAACCACCTTTACTGTTCAATGTAAGCACGGAGGCTGTTGATACTGCTGATTTTGTAGTGCCGACTGCGGCAGGGCAGTAGCATACCTGCATCACGCAATTTTTGCATTGTGCGCGTGATGGTGATGCGGTTGGCATTCAACATGGTGGCTAAGGTCTGCTGACTGAAGGCTTCGCCGATGACAGCCTCGCAATCCGCATTGCGGGCATACGGCTCAGCAATCGTAATCAAAAGGCTGCACAGCCGCTTGTCCATTGTTTGCGTTCTGATGCGCCGCAGTTCATCAACGGCATCTAAATAATGGCGGGAGAGCGTTTTCATTACGAATAAATGCAGGGCTTCGTCGGTACGGATGGCCTGAAGCAGCACTTTCCGCTCAATCCGAACCAGCTCGCAGTCCGTGACGGCCATCATGTCCGTAGAAAGCGGCTGTTCATAAAACAGCTCTTCACAGAGAATCAGGCTACCCTGCCCATGAATGCCCCAGCAGCGGGTGTAGCCCTTTTCGTCGATTTCACAGTTGATGACATATCCGCGAAGCACATAGAAACAGGCAGCGGGGGAAGCGCCGGCCTCCATCAATGTCGTTCCTTTTTTGCAGGAAACCTTTTTTCCAAGCGCTGCAAGCTGCTTGCTGTCATAGGCTGCCGCCATGTTGATGCCTCCTTGGTTACAATGATTCGACAAAAATTCCCGTGATTCCTGTTTGTATATCGGGTTTTATCAGCGCCCAGCCATCTTTTTGAAGAAATTCCTTTGCTTTTAGAACAAGATCGTTCTGTCTTGCGTCACAAAGACGGCCAACGATCGTTCCGTCTTCAAAGAGCAGCAGCTTTCGTCCAAGCAGTACTTCGTTTGATGCCTGCGCGACGGTCAGCATGATGCGCCGCTGCTCAATTTTATCGGCGGGCAAGCGGCCTAAAAATTCGATAACATTCATGCTTTCGCTGAAGCGCGGCGTTCCTAATGCAGCAAGCATTTCTTGTGCGGCGGATTCCTCATTTTCTAAGTGGATGACCACTGTCATTTGTGAAAGCCAAGCCGCATCAGCCGTACCTTCATCCTCCAAGCGAGAGATCCAGTCAGTTTGCGAAGAAGCATCCAACAGCCCTAAAAAAGCGGTTTTCGGCTCTTCCCAAAGCTGCTCAATGCAAGCAGAAATAACCGCGTAGCGCTTGGAGGCCAGAATGATGCTGTCTTCGTCCGTGATGTGCAGACAGCGAAGAGCGGCGGGCAGGGCATCACAGAGCGTCTGCGCCCCATCAATACATATATTCGGTGCTTCATCAACGACAATCACGGAAAAGCCGCGTTCTGAAGCGCTTAGCGCAATGCGTCGGGTCACTTCGCCATTTCCTAAAATAATCAGCCTTTGCGGGCGTTCAAACGGCTCACAGAGGAGAAAGCCACCGCCCGGCGTATCCTGAAGCAGCACACGGTTTTCCTGACAGGCGGCCTTTCCGAGTGGGTCGTCAGCGTCAGCCAGTTTCTTTTCGATGCTGCCATCCTTCTTATATTCGGTGCGCATCGCCACAAACCGCTGCTTTCTGAGCCGCTCAATCAGGAGGTGATAGATGCTCTTCATGCACTCCATAAGACGCTTACGCCTCGCTTATTCGGGAATGTCTTCCAGATGGTCGTATAGCTTGCCGAGTTCCTTGGCCACCGCATACAGCTCGTCCGCATCCGTCACAGCACCATAGCTGACTGCGTCGTCCTGGGTATTTTCATAGACGACGGTGATGTCGTCATCCGGCACAAAATCCTCGCCGAGCTTCGACTTTGACTTGTCGTTGGCCGCTGCCAAGGCCAGATAATTCTTCCCGTTGACGGAAAGACGATTCAGCACAACAAATTCGTACTCTTGGTCGTTGCTGTCAATCAGCGTGATGCATTCGATGTTCGGCTCGTTCATGAAAAAATCACCCTTTCAAAAAACAATGCACTTCAAATCGGTATGGTCGATATGCTTGATGCGTGTTACCTCGTCCTCGTTCAAGGCGTTCTCACTCTTGACGACAACATAATGGCAACGCGCTGTGCAGGCCAAGCTGTTATCAGGCAGAAGAATATAACCGTCTACATAGATATGGCGACCGTCCACCTGTTCCGGCAGCGCCACCACGCGCAAGGCATCACCGGGATGCACAGGATGAAGGTAATGCACAGCCATTTCTACGGTCATGGCAACGGTGTCAGGACGATGAACGCGGGTGGCGTGCCAAAGTACTTCATCAAAATAAACGGTCAGAATGCCGCCGTGCGTAATGCCCGGAAAACCGATATGTTCCTGCCGCGGCGTACATAAGCCTACAATATAGTCATCCTCGGTTTCATAGGCGCGGACACCTAAGCCGCCGGGCAGTGCCGCATTGCAGCCAAAGCAGGTTTCACTCCACGGGATGGGCTTTCTAATGGTATGCTCACGAACATCAATGTGCGTGAAGGATGGATAATCCATAGCTGCTTCCTTAGTGCGGTGGGGTTGACATTTTGCAAATCACCGCTATAATGAAATTAGGTCGGATGACCGAATTGACGGGTAGTAAGAAGGAGACTTATGTCTTCCGATGCAGAAAATATTTCCGTTTGGGCGCAGGATACGCGCTGGCGCACGATTCCCGAAAAGCCGCGAGCATTAGGCGAATTAAAAGCGCCGGATGGGGGAGAGCTGATGAAAATCGCCTTTGACACCCATCGTGACATCGTGACAGCCATCGGCTATCAGGCTGGAAAAAGCGCCAATGAAGCGCTTTGCGCCTGTGCAGCGACTGCCTGTTCTCTGGCAAAGGACAAGGCTGTGATGGCACTTGACTTAATCGGTCCTGCCGAAATTGCCGAGGCACTCAAGGTGCAGATGGACGATTCACTCTTTTATCAGGCAGTGCTGAGCGTTCTCTGTCTCAAGAACGCGCTGTCCAGTTACGCCGATACCCGCGCCGCAGACTATGCTGCTTTTCAGCAGGAGCAGGGGAAAGCATGAAAAAACTTGTCTTTTTTGAGCCATCCCGTTGCATTGGCTGTGGCGCTTGCGTGAAGGTCTGTCCGCACGGCTGCATTTCGCTGGAATTGGAAAAGAAGAACGAGCGCGGCATTCATCCCGCTTTTTTGCGTCTGCCGAAGCTCTGTACGGGCTGTGAATCCTGCGTCCGCGCCTGCCCAGAACACGCTATCAGCGGAGACTAATCTTTATCCAACATTGCGTGAATGATGTAGGGC
>CAVJHY010000009.1:0-24793 GCA_963649405.1 bacterium
AGCCAAAACAGCGCAATCAACGCCCCGCGTCCCACCTTCCGCATCGCCCTCACCCGCCTTTCCAAATTCATATGTAGCATACATCATTTCATTCCTTTCTGTCAAATTTTCTAAGGAGAAACGGCACAAACTGCAAAATTTGTCAACATTTTGTCAAAAAGCCCTTGACAGTCACCGAATGTTGTGGTATAAACTGTCACGGTAAGTCTTTAAGACGGTACAGAGAGACCGACAAGAGGCACGCACCGAAGGAAGAAATCTATGCTCTTCCTGTGCAGACGGACGTTAATGCTTGTCGCTACTCTGGCGGCGAGCTTTTTTGTGTCCGCGCTTAAAGATTCTTGCCAAAGAAAAAATAAGCGGAGGGAACACACAATGAAGCTGGTCTATGACATCAACGACAAGCCCCCGATGAAAAAGAATCTCATCTACGCCTTCCAGCAGCTTCTGGCTATCATGGCTGCGACCCTGCTCGTTCCGGCGCTGGTCAACGGCAACAGCGGCACGACCTATATGAGCCAGCCTGCTGCGCTGTGCGGCGCTGGTTTTGGTACTCTGTTTTACATCTTCATTGCTACCCGCAAGAAGAGCCCCGTTTTCCTCGGCAGCTCCTTCGCCTTCATTGCCCCGCTGACCGGCGCGGTTGCTTTCGGCTTCCTCGGCATCTTCCTTGGCTCTGTGTTTGCCGGTCTCGTGTATGTGGCCATCGCCCTGATTATCAAAAAGACCGGCTCTGCTTGGGTCAACAAACTGCTGCCCCCTGTGGTCATCGGCCCGACTGTTGCGCTGATTGGTCTGTCCCTGTGCAGCAGCGCTGTGAACAACCTGAACAACACGGCTGGCGGCTCTTATAACCTTGTTGCCATCTTGGTTGGTCTGATTGCCTTCTTCATCACCGTATACGCCTCCGTGAAGGGCAGCAACGGCATGAAAATGATCCCCTTCATCATCGGTATCTTGGGTGCTTATGTCATCGCGCTGGTGCTGACCCTCATCGGCAATGCCTCCGGCATCGAAGCCCTGAAGCTCGTCAAGCTGTCCGCCTTTGACAATATGCAGCTCTTCAAAGTTCCGCAGTTCACCTTTCTCGGTATGTTCGGCGTTTATCCTGAACTTGCCAATACTGTCACCGGCTGGGCCGATATTGTCAGCATCTTCATGCTCTTTGCGCCGGTTGCGTTCGTCACCTTGGCTGAACATATCGCCGACCACAAAAACCTCAGCAGCATCATCAACCGCGACCTGATTACCGACCCCGGTCTTGATCGCACCCTGCTGGGTGACGGCGTTGGTACCATCGTCGGCGCTTTCTTCGGCGGCTGCCCGAACACCACCTACGGCGAATCCGTCGGCTGCGTCGCCATCACCGGCAACGCCTCCGTTTCCACGATTGCCATCACCGGCATCTACTGCATCATCCTCTCCTTCTTTGACCCCTTCGTTTGTTTCGTGAATTCCATCCCCACCTGCATCGTCGGCGGCGCTTGCATCGCCCTGTACGGCTTCATCGCCGTGTCCGGTCTCAAGATGCTCCAGCCTGTTGACCTGGGCGACAACCGCAACCTCTTCGTGGTCGCTGCCATCTTGGTGCTCGGTATTGGTGGTCTGTCCCTGAACTTCGGTCAGATTGAAATCAGCAACATTGCCACAGCCCTCATCGTCGGCATTCTGGTCAATGTCATCTTCAACCGGCAGAGCGGAAAAGAAACAGTCTAATCAATCGAATGATAAAGCAACGGAGCTGTCCGAAAGGATGGCTCCGTTTTTGATTGTGTTTCATCTCCTTCTATGATATAATGCTTTCAATCATTTGAAACGGACACTCGGAGGTGCTTATCTTATGCAGAAGCAGCGAGCCATCATCTATGCGTTTTTAGCGGCGGTCTTCTATGCGGTGAATGTGCCTTTTTCCAAGCTGCTGCTGAAATATGTCGGCTCGACGATGATGGCGGCGCTTCTCTATTTAGGGGCTGGGCTGGGCATCGGGATTCTGTCTCTATCAAAGGAAAGGGAGCAACAGGAAGCGGAGCACCTGAACAAAAAAAATTTGCCTTTTGTCATCGGCATGATTGTGCTGGACATTGCCGCGCCGATTTTTCTGATGCTTGGACTGAGCCGTGGATCGTCTGCCAATGCCTCGCTGCTTGGGAATTTTGAAATTGTTGCCACCACCGTCATCGCTCTTTTCATCTTCAAGGAGAGCGTTTCCAAACGGCTCTGGTTTGCCATTGCGCTGATTACGCTGTCCAGCATCCTGCTTTCCTTTGACGGCATGGACAGCTTTCGCTTTTCCTACGGCTCGCTGTTCGTCCTGCTGGCGACAGTCTGCTGGGGCTTTGAAAACAACTGCACCCGCAATATCTCTTCTAAAAGCACCTATGAAATTGTCGTGCTGAAGGGCATTTTTTCGGGGCTTGGCTCACTGGTGATTGCCTTCATAAAGGGCGAAGCAATGCCACAATTTCAATACATCGCTGCCGCCATGCTGCTTGGCTTTGTAGCCTATGGCCTCAGCATTTTTCTGTATGTGCGAGCGCAGAACACCTTAGGTGCGGCCAAGACCAGCGCGTATTACGCTGTTGCACCCTTTATCGGTGCTTTCCTGTCTTTCCTGTTCTTTCAGGAGGCGCTTTCGCGGACATACCTGCTTGCACTGGTCGTCATGATTTTAGGCTCGTTGCTGGTTGTTAAGGACACGCTGGTGCAGGATAGCAACTAATCAAAAAAGCCGACAGAAGCATTCTTCTGCGTCGGCTTTTTTTGATTACTATATTTACTTACCAGCTTGATGTCTTGTGAAAAAGTCCACCGCGCCCGTGAGCAAAACAGAAAAAACAAGCTCGTCATTTTGGCGCTTGGCAATGCCAATCAGCTCATGATCAGCGTACATCCGCGCCTGTTCGCCCTCCTCTAAAGAGAACGCCTGCGCCGGAAGATGCACGCCGTTTACGGCCTGCTTCCACAGCCTTTGCGGAATGTCGATTCGGAGGAGCTGCATGAGCGGATAGTCCAGCGGAAGAAGCATTTTTTGTGCTTCACCGTGCTGCACCGCCTCGGTTAATTCCTCTAAAGTGATGGCATCTTCAATGCGAAAAGAACCTGACTGTGTGCGCAGAAGGAAGCGCATATGGGCGGGGCAATGCAGCGCCTGTCCCAAGTCATGGCAGAGTGTGCGGATGTATGTCCCTTTTCCGCAGCGAATGGTCAGCACATAAACGCCTTTTTCCGTCTCGTCCCCCAAGGTGATGTCATGAATCATCACGGGGCGGGGCTGCGTCTGCACCAACTCGCCCTGCCGCGCCAGCGCGTACAGCGGCTTCCCGCCGAGCTTTATGGCGGAATAGGCGGGCGGACACTGCATGATTTCGCCGGTAAACGAAGGCAAAATTGCTGCAATCTCTGCCCGCTCCGGCAGGCTTTTCCCCGTTTCCGTCACTGTTCCCTGCGCGTCCTGCGTGTCGGTCGCGCAGCCGAAGGCAAGCTGCGCCACATATTCCTTTTCCTTATCCGAAAAATAGTCCAGCAGCCGCGTTGCCCTGCCGACCATCAGCGGCAGTACCCCCGCCGCTTCCGGGTCAAGCGTTCCGGCATGGCCGACCTTTTCCTTGAGCAGCCTTTTGACCACCGTGACCACCGCGCCGGAGGACATTCCCGGTGGCTTTAATATGTTCAAAAATCCGTCCATTTACAAAAACACTGCCTTTATCTGCTCATGCATGGCTTGTTCCATGAGAACGCAAGCCTCAGAAAGCGGCTTTTTGATTTTGCAGCCGGACGCTAACGCATGACCGCCGCCGTCAAAGGTGACGGCGATTTTGCTCACATCGCAGGGCGGCAGAGCGCGAAGGCTGAATTTCGTGATGCCTGTCTCACGCTCATCTGCCAAGTATGCCATATAAACGCCGTCCAAATACAGACCGTAATTTACAATTTTGTCCGCATGCTCCGGCTTTGCATCAAACGCCTCATAATCTTCCTTGGAAAGCATCATGCCGCTGGCTCGTCCGTCTTCAAAGAAATGCAGCGTAGACAGCGCCCGCCCAAGAAGCTGGACATGCTCTTTTTCGCGCATCAGGTGAATTTTTCGTGCAAGCACCGCAAGGTCAATGTTCGCTTTCACAAGCTCTTCAGCTGCGGAAAAGGTCTCCTCATTCGTATTGCTGAAGCAGAAATTGCCCGTGTCCGTACTGATGGCCGTATAGAGGCACTCCGCCATGTCCTTGGTCAGCTCAATATGCAGCGCATGGAGCAGACGAAGCACGATGCAGCCTGTCGCTGATGCGCCGCCGTCCACCTCGTTGATGGCGGCATAGCGCGGGTTGGTGGCGTGGTGGTCAATCTGCGCGGTCAGGTGTGCTTTGAAAAAAGCCTCTTTGCAATCGCCGATGCGTCCCAAATCGCCCGCATCGAGCGCCAACGCAAGGTCAAATTGTTCGTTTTGAAGGGCAGATGGCGGCACGACCAAAGCCGCATCCTTCAAAAAGACATATTTTTCCGATACGACATCATGACACGCCATCACGACGCGCTTGCCCAGCGTTTTCAGCGCCAGACCGACACAAAGCAGAGAGCCGATGGCATCCCCATCCGGCGAAACATGGGTACACAGCAAGATGCTGTTCGCACTCTTCAGCGCGGACAGCATAGCTTCATTGTCAAAGCTCTTCATCATGATTCTCTTCCTGTTCCTCCGGCACAACCTCGCGCAGCACTTGGGCTATATGAGCGCCATAGGCGATATTGCGGTCGCGCTCAAAAATCAGCTCCGGCGTATAGCGCAAATCTACCTGCCGTCCGACCTCGCGGCGCAGATAGCCCGCCGCCTTTTTAAGCGCCTGCATCAGCCCATCCGCCTTGTCATCCTCTAAAATACTGACATAGACCTTTGCATAGCGCAAATCGCGTGTCACATCGGCACGAGTGACGGCATAGGTGCCGCACACACGCGGGTCATTCAGGGTGCGGATGGCCGCATCCACGGCATGACGCACCTCTTCGGAAATTCTGTCAATGCGAAAGCTGCTCAATGGAATATCCCTCCATTCAATCGGTTGACAAGAGCCAGCGCGAACGGAGCAAATCCGGCCGTCGCTGGCTCCTGTTTATATGTCTTTACCGTTCAATTTCTTCCATGACGAAGCATTCCACAACGTCATTTTCTTTAACATCGTTATAGTTTTCCAAGCCGACACCGCACTCATAACCGGCGGCGATTTCACGCACATCGTCCTTGAAACGGCGGAGAGAAGACAACTTGCCCTCAAACACGACCACATTGTCGCGCAGCAGACGGACGGAGGCATTGCGCTGGAGCTTACCATCCTGCACATAGCAGCCGGCAATCGTGCCTGCGCCGGTAATCTTGAAGACATTGCGCACCTGTGCGTGACCGAGCAGTACTTCTTTGAATTCGGGGTCAAGCAGACCCTTCATAGCCTTCTCGATGTCCTCAATGGCCTGATAGATGATGCGGTAGAGTCGAATATCCACGCCCTCTTTTTCCGCTGCGTCGCGGGCAGAGGCATCGGGGCGGATATTGAAACCGATGATGATGGCGTTGAAGGCGGAGGCCAAATTCACGTCATCCTGCGTAATCGCACCGACAGCGCTGTGCAGCACGCGCACCTTGACCTGTTCGGTGGACAGCTTTTCGAGGCTCTGCTTGACGGCCTCAACCGAGCCTTGCACATCGGCCTTGATGATGATGTTGAGGTTTTGTACCTTGCCCTCGCTGATGCTGGCAAACAGGTTATCCAGAGAGACCTTAACAGAGGCCGCACGGGATGCCTTGAGCTTGTCGCGGCGTTCCTGCGCCACCTGACGGGACAGCTTGTCGTCCTCAACGGCGGTCATTTCTTCGCCCGCAAGCGGGACATCGGTGAAGCCCGCAATTTCAATCGGCATGGACGGACCGGCAGACTGGACGCGCTCGCCGCGGTCATTGGTCATGGCGCGGACGCGACCGGAAGCCATGCCAGCGACGATGTTGTCGCCCACATGGAGCGTGCCGTTTTTGAGCAGCACGGTTGCCAGCGGACCGCGAGCCTTATCCAGCTTGGCCTCGATGATAACGCCGGAAGCCATACGGTTGGGATTGGCGCGGAGCTGAAGCACATCGGCCTGCAACAGAATCAACTCCAGCAGCTCATCCACGCCCTGACCGGTCACTGCGCTGACGGGTGCCATGATGGTATCGCCGCCCCATGCTTCTGGGACGAGATTGTACTTGGTCAAATCCTGCATCACGCGGTCGGGGTTGGCATCGGGCTTATCCATCTTGTTGATGGCCACGATAATCGGCACATTGGCGGCCTTGGCGTGGTTGATGGCTTCAACCGTCTGCGGCATTACGCCGTCATCCGCCGCAACCACCAGCACGGCAATGTCCGTCGCCTGTGCGCCGCGCAGACGCATGGCAGTAAAGGCTTCGTGACCAGGGGTGTCCAAGAAGGTAATCTGACGGCCATCGAGGCTCACGGTATAAGCGCCGATATGCTGGGTAATACCGCCCGCTTCTCCGGAAGCCACCTTGCTCTTCCTGATATAGTCCAGCAGCGTTGTCTTGCCGTGGTCAACATGACCCATGATGGTGATGACCGGCGGACGGGGCTGCAAATCTTCTTCCTTATCTTCGTAGTTGGTTTCGCTCAAAGCATCCTCGGCGGTCTTATCAAGCTTCTTCTCAAGGGTGACTTCAAACTCGGAGCAGACGAGCGCGGCGGTATCATAATCCAGTTCGCTGTTGATGTTGGCCATGATGCCCAGCATCAGTAGCTTCTTTAAGATTTCACCGGCTGGCTTGCCGATGCGCTCGGTCAAATCCTTGACGGTGATGGTTTCCGCCGTCATGTACGCCTTTTCAATCTTGATGGGTGCCATCGTCTGCTGAACAGACGGCTTCTTCACGCGCGCACGCTTGCCGCCGCGCACGACATCATCATCGTAGCCGTTGAAGCTCTCCTTGACGAGCTGCTTGCGGTTTTTGGCGACATACTCCGGGTCATGCTGGCGGATATACTGCTTCTTGTTGGGGTCGTAATTGCTGACGCGTTCCTTTTCCATCGGCGTTAAATCAATCGCCGGTGTACGGGTGCGATTGCCCGCAGCACGCTGACCGCCCATACCGGGGCGCGGCGTGCCGCCCTGCTGGCGCTGGAATCCGCCCTGACCTTGGCCGCCATTCGGACGCTGACCGCCCATTCCGGGACGCGGCGCGGGACGACCGAACTGACCGCCCTGCTGCTGACCATTCGCAGGACGACCATATGGACCTTGCTGATTCGCCGGACGGCCATACGAACCCTGCTGACCATTGGCAGGACGACCAAACTGACCGCCTTGCTGCTGGCCATTCGCAGGACGACCATATGGACCTTGCTGATTCGCCGGACGACCATATGGACCTTGCTGCCCATTGGCGGGGCGACCATACGGTCCTTGCTGGCGGGGACGCTGCCCCTGCTGCGCGGGCTGACCGTTCTGTGCACCCTGCTTGGCAACTGACTGTGCGCCTCCCTTGGCGGGTAGAGCAGGCTTGTTCTCCGCCTTCTGCACGGGCTTGGCTTCTGACTTCGGCACATTGCCCTGCTTTTCTTCAATCTTCTGCGCAGGAGCAGTCTTTTCTTCAGTCTTCCTAGGCGCTGATACTGGCTTTTCTTCGCTCTTTTGCGCCTCTTTCGGCTGATTTTCCGCCTTAGGTGCGACAGCCTTTTTTTCTTCAGGCTTCTTCTCATCCTGCGCCTTGGGCGCAGCAGACTTTTCTTCAGCCTTAACAGGCTCAGCCTTGAGTGCTTCTGCCTTGACCTCATGCTGAACGGGAGCAACGGGCTTTGTTTCGACCGTGCTCTCCTCAGGAATGTCATCATCCGGCATCGTCCATGCCTTGGCGTGCTGCTGGGTCAGAAGCTGCTGCTCCTCCAGCTTTTTCTTGGCGCGTGCCTCTTCCTCCTGACGAGCGAAGAGTCCCTCCTGCTTGCGCAAAGACTGCAGCAGGCTGTCAATGTTGCGCCTGACGCGAGCTGTCTCCTCCAGCATCACTCCGGACTGAGTGTTCAGCTCCTTGGTGGCTTCTGCCAGCTTTACCTTGGTCATTCGACGTTTGCACCCCCGCTAATTGCGATAGTCTCCCCAGATATTTTTCGCCGTCTCTATTTTGATTCGGCGCTGGTCATTAAGGAAATCAATTTTCGGGCAATCTCGCCCTTCAGGATAACGGCCGCGACACGCCCGTCCTTGCCGGAAGCCGCATCGAGCAAGCCCGCCGGCATTTGAAACAGCGGCACTTGATAATACGCAGCAGAGTCCGTCAGCCGTTTTTGGGCATTTGACGATGCGCCCTCGTCCAAGAGCGCAACGGCAACCTTTCCGCCGCGAATGGCACGTACAGCAAGGTCAAGTCCTAAAACGACCTGTCCTGCCCGCATCGCCAGCCCAATCGTGCCGCGCACGGACTGTTCATTCATGGGCGTTTTCCCCGCTTTTCAGCTTTTCCAATGTGTCCGCCAGCCCTTGGCGGGTTTCCTCGCTTAAGGGGCAGGAAAACGCCCGCTCAAGTTGACGCTGCTTGATGGCCTTTGCAAGGCAATCGGCACTCGCGCAGACATACGCACCGCGTCCCGGCTTTTTGCCGGTCAGGTCAATGGACACATCCCCCTCTGCGGAGCGGACAACGCGCAGAAGCTCCTTTTTCGGCTTCATTTCGCGGCAGCCCACGCACATCCGAAGCGGGACTTTCTTTTCCTTCATGGTTTTCCTGCCTTACATGATTTCGTCGTCTTCCTCGATGGGCGGATGATAATCGTCATACTCATCGGCAATCACCATGCCCTGCGGCTCCGGCATATCGCCGTGCTGCGCCTGCAGAAGTTCAGCAACCTGCGCCTGCGACTTAATATCAATCTTCCATGTGGTCAGCTTAGCGGCGAGACGAGCATTCTGCCCTTCCTTACCGATGGCCAGAGAAAGCTGATTATCCGGCACGACGACGCGGCAAATCTTTTCCTTTTCGGAAATGAACACGGAGATAACATGCGCAGGATTCAGGGCATTTGCCACAAATTCCGCCGGATCGGGCGACCACTTGATGATGTCAATCTTTTCACCACGCAGCTCGGTGACAACCCTGTCCACACGAGTGCCGCGAGGTCCGACGCAAGCGCCGACGGGGTCAATCATCGGGTCAGAGGAAGAAACGGCCATCTTGGTGCGGCTGCCTGCTTCTCGTGCAATGGACTTAATCTGCACAACGCCGGTGGCGATTTCAGGCACTTCCATTTCAAACAGGCGCTTAACCAGCCCCATGTGGCAGCGGCTCACGCGAATCTGTGCCGTGCCGCCCTCACGCGCTGCACGGGCAACCTGCAAAACATACACCTTGAGGTGATCTCCTTCGTGATATTCTTCGCCCGGCAAAAATTCAGAGGCTTCCATGATGCCCTGCGTGCGGCCAAGCTCAAAGAGGACGCTCTTTTCATCCGCCTTTAAGACGATGCCGGTCAGGATTTCATTTTCCTTGTCACTGAATTCGTCATAGACCTTACCGCGCTCCGCCTCGCGAAGACGCTGCATGATAACCTGCTTGGCAGTCTGAGCAGCCACGCGACCAAAATCCGCCGGTGTCACATCGATTTCCACGATATCGCCCATTTCGTAGCTGCTGGAGATGCGGTGCGCATCTTCCAAGGAAATCTGAATATTTTCGTCCTCGACCTCCTCGCTGACAACCTTCCGCGCAAACACCTGCACACCGTTTTGGCGGGTCAGACTGACGGCCAGATTCATCGGTGCGCCGGGGCGCTTCAGATTCTTGCGGAAGGCTGCTTTGCAAGCCTCTTCAATCGCGTTGATAATCAGATCCTCGCTGATGTCCTTTTCGCGTGCTAATGCGAGGACGGCATCCAGAATTTCAGCCTTGGGGTTTTTAGGGGTTGCTTTGCTTGCCATTTTATCTTCTTCCTGCCTTCCGTTTATTGCTCATCGCCGTCTTCGTCGTCCAGTGCGCTCAAATCAGGCACTAACTTCACCAAGGCGACTGTTTTTCTCTCAAACACTGCGGAACCATCGGCGGTCTGAATCGATACCTGCTGCTCATCCATGCCGTTCAAAGTACCCTGATAGGTCTTTTGCCCGTTCAGAGGCTTATACAGCCTGACTTCGACTAAAAGCCCCAGTGATTTTTCGACATCGCGCTTTGTTTTTAAGGGGCGATCAATGCCGAGCGAGCAGACTTCTAAGAAGTCATAGTCGTACTTTTCCAGCATCGGCTGCACGGCGTGATGATAACGCTCACAATCATCCAGCGTCAGCCCGCCGTCCTTGTCCAGATAAATGCGCAGATAGCTGCCCTGCGGCTCCTTTTCCAGCGCCACATCACACAGCTCCAAGCCCTGCTCCAAGGCGAGCTTTTCACAGGCGGGCGTGATGATTTTTACATACGATTGCTTCTGCGCCATCTCATGCTCCTTTGCATAAAGAAAGAGCGGGCTACTCTGCTTTGATTTGAAAAAGTGTAGCCAAAATACAGTGCTTTCAGCTTCGCCTTCTCCAAAGCAGCTCCCACTCTTCGTTAAACCCTTCTTTCTCAGCGTTTCAGGGGGGTAATGTCTTTGCATTCGGCCATCCACATTCTCTGCTTCAGACCTCCGCGCCGTTTTGTGCGCTTCATTTCACACACAATACAGCGTTTCCTGCGTCAGTATAGCATACCTTTTACGGTTTTTCAAGCACTTTCCCGCAGAAAAGCTGCTTTCGGAAGGATTATTTTTTTGTGATGGCGACAACCTCAAAGCCCTTCTTATCAATCGCGGTGCGCAGGGCTTCATCCGAGATTTCGTTTTCCGCCGTCACGAGCGCCGTTTTGTTTTCCAAAGAGACCTCCGCTTGACCGCCCAGCGCCTCAATCGCCTTCTTAACAGCGCCCGCGCAGTGCATACAGTGCATTCCTTCGATGGTTACCAGCTTTTCCATAGTGTTTTCCCTCCGTTCAATTTGTTGATTAGAATAAAGTTACCTGACTGGTTTCGCTCAAATTGCTCAGACATCCATGCTCACGCAGAAGATCTACGACGGCGCTGGACAGCTTGGCGCGATTCTTCAAATCCTCCACGGAAATAAACGGCGTGCTGCGCTCGGCGACAATGCTCTCCGCCGCGCTTTCGCCAAGACCGCCCAAGGAGGTGAACGGGACGCGCAGTCCCTTTTCACCCTCCGGAATGAAGCGGACAACATCGCTCTTATACAGGTCCGCCGGCAGGAAGCGGAAGCCGCGAGCCATCATCTCCAGCACCATTTCCATGGCGGTGATTTCGTTTTCTTCCTTGGCGGAGAGCTTTTTCTCCGCGTCCAGACGGTAAAATTCGTTCAGCCGCATTCTGAGCTGGTCAATGGGCAGAAGCATGGTGCAGGCATCAAAGCCGTCGCCGCGGATGGTAAAGTAGGCCGCATAGTACGCCTGCGGGTAATACACCTTGTACCACGCCACGCGCAGCGCCATCGTGACATACGCCACGGCGTGTCCTTTCGGGAACATATACTTAATTTTCTTGCAGCTGTCAATAAACCACTGCGGCACATTATGCTCATGCATGGCCTCTTCCATTTCGGGCTTCAAACCCTTGCCCTTACGGACACTTTCCATGGTAGTAAAGGCCATCTTGCTCTCGACACCGTAGGAAATCAAGGCATTCATGATGTCGTCACGGGTGCAGATGCACTCCTTCAATTGCGCAACGCCGTTCATGATAAGATCGCGGGCATTGCCCAGCCACACATCCGTGCCGTGCGACAGACCGGAAATGCGAATCAATTCCTCCATTGTGGTCGGGTGTGTCTCATCCAGCATACCGCGCACAAACGCCGTACCGAATTCCGGCACGCCGAAGGTGCCTGTCGTGCAGCCGATGTCCTCCCTCGTCACGCCGAGCGCCTCCGGACTTTGGAACAGGCTCATGACCTTCTTATCATCCAGCGGGATATTACGGAAATTAACGCCCGTAAGCTCCTCCAGCATATGCATCATGGTCGGGTCATCGTGACCAAGGCAGTCCAGCTTGACCAAGACATCGTGCATGGAGTTAAAGTCAAAGTGGGTGGTGATGATGCCGCATTCCAAATCATCCGCCGGATGCTGAATGGCGGTGAACTGGCAGATATCGTAACCCTTCGGCAGAACAACGATGCCGCCCGGATGCTGACCTGTGGTGCGCTTAACGCCCACGCAGCCTGCCGCCAAACGCTCCTTTTCGGCTTCGGATGCCGTCAGACCGCGCTCTTCCAAGTATTTGAGGACATAGCCATAGGCTGTTTTTTCCGCCAATGTGCCAATCGTTCCGGCGCGGAACACAGAGCCTTTGCCGAACAGTTCTTCAATGTAGGCATGGGCGCGGGGCTGATATTCGCCGGAGAAGTTCAGGTCAATGTCAGGTACCTTATCGCCCTTGAAGCCCAAGAACACCTCAAACGGAATATCATAGCCTTCTTTGCGCATCGATTCGCCGCAGACGGGGCAATTTTTGTCCGGCAGGTCAACACCGACCGTGTACTGCTTGGGAACATCAAAGTACGCCTTGCGGCAGTGGGCGCAGCGGTAATGCGGCGGCAACGCGTTGACCTCCGTGATACCGCTCATGCAGGCGACAAAAGACGAGCCGACACTGCCGCGGCTGCCGACCAGATAGCCGTCTTTTAAGGACTTCTGCACCAGCTTGTTGGCGATGGAATACAGTGTGGCGTACCCGTAGCCGATGATGGAATGCAGCTCTTTTTCAAGCCGCTTTACGATAATGTCCGGCAGCTCATCGCCATACAGTTCGTGTGCCGTTTGCCAGCTCATGGTTTCGATGTCGTGCGCTGCATCCGGCCAGAAGGGAGAGAAAGTCTCCTTGCCTTCTGGATGGTCAACATGCCAGAACATCTTTTCCACCTTGTCGGAAATCCGCTTCGGTACATCAATGACGACCTCGTGCGCTTTTTCCTTCCCCAAATAGGAAAATTCTTCCAGCATTTCCTTGGTGGTTTTGAAGTACAGTGGGGGCTGCTCATCGCAGTCCTTAAAGCCCTGACCGGCTTGCAAAATGGCGCGGAAGATGGCATCCTCAGGGTCCATAAAATGAACATCGCCCGTGGCGGCGACAGGAATGCCGAGCTGCTCACCCAGCCAAACAACCTTGCGGTTTAAGGCGCGTAAGTCCTCGTCATTTTCAGCCAAGCCCTCACGGAGCATGAATTTGTTGTTGCCGATGGGCTGAATTTCAAGGTAGTCATAGAAACGGGCGATTTTCTTGAGCTTGTCATCGCTTTCGCCCGCAACAATGGCCTGCATCAGCTCGCCCTCGATACAGGCAGAGCCGACAATAACACCCTCGCGGTACTTTTGCAATATGGCGCGGGGAACATGAGGCTTTTTGCGGAAATAGTTGAGGTGTCCTTCCGACACGATGTGGTTGATGTTTTCAAGCCCTTTTTGTGTCCGTGCCAGCAAAATAATGTGCGTGCTGTTCCCCAAGGTGTATGTATGGGACAGCTCGTTCAAATCCGCCAGCGTTTTCGCGCCGCGCTTTTCGGCCTCCTCCAGCATACGGGAGAGGCACTGCGCCGTGGCTGCCGCGTCATTAACGGCGCGGTGCGCATCCTTTAAGGACACGGACAGGCGCTTGCAGACCGCGCCCAAACGGTGTGATTTAAGCTCAGGATAGAGTTTCCGCGCAAAGGTCAGGGTATCCAAGCGCGGACATTCGTAGGTCTTGCCGATTCGAGCCAGCTCATTTTTTAAGATTGAGCAGTCAAAGCGGGCATTGTGCGCGGCAATCGTGCAATCGCCGATAAACTCCATCAGCGGGGGCAGCGCCTCCGCCGCAGAAGGCGCATCGCGCAGCATCTGATCCGTGATATGCGTGATTTCGGTAATCTTTGCGGGCAGCGGGCGACCGGGGTTGACGAACATACCGAAGGAATCGACCACCTGACCATGCGCCAATTTAACCGCGCCGATTTCAATCATGCGATCCTTGAGAGTATTTAAACCCGTCGTTTCAAAGTCCAGCACGACGATAGGATCATTGATATCCCGCTCGTCCGCGTCCTCTACGATCTGTTCATCGTCCGTCAGATAGCCCTCCACGCCGGGAATGAGCTTGATGTTGTTCTTTTTCGCCGCCGCAAACGCTTCGGGATAGGCCTGTACCACGCCGTGATCCGTAATGGCGACTGCCTCATGCCCCCATTTCGCGGCGCGTGCAATCAGCGTTCCGGCGCTCGTTACGGCATCCATGTTGCTCATCTGCGTATGCATATGCAGCTCGATGCGCTTTTCCTCGGCATCGTCCATGCGGACGGGCAGCTCCATATGCGCCATATCGCGCACCATGATGACTGTTTCGTGTGAGAAGTTATCATATTGGCTGTTGCCGCGCACCATGATGCCCATATCGGGCTTAATTTGCTTGACAACATCGTCCACAACCGCTTTTTCTTCCGGCGTGATGGGCGGCGGCGCTTCCTTTTCCTCCTTGCGCGGGTTACGGGCGCGGTAATATAAGAACGACTTGCACTTAATGGAGCCGGTAAAGTCCGTCACCGCAAAGGAAAGCAGGATAGCCTCGCCGCCGGAAATTTCCTTGGTTTCCACGGACAGCACCTTGCCGCGCACCGTAACTAGCCCTGTATCGGATGTAATTTCCCGAATGGCGACCGGCGGGTCTGCAATGGCGCGCCCCTTGATGCGCTCAGGATGATCAGGCTTTGGCTTATTGGACTTATTATCCTTTTTCTGCTCCTCCTCGCGCATCCGTTCGGCGCGGGCAGCCGCCATTTTTTCCTCGTTTTCGCGCTCCTTCAATTCCTTTTCAAGAAGCGCCTCGGCATCCCCGCGCACGGCAATGGCGACATCTGTTTCCAAACGAAACACATCATAAATCGCCTGTTTCAGCTTTTCCCGCGCTCCATGCTCATTTAAGTACGCGGCAGCAAAGGCATCCGGCATTTTGAGTGTCACGCGGCCGTTCACATTTTCCCAGCGCATCGCTTTTTGCCATGCTGCGACAGAGGGATATTCACGGCGCAGAAAATCATCCATGGGCTTTGAATACTGCGCCGGATTTTCTAAAAAGGCGCTTTGCAGGGACGGAGAGGCCACGCGCACGGAAATGCGCATGGCTGGGAAGGCTTCCGACACGACCTTTTTGATTGTCCAGAATCCATCATGCTCGACCAGCACATCCGAAAGGAAGGAAATCTGCGCCCAATTTTTGCTTTTCCAGTAATGGACATTTTCAATGCTGAGCTTGTCCTGCGTTTCGGGCAGCGCCTGCATGATTTTGTCCAATAGCTCAGTTTTCGTCATGCTCAATCCATTCCCTCACTGCACGGGTCATTTCGTCCGCGAGGTCACCTTCTAATTTGCGCACAAACTGGCCGCGCATATACAGAGCGCCGCAGTCCTTGCCGCCGCACAGGGCAATGTCCTTGTCCCGTGCCTCGCCCGGTCCATTGACCACACAGCCCATCACGGCCACAGACAAATTGCACGGCACGGAGGCAAACTCCTCTTCCAGCCTTTTTGCAATGCCCTCCACATCAATCTGAGTGCGTCCGCAGGTCGGGCAGGAGGTAAAGCGAATGCCGCCGCGCAAATGAAGCGCACGCAGGATTTCCAGCGCCGCCTTCGGCTCACGAATGGGGTCGCCCGTTAAAGAAACACGGATGGTATCGCCAATGCCGTCCAAGAGCAGCGCCCCGATGCCGATGGCGGATTTCACCGTGCCCATGCCGGGCAGTCCTGCCTCGGTCACACCCACATGAAGCGGATAATCGCAGAGCTTGTCCATCATGCGGTAGGCATCCACCGTCATGCGGACATCACTGGCCTTTAGGGACAAAACAATATCCTCAAAGCCCGCCTTTTCGAGCAGCCGCACATGGGAAAGGGCGCTGTCGCACATACCTTTGGCCGTTGCGCCGCCGTCCCGCGCTAAAATATCCTTTTCCAGAGAGCCGGCATTCACGCCGATGCGGATGGGAACATGGTGCGCTTTGGCACAGTCCGCCACCATGCGGACATTCTCCATCGAGCCGATATTGCCGGGGTTGATGCGCAGCTTCTGAATGCCGTTTTCCATCGCGCTGATGGCCAGACGGTGGTCAAAATGTATGTCCGCGCACAGCGGCACGGGGCTATTGTCCACAAGCGCACGCACCGCACGGGCGCATTCCTCATCATAGACAGACACGCGCACAAGGTCACAGCCCGCATATGCCAAGTCCTTGATTTGTGCTAATGTTGCCGCCGCATCCCGCGTATCCGTGTTCGTCATGGACTGCACGGAAACGGGCGCACCGCCGCCGATTTTCAAATTTCCCGCAAGCACTTGTTTTTTCATGATGGTTGTCCCCTCAAAAACCGAATATTCTGCCGACATCCTGCCATGTCAGCACGATGAACAGCAAAATCAGCAGGAAAAAGCCCGCCAAATGAATGTATGCCTCGATTTTCTGCGGTACGGGCTTACGGCAGACGGCTTCAATCAACAGGAAAATCACGCGGCTGCCGTCCAAGCCGGGGATGGGCAGAAGGTTGACAATGCCAAGATTGACGGAGATAAAAATAAGGAGCGAAATATAGGCCGTGATGCCGTATTCCTGCGTCTGCTGTGCCACAGTCTGCACCACGCCCACAGGCCCGGAAAGCTGGTCAACGCCCGCCTTACCGAAAACAAGGTCACGCAGGGACGAAAAAATCAGCCCGCCCAGATAGGTGCATTCATCAAACGAAGCCCCCAAAAGCTGTCCAAGAGACAGATAAACGGTCTTGCGTTCCAGCTCTTCGGGTATCATGCTGATGCCGATTTTGCCCTCCGCATTCGGCGTGACGGAAAGCGTGACTTCCTCTTTGCCGCGCAAAACGACGATTTCAAGCGGTGCATCACCTTCCTGCCATGCATCAATGATTTCACCCACGCGGACGGTCTGCCCCTGCTCGTTCACGCCACTGGCATCCTCGCCGTTGATGGTTTCGATGATGTCGCCCACCTGAAGTCCTGCGGTTTCAGCAGGGCTGTCCGCCGAAATTTCGACAATCTGCGCCCGCTCGCCGTAGGTCACGCTGGTCACGCCCGTACAGGCATAAAAGACCATACACACGATAAAGGCCATGATTAAATTCATGGCTGGACCCATGATGATGGTCAGCATTCGCTTCCAAACGCTGAAATTCTGCAGCGCACGCGGGTCTTTGATTTCCTTGCCCTCTACATCGTCCTCGCCGTAAAAGGCGCAGAAGCCGCCTGCCGGAATCAGACGCAGGGAGATGTCCGTTTCATGCTTTTTGCTCTTCCATGAAATCAGCTTGGGACCAAAGCCGATGGCAAATTCCTTCACGGGAATGCCCGTCAAGCGCGCGGCAAAAAAATGTCCCGCCTCATGCACCATCACCATGATGCCTAGCATGAGCAGCGCCGCCAGCACATACAAAATCGTCATTTCATGTCCTCCGCTAAAAACGCACGCGCAGTCTTCCGCGCCAAGGCATCCGCCGTATACACATCGGAAAGGCTGGTCAGCGGCTGATGCCCTACCCTGTTCAGCGTTTCCTGCACGGTGCGGGAAATTACGCCGAACGGAATTTTGTCGTTCAAAAATGCCTCCACCGCCACTTCATTCGCCGCATTCAGCATACAGCAAGCAGCGCCTCCCTCATGCAGCGCTTCATACGCCAATCGAAGCGCTGGAAAGCGCACAGGGTCGCCCTTTTCAAAGGTCAGTGCGCCCAAGGCGGCAAAATCAGGCGTTGGAACGGCACTTTCAATGCGCTCAGGAAAGGTCATTGCGTACAAAATCGGCACGCGCATATCAGGCACGCCAAGCTGTGCCAGCACCGCGCCGTCTTCAAAGGCAATCATGGAATGAACGATGCTCTGCGGGTGAACGACCACTTCAATCTGCTCAGGCTCGACATTGAACAGCCACTTTGCCTCGATGATTTCCAGCGCCTTGTTGAACATGGAGGCAGAATCAATGGTGATTTTGCTGCCCATGTTCCATGTCGGGTGATTCAGCGCCTGTGCCTTGGTCGCCCCTTCAAGCTGCTCCTTTGTCCATGTGCGGAACGGACCGCCGGAGGCCGTCAGGAATATTTTGAACAGCTTGTTGCCCTCCGCGCCGCGCAAGCACTGAAAAATTGCACTGTGCTCACTGTCCACGGGGAGCAGCGACGGCAGACCGTTTTCACAAGGGCAAGCCGCCATCACCAGCGCACCGCCAGCCACCAAGGTTTCCTTATTGGCCAGCAGAATGCGCTTGCCCTTGGCACGCGCCGCCAATGTTGCGCCAAGCCCTGCAACGCCGACCACGGCAATCAGCGCATCATCCGCATCGCACTCCTCCGCTATCTTTTCCAGCTCGTTCTGCTGATAAAATTGGCAGAAGGAAAGGTCTTCAGGAACGGGTGGCAACGGCGCCCCCGTCAAAATCGCAGCGGGCGCATGAAATTCTCGTATCTGTTCAAATAAAAGTGCCGCGTTCCTATGAGCGGAAAGCGCGGCCACCTGAAACCGTTCCCGATGACGACGAATTTCATCCAGCGCCTGCCGTCCGATAGAGCCGGTGCTGCCCAGAATGGCAATTTTCCTCATTTCATGCCTCCGAAACGGTTAAACATTCACAATGCTATAGAAAATATACACGACAACGGTTGAAAAGAACACACTGTCCAGCCTGTCCATCATCCCGCCGTGACCGGGGAAAAGCGTACCGAAATCCTTAACCTTGCAGTGCCGCTTGACCAAGGACGCAAACAAATCGCCAATCTCACCCGCAAAGCCGCCGACAAAGCCCAACAGCAGGAATTTCCACAGCGCGGGAATCTCACCGGAAAAGCCGAAGCAAACGGCGCAGAGAACGGAAAACAGGATGCTGCCAAACAGCCCCGCCACAGCGCCCTCCACCGTCTTGTTCGGGCTGACGGCGGGACAGAGCTTTTTCACCCCGTAGCGGCTGCCGATAAAGTAGGCCAAGGTATCACCCATCAGCGGAATGCCGAAGGAAAGAATAATCATCATGCTCTGAATGCGGCGGCTGTCCGACTGCAAAAAGGCCAGCATACAAAGCCCCGGCATCAAGATGGACACGAGGGGCAGACAGGAGGCCGTCAAATCATCCAGCTTCGGCTCGCCTCTGAAAACAATGTTTGTGCAGACCAAAAAGCAAGCACAGACACTCAAAAACAGCGGCAGCACGGCACTTTTCGTCAGCACGAACAGCGGCACACTGACGACTACACACATCCAAACCGGCCATTCCACCAGATGGTTGCCAGCGCCCTTCAAAGCGCGGTAGACCTCATACACACACATGCACAGCGCTGCCATGAACAGCACGGCGAACACCCATGACCCCATAATGACGGCAAAGGCCAGCACCACGAGAAGCGCCGCACCCGTCACAATCCGTGTCGTCATGCTTTTCTTCCTCCAAATCTCCTGTCTCTTTTGGCATAAGCATCCAGCGCCTTGTGAAAATCATCAATGGTAAAATCAGGCCACAAAACGCTCGGAAACATAAACTCCGCATAGGCGCTCTGATAGAGCAGAAAGCCGCTGAGCCGCTGTTCGCCGCTCGTGCGGATCAGCAAATCCACATCCGGCCGTCCTGCCGTGTACAGAGCATCCGAAAAGACAGCTTCCGTAATATCCTCCGGCTTCATCTCGCCGCGCTGCACCTTTTCGGTCAATATTTTCGCCGCTCGAACGATTTCCTGCCGCCCGCCGTAGTTGATGGCAATCAGCAGATGAAGGCCGGTATTGTTCTTCGTCCGTTCCTCGGCGCGAATCACAGCCTCCCGTTGCGGCGCGGGCAGCCCGTCCTTATCGCCTAAGATGCGGATGCAGACATTCTTCTCGTCCAGCTCGTCAATTTCCGATGAAAAATATTCCAATAGAAGCGCCATAAGCGCCGATACTTCCTGCTCACTGCGCTTCCAATTTTCCGTGGAAAAGGCATAGAGCGAAAGCGTATCCAGCCCCAAATCGCTGCTTTCTCGAATGATGGCGCGGAGGGTTTCCACGCCTTGTTTGTGTCCCAAGGACACCTTGATTTTGTGCTGTTTGGCCCAGCGACCGTTGCCGTCCATGATGATGGCGACATGGCGCGGAAGCGTTTGTTCGGTCATATACGGCTCCTTGGGTCAGATATCAGAAATCGAGCCGCGATCAATGTCCCGTTTCGCACAGCGACGACAAACGGCTCGCGGCCTTCATCGCTGCAGGGCGTTTGACCATCCCTGCGCGGCGGACAAGTGAACACGACCCGATACGCCTCCTTACTTTCGTCTAAGCGCCGCGTTGCCTCTGCAAGTGGCAGCCCAATGAGGCTTTTTTCTGTCATCAGACCTCCATGATCTCCTTTTCCTTGTCCGCGGCGATCTTGTCCACATCCTTAATCGCAGCATCCGTGACCTTTTGGAGAGAATCCTCCGCCTTGCGCTGGTCATCCTCCGTGATTGCAGAGTCCTTCTTCAGCTTCTTGATGCTCTCCATCGCATCGCGGCGGGTGTTGCGGATGGCAACCTTCGCTTCCTCAGCCCCCTTACGGACGACCTTCGTCAGCTCCTTGCGGCGTTCTTCGTTCAGCTCTGGCACAATCAGACGAATGATTTTGCCGTCATTGGACGGGTTCATGCCAAGGTCGCTCTTCTGAATAGCCTTTTCCACCAGCGGAATGGCCTTTGGATCCCACAGAGAAATCGTCAAAACACGGGGTTCCGGCGCCATCACATTGCCCATCTGTTTGAGCGGTGTCTGTGTGCCGTAGTAGTCCACCGTAATTCTATCGAGAATCTGCGGATTTGCGCGGCCGGCGCGCAGGGAGAGCATATCCTTTTTGTAGAACTCACGGGTCTTTTCCATTTTTTCCTTCGCGGCGTCAATGACTTTCTGCGTCATACAGGTCTCCTCCATTTCCGACTTTGTATTTCATATCCTATTGTATATGTTTTTTGCTAAATTGGCAAGAGGAAAATGTGGCGATAAATAGCAGCTTTGATGACAGAAAGCAACAATTCGTCTTTATCGGCCATTTCTCAGCATAAAATATTATCAATTTCAAAATATTGTTTGACGCGATATACTATGCATTGTATAATATATCATGTTAGGAAGCGATGGCATGAACGACATGCATTGGTTGGGTGGATGTATGCATGAAAATTTCGGTTTGGAGGTGACGACTTCTTGGATGCTCAGCTCAAAAAAGACTTATTGAGGTTTGTATTCTCTCCCTCTTGTCGAAAAGAGATTCTTACGGCTATCAGCTCATCAAAGACATTTCAGATATAATGGCGCTGTCCGAATCAACGCTGTATCCCGTTTTGCGGCGTTTGGAAGCTGCACAGTGTCTGACAATTTACACGGTGGAACATAACAGCCGGCTGCGAAAATATTATTCCATCACGGATGCAGGACGGAAAAGAATTGCCCAGTTTTTAGAAGAATGGGAAGACGTGGCTAAGGTTTATGAATTTATCAAGGAGGCGACAGCGGTATGACCAAAGAATGCTTTTTGGAAAGCCTGAAGGAGAAGCTAGGCTTCATGGGAAAAGACGACATTGATGAAGCACTGCGTTTTTATACTGAAATGATTGACGACCGCATGGAGGACGGCTCGACCGGGGAAGAAGCCGTTGCTCAAATCGAAAGCCCAGACACTATTGCTGAGCGCTTGCGCAAAATGGCGAACGGGGAAGGGCAAAAAGAAGAGAAGGAAAACCAAGAATACACCGAGCATTGGGAATGGCAGTTCCGCACAGAAATCTATAAAACGGATGACATTCACGAAATCGAGCTGAATTCCCGCAACCTGCCCATTCACATCGTGCAGGGAAAGCAAGAATTGTTCTCACCTATGTGACCTTCACCAGCGACAAAATGCTGTATAAAACAAGGGTCGAAAACGGCAAACTGACGCTCATTGCACCGGCTCGAACGAAATCACAGCCAGCCTTCGGCGGCTTCATCGGCAGATTAGCCAAGCTGCTGAACGGACAGGCGGGAATCGGCGGCAGCACAAACGGCGCTTATATTAAGCTGTCCGTTCCTGATGCCTTCAGCGGCAGTATTACAGCGCAGGGAACAAACGACAAAATCCATATGAGTGACCTGCACTGCCACGCCAATATACAGGCGCAGACGACCAATGCCCGTGTTACGGCTGAAAACTGTGAGGCGGGCAGCTTGTCGCTGAACACAACCAATGCACGAATCATGATGGAAAGCATCAAAACTCAGGATGAAGTGAAAGTCAAAAGCACCAATGGTCGCATTGAAGCGGAAAACGTGTTTGCACCTACGCTGCTGGCGCTGGAAACCGCCAACGGCCAGATTCGCATTAAAAATTGTGATGCTACTGACATCCATATCCAAACCTCCAATGCTTCTGTCAGCGGTTTGCTTCATGGCAGTATTGCGGACTACGATATCGAAAGCCACACCAGCAACGGAGAAAACGAGCTGGGGACGCATCCGAAGCATGATGCGCAAAAGCATCTGCGCGTTTATACCTCCATCGCGCCTATTCATTTTGAGTTTCAAGAATGATTGATAACGAAAAAGAGCGACCAAGTATCGCTCTTTTGCTTTTCTCCTGCTCTGTACTTTTTCCTTATTTTATGGTACAATACGCGGCGGAACACATATTCCGTCTAAGTAAAGTTTCAGGAGGCGTTTATGCTGGATAAGCAGGTAGCCTTCGATGTCATCGTCGAAGCGCTCAAAACCGGCGGCGATTTCGCCGAGATTTTTCTGGAAGACAGGCTCAATCATTCCCTGACCATGCGCTCCGGTGCTGTGGAAGCCGTCGGCAACGGGCGGATGCACGGCGCGGGCGTGCGCGTCTTTTCAGGGCTGCGCGGCGTTTATATCTATACCAACGATACTTCCCGCGAGGCGCTGATTGCCTGCGCCCGCCGTGCGGCTGCGGTCATTCACGGGGACACTATTTTGTCTCCCGCGATGCTCGTGGAAGAAAAAATTCCAAACATTCACGAATTTAAGCTCATGCCCTCGGATGTCAAGGGTGCCCGCAAGGTGGAAAAAATGCGAGCAGCGCAGAGCATCCTCAAGCAGTATCCAGACATCAAGCAGGGTGACATCAGCTATTCCGACAGCGAACAGCGCGTGTTGATTGCCAATTCTGATGGGCTTTTCAAGCATGATTTGCGTGTCTATTCCCGCTTTTCCGTGGCTGCCGTGGCTAACGATGGCAAGGAAAACCAAGTTGGCTACCGCGCTCCCGGCGCTTTGCGCGGCTTTGAAGTGTTCGATACGAAGGTTGACCCGGAACAGTGCGCCCGTGAAGCGGCGGAAGAGGCCGTTGAGATGCTCAAAGCGCCCTTCTGTCCAGCGGGCGTGATGCCTGTCGTCATCGGCAACGGTTTCGGCGGCGTGATTTTCCATGAGGCGTGCGGTCATTCTTTGGAGGCGACCTCCGTCGCCATCGGCAACAGCGAATTCTGCGGAAAGCTGGGGCAGAAAATTGCCTCCGACAAGGTGACGGCGATTGATGACGGCACCATTCCGAATGAGTGGGGCAGCGAAAACATCGATGATGAAGGAACGCCGACCACTAAGCTCGTGCTGATTGAAAACGGCATTCTCAAGAATTACATGATTGATAAGCTCAACGCCCGCCGTATGGGGATGCCCCTCACCGGCAGCGCCCGCCGCGAAAGCTATGAATACGCGCCGACCTCTCGTATGCGCAGCACCTACATCGCCGCCGGCGAGGATGACGACGAGGAAATGATTGCCACAATGGGTGATGGTCTGTACGCAGCTGAAATGGGCGGCGGCTCTGTCAACCCCATGACCGGCGAATTTAACTTCTCCGTCAGCCGCGGCTATCTGGTCAAAGACGGCAAGATTGCGCACCCTGTGCGCGGCGCGTCCCTCATCGGTCACGGCGGAGAAATCCTGCCGAAGATTGACAGGGTGGGCAAGCATGTGGCGCTTGCGCAGGGTATGTGCGGCTCTTTGTCCGGCAGTGTCCCCGTCAATGTCGGTCAGCCGCGCATCCGCGTTTCGTCCATCACCGTCGGCGGCCGCTAAAGGAGGAAAATCAAAATGGATATGAATGCATTTATCGAGCGCGTTTTGGATGCTGCCAAGAAAGCCGGTCTTGAACAGGCAGAAGTTTATTATAACGAAAGAAACAGCTTCAGCGCGTCCAGCGTCAAGGGCGAAATCGCCGATTATTCCGTTCACAGTACGGGCGGGCTGTCCTTGCGCGGGCTGTGGAAGGGCAAAATGGGCTATGCCTCCACGGAAGCCTTCGATGATGAGGCCATTTCTCAGCTCATCAGCGGCGTTCAGGAAGGTGCGGAGCTGATTGAGGATGATGCCGTTCAGGAAATCTTTGCGGGCAGCCCGTATTACGAAACAGTGGAAAGCTATAATTCTGCGCTGGACGAGGTGGACGAAAAGGATAAGCTGGCGCTGGTGCTTCAGCTTGAAAACGAAGCGCTGAACATGGATGAGCGCATTTCTCAAGTGGGTCATGCGATGGTGGAAACTGGCAGCAGCCTCACCATCCTCAAAAACACCTACGGTCTGTCGCTTTCCCATCGGGATAATATGGCCGTAGCCTATGTGGATGCCGTAGCTCATAAGGAAAACCATGTATCCAACGAGGATAAATTAAAAGTGACGCGGGACTTTTCCGCGCTGAACGCAAAAGAGATTGCAAAGGCGGCTGTTAAAAATACCCTGTTCATGCTGGATGCCGCGCCCGTCAAGAGCGGCACTTACCGCGC
>CAVJHY010000010.1:0-18363 GCA_963649405.1 bacterium
ATTCCTGCAGCAGCCCTTGGATGATGTTCCGCTTTCCTTCCGTCATGGGTCCCGGTTTGTAGTACTCTTTCTTTTTGTTCGCCATAATTCAGACCTCCTATGTTTTTTATCCTACCACAGAAGACCTTGGTTTTCACCTTTTTACAGACTTTTTTTCACAAGCTCGCCTCTTCACTTCCTCAGCAAATGGATCACCGGGTTATCTCCTTTCCTCGGTCTCACATCATTGACAAATGTACACCTTTACAGCTCCTTTTTTGCGCATCAGTTTGATAAAAATCTGTTTTTGTGTCCTATTTGGCCTTATTTTTTTCTTTGTTTCGTCTGTTTCCTGTCACATTTGACGCGTAAAATACAAAACATACAAGGACACACGCCGTATGAGCAGTCACCAGTATGTGCCCCCGTGCAGAAAGCAATGGGAGGGTTTTTGAAATGTTATTCGGAAGCAAGACGGACAAAATTAAGAAGTATACGGAGAAGAAGAACGAAAAGGGCTTGATTGAACTGGCCAAGGATAAGGATAAGCAGGTAGCGCTGGCGGCCATTGAGGCGCTCGGTCATGTAGGAACGGACGATGGCTTTAATTTCCTTGTGCCGCTGCTTTCCAATGCCGATGCCGATTACCGCGCTGCCGCTGCCCGTGCTATGGGCGAAATGGGCAATATTCATGGCAGTGCGCACTTGTCCAACCGCCGCAAGTTCGAGCAGGATGAGAATGTTAAAAAGGCGATTATTGAGGCACTGGGAAAAATTAAGGACGACTGATTGATAGAAAATAAAGTGCTGTGAAGGAGCAAGCATGTTCTTTCATAGCCTTGTTTTTATTTATTCAGGAATATCCAAATCCTTATTCGTCCAGCACAGTTCCAAATATTCCAGATAGGTCTCATATGGCACATTCAATTTCTGCACGAGTTGGGCGTGTTCGTGGCCGATATAGCGCACGTGCCACGGCTCGCGCTTATAGCCCGTAATATCCATCCATTCCTTCTTATAGCGAATAATGAAGCCGTACTCCGCGCAGTGTGCGGCGAGCCATTTTCCTTCCTCAGTATCTGCAAAGGAAGCATTCAAACGGTAGGAAATGGACTTACAGGAAATGTCCATCGCCAGTCCAAGCTGATGTTCGGAGTGTCCTGGCGGTGCGCTCGTCAAGGCGGCGGCACTGCCGCGTTCCTCGACCTTGCGGTTATAAATCAGCTTCTGCGCGGTATAGGAGCGGTAGCCGGACACGGCAGCCAAGGTGATGCCGTCCTGCTCCGCCGCCGCGAACATTTTCTCCAAGGCATCGGCGGCCTCAGGCACCATTTGTTGGGTTGCAATGCCTTTTTTATGCAGGACATTGACCTCTCGAAGCTCCGGCACATAGTCCCAAGGAAGGCCGTTTTGCTTGTTGGCAAGGCGCAGCAACGGGTCAATATACGGGTCGCTGGAAAGCGGAACATCGGGCGAAGGGTTTAGCTCAAATAGCTCTGTCGCCGTGGGAATTTCGTCCTCTGCAAGCGCCGAGAGACCCATCAGCAACAACACAAGCACCGCGCACAAAAGTTTCCGCATCATTTTCTCAGCCCCTTTGGGTAATGGTTTTTAATCTGCCCGTCGGACGCTTTTCCAAAGCCGAGCGTCAACCCTTCAAAGGACAGAGTGATAAAGCCGCGTAAATTTTCCGACGCGGGTAGGGCTTCGCCGTGCAGATAGGAAAGCGCCTGCTCCTTGGAAAGCGGAACATCCTTCAAAAAAACATCCGACACGACCATCGCATGGTCGGGCAGGAAGGTCTTGCCCTTCAGTGTTCCCAAATGCAAGCCAAGCCGCAGCACCTTGATTTTATCCAGCGGTGGCAGGAAGGTCGGGGCTTCCACAATGCGCCCTGCGAACACGCCGTTGACTGTGTGCTGCTCTTTCACATTCTCTGATAGAAATTGTTCTGCCAATAGCCGCTCGTTCTTCGTTGGCGGCGGGCAGTGCCACGATGAACGCTTTTCGGGCGTTCCTTCTTTTTTCAGCAACGCAACAAAATGTCCCTCGCCGCGCACCTGATGCGGCCAGATATGTAGCGTCCCGTTCTTTGCGGGCGGCAGCCCATTCAGAGCAAAGGGAACAAGCGAAAATTCCGGATGCGCTTCCAAAAAGCGGGCAATCTGTGCATCATTTTCAAGCCGATTGAAGGTACAGGTGCTGTACACCATGCGTCCGCCGAAGCGAAGCATCTGCGCGGCGGCCTCTAAAATGCCGAGCTGCCGTGCCGCACAGCCCTCCGGCGACTGCGCCGTCCATTCCTGCATGGCTTCAGGATGCCGCCTGAACATCCCCTCACCGCTGCATGGTGCATCCACCAAGATTTTATCAAACACATTTTTCCATCTCGCTGCCAGCGTTTCCGGCGCGGCGGAAGTCACAACCGCGTTTGGAATGCCCAAGCGCTCTATATTTGAAGAAAGCACCTGCGCGCGGGCGAGGTTGATTTCATTGGCAATCAATGTGCCGCCCTTCAGCCGTGCCGCCATCTGCGTGGACTTTCCGCCGGGCGCGGCGCACAAATCCAGCACAATGTCATTTTCCTGCACATTGAGCGCGGCCGCCGCCGCCATTGCACTCGGCTCCTGCAAATAAAACGCGCCCGCCGTATGCTCAATGCTTGCTCCCGCCAAGGAATCAATCGCTAAATAATAGGCATTTTCCGTCCACGGGACAGCATCCATTGTCCCGTCCGGCAGGGCTGCCTTCTTTCGTTTATTCATGCGCACGCCGCGAAAATAAGGCGCTTGCAGTGCGTCAAAAAGCGCCTCTGCCTCAGCGCCCAGCATATCCCGCATCTGCGCTTCAAATTCAACCGGCCAATTCATGAATAATCCCCAGTGCGATTCTCATTCTGCGGCAGCGCGGGCGCATAAAACGCATCCTCCTGATTGATGACAGGCGGGAGACCATCCAGCATGGTTTCCTCCTCTTCCGGCTGATTGAGCCGCTGCCGCACGGCGGAAATTGCCCCGCGCAAGCCCTGTTTATGCCGGTCGCCGCGGCGTTTGCGTTCCTTGGGCTGCTCCTGCTTTGGACTTTTCTGCGCCTCGTACAATTCCTCTAAATACAGTGTACTTTTCTGCGCTATCTTCGGTGCAGGTGCAGGCGTGGACATCTGCTGTGTCCATACGGGCTGCTGCGCCTCTACCTGCATCGGTTGTGTACCATAATAATTCTGCGTCTGTGACGCATTGACGGCATTTTGAATGCCTTGCACGCCGTCCTGATAGCCCTGCGTAAAACGGCGCTCCTCTTTGCCTGTCAAGCGGCGGCTTGCTTTTTGCCGCCATGTGCGCCAGATTAAATACGGTCTCCAGCGAACGAGCCAAACAGCAAAGTCCCCCGCCGCCCCCAGCAGAACGAGCAGCGCCACAATGTGCAGCCAATGCTCACCAAGCCACAGCAAAAGACCATTGACCGTTCCCTTGGAAAAGGCGAACAGCAAGTCCTGAAACAGTCTGCGCAGCCAGCCCAGCAAGAGAGGCATCAGCGTTTTGGCAAATGTGTTCATTCTTTTGCTTCTCCGACAGACCCAATCTGCACGGTAATATACACCTTGTCCGTGCTCATATACACATTCTTGCTCGGCTTATCGAGCGAAATAGCGGCGACGATGGAGGCGGTCGCATCGGTCACATCAATCACGCCCGCCAGATAGACAGCCTCCAGCTCTGTTTCCGTGCGGAAGGCAACATCCACCGTGGACGGCTCTACGCTAACCCCCTTCACCTCATAGCCCGAAGACGGCGTACCCGTCAGCAGCCCTTCCGTGGAAACAGGCAGAGTGTAGAGGGGATAAAAGGTCTGTTCCACCGTGATGGTATCAAGCAGAATATTACCGGCGGTGGTGCTGACGGTGATGCCATCCATGTCAATCGGCTCATCGGCGCGGTCACACAACACGAAGGACACCGCCGTGCGCTCCGTTCCCACTTCAAAGGTCAAATCGGTTACATCATAGAGCGCCTTGCAGCGCACGACAGTTTCAATCTTGGATTTCGGTCCAGCGATGGACACATAGGTCGGGTCAGCCGATGGCGTATCGCCATAAAGGTTTTCCGGCAAATCGCCTGTCATTTCCACGCGCACGGGAATGCGAGAGCGCACGACATACTCTTCCACCATCACGGTAATCTGCGAGACGGAAAGGCTTGTGACCGTGCCATAAGTGGTGCTGGATGTGGTGATGACATTCAGCGTCTGCTCACCGGCAGCCTTGATTTTGCTCAAATCGACGCGGATGTTATAGTTTGCCGCCGTAACCTGATTATAATATTTCTGCGGTACATCCACATTGATGCGCACATTGGCCAGGCTTTCCTTTTCCAAACCGGAGACCACCACAAAGCCGCTGCGCTGCAAAACATCCGCATTGACGACGCTGATGGTGACATCCGAAATGGTCTTGGAGCGCACCAAGGTATTGTCCTGCATAATCAGCCCGCCCCAGAGACAGACGGCCAAGAACAAGCACAGCAATTTCCATGCCCAGTTATGCAGGAGCATCAGCCCCAAATGCTTGAACAATTCCCCGATGCTGGCAAGGCGGGAGGGCTTTTTTTCCATGTCCTGTTTGTTTTCATGTTCAGACATCGGACTTTTCCCTCCTTTTGAAGACGGACTTCGCCGCTGTACGCAGGGGAGACGGCTTGTCGGCATAAAGATTCGTCAATTCGCGCTGAAGCGCCTCCGCGTCCAAATGGCGCGTCATGCGGCCGTTTCTCGTCATAGAAATGATGCCCGTTTCCTCGGAAACAATCAGGGCAATGGCATCGCTCATTTCGCTGATGCCTAGTGCTGCGCGGTGACGAGTACCCAAATCGCGGGAAAGAGCGTTGGATTCGCTTAAAGTCAGCACGCACGCTGCTGCCACCACGCGCTGCCCGCGGATGATGACCGCGCCGTCATGAAGCGGCGTGTTCGGCTCGAAAATATTTTCCAAAAGTGGCGCGGAAATGAGAGAATCCACCTGTGTGCCGGTCTCAATGACATCCTTGAGACCGCTTTTTTGCTCAAACACAATCAACGCACCCACGCGACGTTTAGACAGGCGCAGACAGCACTGGGTGATTTCGTCCACAATACGCGCATTCTCGCTCTTTTTGTCGCGCAGACGGTCAAGCCGCGTCCCTAAGCCGAGCTGTTCCAATGCGCGGCGCAACTCCGGCTGGAACAAAATCACCAACACAATGGCACCGCTGTTCAGCACCGTTCGAAGCAGCCAGTTCAGCGCGGTCATCCCGACAAGGCTGGACAGATAGCTTGCGACAATGAGGATAAAAAGCCCCTTCAAAACCTGAATAGCGCGGGTTTGGCGGGTCAGCATGACCAGCTCGTATAAAATGAAGGCCACAATCAAAATGTCCAGCCAGTCCACAAGGCTGGGTCGATGGATGATGTTCCACACAAAAAGCTGAATGTCATCCCAAAGTGTTGACATAAGCCGCATCATCCTCTCTTTCATCAATCTCGGCTTCCATTATACAACATTCCGTTCCCGCTTTACAGTCCTCAAAGCCACAAAATTAAAAAAGTTTTGAAAATTTTTTATGGGGAAAGACGAAAACAGCGCCGCGCTATTTGCCAGTGCTGCCACAGAGCTATTTTTATTGCTCAGTTCCGATATTCTTTTTTGCCATATAATCCATCACATCGCGGACGGTGTGGAGCTGCCACAGCTCGCGGACGGGGACTTCGATGCCGTACTTATCCTCGAATGCGCCGACAATGCTGACGACATCCAAGGAATTGAGTCCCAAGTCTTTCACAAAATCGGTGTCTTCGGTGAGGTCGGAAATGCCCGTCACCTCATAGACAATGCTGCGGATGGTATTCAGCATGGTGGTTTCTCCTCTCTACTCCATTAAAGCTTGACATTAAAGGGGCGGCAATTTCGGCAGGACTGCCTGAAATCGTGTAAGAAGTCATTGCAAAAGGTCAGCGGCGCCGCCGAAAATTCATGCGGGACGGGCAAATCGGCCGCATTGGCAAGACAAAAGCCGTGAAAAATCGAAGCGACAAACGCGGGGCGTTTGAAACGGCGCTATCGCCTCAGGTCACATTTCGCTTAATCTTCTTCGAGGCGGTTTTTTCAAAGGGGATGTCGCGCACCTTAATCATCTGGATTTGCTTATAGGACGGGAGGGTGCTGTTGACCTTCTGAATTTCGTCCTCCAAGGTGCGCATGATTTCGTAGGCGCTCATGCCGGCGGTAAGCTCCGGATTCGGGTACACCTGAAGGGCAAGCTGGACATCATCGTCCGATTCGCCCGCGTGTACGCCGTAGGCTACGGTCTCCATGACCAGCGGAATGCCGGAGACGTATTGCTCGATTTCCTCCGGCATGACCTTCTTGCCGTTCTTGAAAACGATTAAATTCTTCTTTCGGCCCATGATGAAAAGGTAGCCGTCCGCGTCCATGTGCCCAAGGTCGCCGGTATGAAACCAGCCGTCCGTAAACTCCTGCCGCGTCAAGTCCTCGTCCTGATAGTAACCGGCGGACACGCCCAAGCCGCGCACCAGGATTTCGCCGTCCTCAAAGCCGATTTCCGTATCGGGGAGCGGCAGCCCTGCCGAATCCATCCGCTGCGCCTGATTGCGGTTGCAAGTGACCATCGGTCCGCATTCGGTGATGCCGTAGCCCTCCAAAATCTGCACGCCCAAGGCATCCATATCGCGCAGGACGCGCCCGTTTAAGTGTGCGCCGCCGCAGGACGCCAAGGACAGGTTTTCGCCCATGATTTCATCCCTTGCCGCCTTCAGAAAGCTCGGCATGGCAAGGCTGCGGCGCAGGGCGTGCGCGGCAAAATACGCCTCCGCCTTTTCTGAATTGCCCGTTTTCTTGAGCAGGGCGCGTGTCCGCATATACAGTGTCTCGGCGACCAGCGGCACGGCGGTCAGCGCGTGGGGACTAAAAAGCTTCAAATCGCGCAGCAGATATTTCAGCGAATAGGTCAGCCCGACCGTGCGGCCTTGGGAGATATGCCCCAGCACCCCGCAGGTGAGACCGTAGGTGTGGTACATGGGCAGCGGCGTAAACACGCGCTCGCCGACAAAAACCATCGCCGCCGCGCCGCAGGCATTGGTGAGGAGGTTTTTCTGGCTGAGCATGACGGGCTTTTGCTCGCTCGTTGTGCCGGAGGTGAAGACAATCATGGAGAGCCTGTCCCCCTCGTCCGCCGCTTGGCTGCTCGTGGGCAGCATCTTCAGGCGCATGGTGCCGGCGCTCAAAAGCCCGTCAAAATCCGCATCGCCGCCCTCGCCTGTCATGGAGATGACGGTGGAAAGAAAGCGCTTGCGCAGCGGCTCAAAGAGCGGCAGCAGCGGCTCATCGCAGATGACGGCTGTCACCTCGGCGCGAAGGAGCATCCGCTGAATGGCATCCTCGGTATGCTCCGTGTCCAAGGTCACGCTGACACCGCCCGCCAGCACCACGCCCAGCATGGCAACCAGATAGCGGTAGGAATTGCCGCCCGCAATGGCCGTATGCTGTCCATCCAAGTCCATCGCCTTGAGTGCGGCGGCAAAGGCCAAGGCATCCTGCCGAAGCCGGAGGAAGGAATGCGCCTGCCTTTCGCCCTCGTTTGTATAGGTCACGATGGCTTCGCGTGTGCCGTATTGCTCGGCAATGCCGTTCAGAAGGTCAAAGAAGGTTTCGTATCTGTTTACCTGATATAACGGATAATGGCGATTGGCTGTCATGTTGCTGACTCCTTTCCGTCTGTGTCCGTATATGTCCAGCGAAGCTGCTCCTGCATTTCCTGATGGCGCTCACTGACCAAATGGATGAATAAATCGGCAAGCTCTGCGTCAAACTGCGTCCCGCGTCCTGCCTTCAGCTCCCCGATGGCTTCCTCCAAGGACATTTTGGGGCGATAGCTCCTATCGCTGGTCATGGCATCAAAGGCATCTGCCAAAGCCAGCATCCGCGCTTCTCGGGGGATTTGTTCGCCCTTCAGACGGTGCGGGTAGCCGCGCCCGTCTATGCGTTCATGGTGCGCCGCCACAAGCTCGCTGACATCGCCAAAGAGCGTGAGCTTGGAGATGATTTTTTCGCCAATCAGCGGATGCTGACGCATGGCGGCAAATTCCTCGTCCGTCAGTCTTCCGTTTTTGAGCAGCACCGCGTCCGGCACGCCGACCTTGCCGACATCATGGAAGAGCGCACTCACGCGCACCCTTTCCACCTCGCGCTCGTTCAGCCCCGCCGCCTTCGCAAGGCAGACGGCGTAATACGCCACGCGGTCGGAATGACCTCTGGTGTAAATGTCCTTGGCATCGACCAAGAGACGCAGCGCCTCAATGGTCTCCATGTAGCTCCGATTGAGCCTGTCGTTCGCCGCAAGGAGCTGCTCGTTCTTACGCAGAAGGTCTTCGTGCAAGGAGGCGTTTAGGATGGCTGCGGAGGTCTGCTGCGCCAAAATGCCCAAAAGCCTTGAAACATCCTCGTCCTTCACGCCCAGGGCATCAATGACCAAGAAGCCGAAAGCGGCCGTATCGTCCTTTTGTGCCTTCAAGGGGGCGATTAAAAAGCCCTGCTCGCGCTGGACAGCACCTGTCTCCGCCGAGCGGTGCGCGGCCTCCCGAAGCAGGGGACGCACGCCCTCCTCAAACTGCTCCCGCGTCATATCATACGGACCGATGCCCAGATAATGCCCGTTCGACTGCTCGGATTCTCTGAGGAAAATCAGCGCACCCGAAGCGCCGGACACGGCCTTGGCGCTCTCCAAAGCAAGCGTCATAATGTCCTTTAAGGGCATCAGGCGGTTGAGCTTGGGACTGGCCTCCAAAATCTTCATGAGACCGTCCCGATACTCGCGGATAATGCGCATCTGCCGGATGGACTTGACGCACGATTCCACTAACAGCTCAAGCTGGTCAAACCTGTCCGACTTTTCGTAATAGCCCTGAATATCAAGCTGGCGCAGGGTGTTTAGGGGCGGTGCCAGCTCCATATGACCGGTCAGGAGGATGATATAAATCTCCTGATCAAACGCACGCAGACGGGTGACAACCTCATCGCCGCAGAGCGGCTCCATCAAAAAGTCCAGCAGCAGGATGTCATAATGCGTTTCCCGCATCTTTTGAAGGGCGGTAACGGGGTCATGCTCCGTATCGACCAGATAGCCGGAGGCTTCAAAGTACGCCTGAAGCGCGGGGGTGATGTTCACATCATCGTCCAGCACCATCATGCGCATTCCGTTTTTCTGCAAACCCGCACGGTTTTTACGCATGGCTCTTTCCCTCCTCGGCCTCGTCCGGCAGCGGTATGGTTAAGCAGAAGGTCGAGCCGCGGACGGAGGTCTCCTCTAATTTGAGCGTTCCGCCGAATTTGCCGCGCATCAGCGCCGAGGACATATACAGCCCCAAGCCCGTGCCCTTCACGCCCTTGGAGGTGAACATTTCCTTGAACAGCTTTTCCTGAATGTGCGGAGGAATGCCCGTGCCTTGGTCGGTCACTGAAAGGCAGATGTTTTTATCGCGGATAAAGGCGTGCGCGATGATGTCGCCGCCCTGCGGCATGGCATCGATGGCATTGCCCACCAAATTGCTGACCACCTGCACCAAATTGTTAATATCGCCGGTGATTTTGTCCGAGGGCTGCAGGTCATTGACGAACGTCATCTTGCACTTGCTGCGCTTTAATTCGTGCTGAAGCAAAAGCTCGACCCGCTTCATCAATTCATCCACGGTAAATTCGCCCGTGTCGGTGGTGTTCATGTTGGCTGCCAAGCCCTTCACGGTGGTGATAATATCGGACATATAGGCGCAGCAGCTCCGAATTTTCTCCTGCCAGTCCATCATTTCTTCGCTGATTGCCTGATGGTCTTCCTCCGTGACCTCGCTGTCGCCGATGCTCTTTTGATATTCCTCCGTGAGCTTGCTCAGCATATTCACGCTGCCGGAGATGGACATAATCGGCGTTTTCAGGTTGTGCGCAATGCCGCCGATCATCTGCCCCAAAGACGCCAAGCGTTCGCGCTCCATCGAGCGGGAGAGGCTTTCCTGCTCGCTCTTCATGGATTCCCGAAGGCGGGTGACATCGCGGAACATCGCCAGATACCCGCGCAGCTCCACGCCGTTCAGAAGGGGCGTGATTTCCACCACATAATAGCGTCTGCGCCCGTTTTGCAGGAAGGTCTGCTCATAGGAAATGGCACTGCGGGATTTGCCCGCCGATTCCACGGAGCTTTTCAGGCTGTACAAAAAGGTGCGTCCATCGTCCTGCACGCGCTGACACGCCTCACTCAGGGAGCGTCCCTGCACAAGACAGCAGCGCTGGGCGAAGGTCTCGGAAAAATTCTTGTTGCAGCTATACACGCAGTATTCGTCATCCAGCACCACATAGGCATCGGAAAGACCGTCCGCAATGCGCTGCAAGGCCATCGGCGCAAGGTTTAAGAAGCCCAGCCAGTAAATCGCCGCCGCATAGCAAAGCACCGTCACCGTAAAAGCCAAGGGCGTTGCGGCAATGGACAGCGGAACAACGGCGAAGGTTGCCAAGCAGTTGACCACCATCGGCACGACAATGCTCACGGCAAACAGCGCGGACTGCCGCGCACATGTCCGCGAATGGCTCTTCACGCCGTAGCTGATGATGACATAGAGCGCCGCCAAAAGGCAAAGATACCCGTAAATGCCCTGCACATAAAAGTACGGACCGAATCGGAGCTTGGAGGAATCGACGGAAAAGACCCTGTAATACAGGTGATGCAAGGGGTTGGTGAACACCATCGCAATGGTCACGCAGGAGGGAATAAGTAAAAAAAATACCTTTTTGTCGCATATGCGCTTGGAAAATGCCAGTGCAATCAGCAGGGTGATGGGGGTCAAGTTCGCAAGCCCTACATTAGACACGGCATCGCAAATGAACAGCGCCTGCTCGTCATTCGGGTCAACCAGCCGCATGGCAATGATGGCTCCCTGCCAGATGACAAGCGACAAAGAGAGCATCATGAACAGATTGTCCAGCGGCTTTTTCTTCCCGTGCAGCCTGCTCCAAAGAAGGAACACAAGAATCAGCACAATGTCCGCCAGCATGATGTAAAATTCCGCAATCGGGTACATTCCTCTATTCCTCCTTCATCCCGCCGATCAGCCTGTCCAGCGGCGGCTCAGGCCAGATAAAGCCGGCTGCCCGCAGGGTGTCCAAGGTCATCTCCATATCGGTTGTCACATTTTGCTCTGTTCCGGCGGACGAGAAGACCGCCAAGGTGGGCAAATAGGGGGAGCTGGACGCAAGCATTTTTTCTCGAAGCCGCTGGGTAAAGGTGCTGTCCGAAACGGACAGAATGCCCATCGCATTCGCCAGCTCGCCCAAGGAATAGCTCTTCGGGGAGGCGACATGGTAAACAGCGCCGTCTTCCTTGAGCAGCGTCCTGATGGCGCGGGCGCAGGCATCCACGGGCGTTAATTCAAATTTCTCTCCCAGCCTGCTCTCCGGCACGAAACCGACCTCGTGCAGCCCGCGCAGGAGGCGGCAGAACATATTCGTTCCCGCATTCAGCTGGAATTGCCCGTCCTCCGCACGCCCGCACAGGCGGCCGACGCGCAGAATCTGGGCATCCAAGCCCTGCTTTTCCATCGCCGAAAGCACGGCGGTCTCCGCATAGAGCTTGGACGCAAGATAGGCATTGTCCAAGGCGTTCTGTCCGGCAAACACATCGCGCTCGGTCAGGCAGAAGGGCTTGGGCGCATGTGTCCCCGCAATGCTGATGGTGGACACATGGCAGAGCGTCGCCTCCGCATCCAAGCAAAAGTCAATCACGTGCCGCGTTCCCTGCACATTCGTGTTCTGAATGGCATCGCTCACGGCGTAGTGGCGGACATCCGCCGCGCAGTGAATGACCAGCCCCGTTCTTAAAGCAAGGTCGGCATATTCGCGGAACGGCAGTCCGAAGCGCGGCTTGGTGACATCGCCCTTCACAATCTTGAAGCCCATGAGCCTGTCGCCGAAATAGGCATGGATGGCGCTTTTCAGCCTTTCTTCATCCCGCGTCAGGCACACGATGAAGCTGCCCGCCGTCAGCATTTCCTTGAGAACATGAGCGCCCAAAAAGCCGCTGGCACCGGTCAGCAAAATATCGCCGCGAGGCGAATGCATAAGCCGCTTTTCGGGGGCAAAGCGAGGGAGCGTCGCCCCGTTTCCTTCCGGCGCTTTTCCGGCGCTCTGCTTGGCAGTTGTGCCGCCGGACAAAAGGACGCGCTGGGCGCGTAAGGTGGGAGAGCGGTAAAATTCATCCGGCGTCATGCGCTTGCCCTTTTCGATGTACTCGCTCAGCACCATCAGCGCCGTCAAGGATGTGCCGCCCAAGGCAAAGAAGTCATCGTCATCGCCGATGGCAGAAAGCCGCAGTGTGCGCCGCCACAAAGCCGACATCCAGTCATCCGTTCCGCCTTGCACAGCGGCGGGTTTCATTTTCTCAAACGGCAGATTTTCCAGCGTCCGCCTGTCCGTCTTGCCGCTTGCCAAGCGCGGGATTTCGGAAAGCGTGTCAATCCGCGCAGGGAGCATATAGGCAGGAAGCCGCTTTCTCATTTCCGCCATGAGCAGAGTTTGGTCGTAATGCTCGGAGGGGACGACAAACAGGCGGAGCGCCTGTATTTCTCCGTCCCTGCGGACGGCGGCGGCTGCCGCCTCCTGAGCGCAGCCGCTTTCCAGCGCCGCGCTCTCCAATTCGCTTAATTCAATTCTGTGACCGTCTAACTTAATCTGCCCGTCGCGCCGCCCGGCAAACGCCCATTCACCGTTGGGGAGCAGGCGCACAAGGTCGCCCGTCCTGTACATTTTTTCGCCCGTCTTGAAGGGGTCAGGCACAAAGGCGGCGTTCGTCAAGTCCTCCCTGCCCGCATAGCCCAGCGCCAAACACTGACCGGCGATATAAAGCTCGCCCTCCGCCAATGGCAGCACCTGTTCGCCCTGCGCATTGAGGGCATAGAAGCGGCAGTTGGCTGCAGGCCGCCCGATGGTGATTCTTCGGCTCTCGCTCGTCACATCCACCCAAGAGCAAAGCACAGTCGCCTCGGTCGGACCGTACTGGTTGATGATTCGCGCCTTGGTTTCCGCCTGAATCGCATTCTTCAGGGAAAGTGTTAATTCTTCACCGATAAGCAGGATGCGGCGGACATTCCGAAGACTGCCGCGGAAGGCATGACTCGTCAGCCCCAAGCGCATACGGGAGGGGGTCATTTGGATTAAATCGACCTTGAAGGCATCAATCACGCCCGCCAAGCGGATGGGCATCAGCATCTGCTGGTCGTCCGCCATAACCACCGTGCGCCCCAAAATGAGCGGCAGCCATGTCTCGGTGACGAACACATCGAACACATCCGAGGTTGCGCACAGCACCGTGCCGCAATCCGCCAATAAGCCCTCCGCCTCCGCCGCCAAGTTCGACAAAGCGGCGTGCGGGATGACCACGCCCTTCGGCGCTCCCGTGGAGCCGGAGGTGAACAGAATATAGGCAGGCGCGTCCGCTTCCGGCGGCGGCAGGAGCATTTCGGGCGTATCAAAGCTGAGCAACAGCTCTTCCGCGCCTGTTCCTTCGGGCAAAAGCCCCGCCTCGTCCGTCACTGCAAAGCGCGTGTTGGTTGTTTCCAGCATCAGGCGCATTCTGGACGGCGGGAAGGAAATGTCTAAGGGGAGATACGCGCAGCCTGCCGCCCAAATGCCCAGCAGCGCAGGCAGCAAATCCAAGCCGCGATGGAGCAGCACACCCACGCTTTCGCCCGACTGCACGCCCTTTTCGATGAGGTATGCACCGAACGACCGCGCCTTATGGATGAGTGCCTGATAGGTGAGCGTCCCGCGGTTGTTGACCACAGCCACGCGCCCGGGCATGAGCAAAGCAGCCTCTTCGATCCGCTCAAAAAGCGTTGCCCTGTCAATGGGCGTTGACCGTCTGCGCGGTCTGTCAAAGAGGCGCACCCTGTCCGCGACGGGAAGCATAGAGCGCATGGTGAGCGTTTGTTCGGGTGCGGAAAGCCCGTTTTCAAGGAGGGCTGTCACTGCCCGCATGACAAATTCCGCCGTTGTATGGGCAAGGCGGGCGGCATCAAAGGAAAGCTCCAGCCGATAGCCCTCGTCCTCGCGCACGGTCTCCAAGGAAAGCAGCGCCTTCACCGCGCCATAGACAAAGCTGCGCCGTTCAAGGTGAACGCCGCCCACCTCAAAATGCTCCGGCGAAGCGGGCAGGAAGGAAAACAGCGTGTCATAGAGCGCCTCGCCGCTCCTTTGACCGGACAAGCGCATCAGCTCCGCCGGACGAATGTCCATATGGTCAAGAGCGCCGAGCGCCGCTGTAAACACCCCGCGCACGGTATCCGCAAAGGTGCTTTCCGTTTTTAGCATCAGCGGCAGGGTACGCACGAACGGACCGGATACATCCAGCCATTCCCCGCTGCGTCCGACCATGGGCGTACCGATGCACAGGCTGTCCGTCCCGCGAATCCGCGCTGAAACCAGCAAAAACGCGGCGCAAAGCACGGCATAGGGCGTGACCTCCAGCGACCGCGCCAAAGCCTCCGTTTTGTCGGAGATGTCCTTGGAAAGCATGCTCTTGCATACTCCGCAGACGGAAACGCCCTCCGCGTGGTAATCCAAGGGAAATTCCGGCGCACGCTGATAGTTTTCAAGCTGACCGCGCCAGAAGGCAAGCGTCCGGTCATCCGCTGCCCGTTTTGCGGACTGCAAAGCATAATCACGGTAGCGAAGGGCGGGCATGGAAATTGTCTCACCCCGATAGAGCGCATCCAGCCGCCGCGCCAGCAGCGCCCCGCTGATGCCGTCCGACACCACATGCGGCATATCCGCAAACAGGGTCTGTTCGCCATCTTTATCCTCATAAAGCGCCGCACGGAGCAAGGGAGAAACGCTCAAATCAAAGGGACGGACAAAGGCACGGAAGGCATCCTCCCAAGTGTTTCCTTCGACCTGTTCAAGCGAAAAATGCACTTGATTGCCGTACTTCGCCAGCACCTGCCCGTCCCGCCGGACAAAGGACACGCGGAGCTGCTCGTCCAGGGCAAGCAAATCATTGAACGCCTTTTCCAATTTGACCGCATCAAGCCGCCCCTGCACCTTGAACGCGCCGGGCATATTATAAGTGACCCCGCCGTCCATCAGCATCAGCGCATAAAAGCTCTCCTGCGCCGGAGACAGCGAATATTCATCCTGTTCCAATGCATTAAGTTCTGACTGATTCGGAGATTTCTCCGGCGCTTTTTCGCTCTTTCGCAGCAGCGCCGCCAGCTCCCGCGCCGTTTTATATTCATGCAGCGCCGCCACGGGCAAATCCATGCCCAGCGTTTCCCGAAGCCGTGCCAGCGTTTTCAGGGCGCTTAAAGAATCCCCGCCCGCCTTGAAATAATCGTCCGTTACGCCGAGGGTATCATGATGCAGGGTTTCCCTGAAAATCGTTAAAACGGCTTGCTCCGCATCATTACTTGCCTGTTCCCCTGCGCCGTTCTCCGGCTGTGGGAGGGCGTTTCTGTCCACCTTGCCGTTTGGGGTCATGGGCAAAGCGGAAAGGAACATAAAGTGCTTCGGCGCCATGTAGGCGGGCAGGAGATTGAGCAGCCGCGCCCGTAAATGGGTCTCGTCTATCTTTCCCTGGGCGGCGATATACGCAACCAGCCCGTTTTCGCCCATCACAACACAGGCATCGCGGACAAGCTCCTGCGCCTTCAGCGCCGCTTCGATTTCACCCGTTTCCACACGGCGGCCGTTCAGCTTGATTTGACCGTCCCGCCGCCCCAAGCAAATCAGTTCGCCGCGCTTGCTGATGCGCCCCAAGTCGCCTGTTTTGTAAAGCCTTTCCTCAAACGGCGCGGAGACAAACGCCGCGTCCGTCCGTTTCGTATCGCCCCAATAGCCCAAGGACAGGCAAGCGCCCGCAATGCAGATTTCGCCCACAGTGCCCGTCGGCACGGGACGCAGGGCATCATCCAATACATAAATGCGGCAGCCCGCCAGCGCCGTGCCGCAGGTGATTTCGTCCGCATCATTGAGCATTTTCGCACTGACGCAGACGGCAGCCTCGGTCGGTCCGTACTGGTTATAAATCCGCGCATTGGTGAGCGCCTTTAAGCGATTCAGCAGCGCTTGCGGGAAGCGTTCGCCGCCAAAGACCAGACTTTCCGCATGATACAGGGCTTTTTGAAAACGTTCGCTTTCCAGATACGCCGTCATGCGGGAGGGGGTCATGGACAAAAAGCCCGCGTCATAGGAGCGCATGAGCGCAGCCAGCGCATCGGGGTCGTTCATTTCCTCTTCGGAGGCGATGACGATGGTGCGGACATTGAGCAGCGCCGCGGCGCTTTCGATGAGGAAGGCATCAAACGCCGCATTGCACAGGGACAGAACGGCACTGCGCCCGTAAAACGGCGCCATCTGCACGGCAAAATTAAACAGCGCCTTTTCGCCGACAGCCACTAATTTCGGCTCGCCGGTGGAGCCGGAGGTCGCCACAAAATACGCGGGCTGCTTATTTTTAACCGCTTCCGCCGGACGCAGCCGCTTCATGGCACCGTCCGCAAAAATGATTGTTATGCCCGCGCTTTCGCGGATTTTTTGAAGGCGGGCAGCTGGCTGATGCACGTCGGGCAGCATGAACGGAACACCCGCCAGCAGCGCGGCACACATCGCCGCCAACAGCGCTTTCCCGCGCTTTTCCTCAATGGACAGCACATCGCCCGCGCTGAAAGCTTTAGAAAGCTCCTCCGCCTCTTTGAGCAGCGTTTCATAGGTCGTGCGTTCGCCTCTATCAATGACCGCCACGCGCCTTGGATAGCGCAGCGCCGTCTGCAAAAGCAATTCGCGCACACTGCCCTCGGCAGCCTGACCGCCCGAAAGCGTCAGCGTGCCGTCCACCTCTTGCGCGTCCATGAGCCGAAGCGCCCCCAAAGGCGTTTCCGGCGCTTCCAGGGCGGCGGTTAAAATGGTAAAGAGGGAGCGGGCAAATTTTTCCGCCTCCGCCTTTTCATAAAGCTGGGTTAAATAGTCCACATCCAAGGTGAGCTGTTCGCCGTCCGAGGACAGATGCAGGCAGAGCTTTTCCGTCTGACACCCGCTGTAATACCAGCGTCCGTTAAAGGAGGCGTTCATATCGCCCGCCGCCGTCGTTACACCCGCCTGAAAGGACAAAACCGTATCAAACAGCGGAGTGCCGCCCGTCATTTGCTCAATGTCCGAAAACGGCAGCCGCTCATGCCGAAGCAGCTCATACCACTGCTCATTGAGCGTTTCAATAAAGCGAGAAAAGGGCATATCAAGCGGGACATCGGAAGACATCGGCAGGGTTTGTACGAACATACCGGGCGTTTTCTTATCCTGCATCGTGCGGCGACCCAGCACAGGCACACCGATACACGGCTTTTCCTCGCCCTGCACGCGCTTTTCATAAATCAGCAGCGCGGACAGGAACAAAAGGAAGGGCGACACGCGGTTTTTCGCGCAGAACACATCCGAAAGCCGCGCCAGCATTCGCGGCAGACGGAAGGAAGCCCGTTCTCCCGCAGGGCTGAAGCAGGGACACTTTTCGCCGCTCGGCTGATGGGCAGAGAGTTTTCCTTGAAAGAAATCAGCATCCGCTTGATGCTTTTCGGAGGCGAGATAGGCTTTTTCATCCATGACATGGGCTTCGTAATCAGGGAAGGCTTCTTCCGAGAGTGCTTCTCCGCGCAAAAGGCGCAAATAAGCCTCGACCATCGCTTGGAGCAAAAGCCCCTGCCCCCACGCATCCGAAATCAGGTGATGCATACACAGCATCACCCCGCCAGCACGCGGAGACACACGATAAACCGCGCAGGAATAGAGCGCCCCGTCCGTCACCCGCATGGGCGTGGACGCGACCGCCTGAAGCCAAGTCTTCGCGCCGAAGCTGCTCTTGGAAAAGTCATATTCGGAAAGCTGCGGCTCGAAATCCGGCACAAGGTACTGCCTCGGCTCGCCGTCCTTTATATGAATGCGGGTGCGCAAAGCAGGCACGCGGCGCAGGACGCTCTCGGCAGCCTTTTTAAGCATTGCCAAATCGACCTGACCCGTGACCTCCAACGCGCAGCAGATGTTGTTTTGCGGCGTATCCGGAAAGGCATTTTCCAGCCTCCAGATGTTCATCTGACTGTTGGACAGCGCAAATTCCTCGGACTTTTCCATCGGCTCGCTCATGCCAACACCCCTCTTCTTTCGCAGAAGTAACCCAAGACTTATTATAATTATCTCCCCTGCCGATGTCAAATAGAAAGCTCCGCTTTTTGATAAATAAATTGCCATTTTTTCTATGTTTCTTTTCGGCAGTACAAGAGAAAAACAAAATTCATGGTTGACAAACCCGTCCGAAC
>CAVJHY010000010.1:18373-22993 GCA_963649405.1 bacterium
CCGAACGCTGTATCATACGCACATACCAAACCTGTGAGAAAGAGAAGTAAGCAGGATGGCGTCTGGCGTAGAGAATCGCGGCCGGTGGAATCGCGGTGCAGAGGCGCTTGCTGAATGGACTTTCGAGGGTACTCTTGAAATTTCAGTAGGGAGTGACGGGAACTGCACCCGTTATCATGGCAGCGTGTGTGATGGCACATGGAGAAAGAGGGCTTTTTCAAAGCCGAAATTGAGTGGCACCGCGGATATTCCGCCTCAAGCATTTGCTTGGGGCGTTTTTATTTGCGAAAGCCCCCTCACATCGATACTATTTTTCCTCTTCAACCATCGAAAAATAGTATTGCCATCAAGAATATTCCAAATAAGGAACACTTGAAGGAGGAAACCGAAATGAAGAAGCTGCTTGCACTCGTCCTGTCCCTGACCATGATGCTGACCTTAACGACCGCGATGGCGGAAAATGTGACCATCGGCATTTCCCAGTTTGCCGAACACGCCTCCTTGGACAACTGTCGGGAGGGCTTTTTGCAGGGCTTGGCCGAAGCCGGCTTTGTGGAAGGCGAAAATCTGACCGTTCTTTATTCCAACTCTCAGGCCGACAGCGGCACAGCCACGCAGATTGCGCAGTCCTTTGTTTCCCAGAATGTTGACCTGATTTGCGCCATCGCAACGCCCAGTGCGCAGACGGCCTACAACGCCGTTCTCTCCGCCAAGGCGGACATTCCCGTGGTGTACACCGCCGTTTCCGCGCCCATTGAGGCGGGCTTGGCGAACGATGACGGCACGCCCATCGGTCTTGTGACCGGCACGAGCGATCTGCTGCCCATCAAAAACCAGCTTTCCATGATTCGCTCCCTCCTGCCCGATGCGAAGACTGTCGGTCTTCTCTACACGACCTCCGAGACCAACAGCGAGGTGCAGGCGGCGCTCTATGAAGAGATGGCGGGCGAATACGGCTTTGAAATCGTCAGCGCGACCGTGACCTCCGGCGCGGAGGTTTCTCAGGCGGTGCAGGCGCTGCTGCCGCAGGTGGATTGCCTGAGTATGCTCACCGACAACACGGTGGTCAGCTACCTGTCCGTGGTGCTGGCGGCTGCTGAACAGGCGGGCAAGCCTGTCTTCGGCAGTGAGGTCGAGCAGGTGACGCTGGGCTGCGCCGCTGCCGAGGGCTTGGATTATGTGGCGCTGGGCAAGCAGACCGGCGAAATGGCTGCCCGCATCCTGAACGGCGAGAGCGCCGAGAGCATCCCCTATGAAACCATCCGTGACAGCGCTCTGTACATCAATTCCGAAGTTTTAGCTGGCCTCGGCATTGAATTGCCTGAAGAATTAGCCACCCGTGGTTACACCGATATGGCGGAATAAAGGCGGGTTTGCAGATTTTCTTGTGCGGCTGAAACGGATACGAACCGCACGGTCAGAAAATCTGATAGGAATGAAAAATCCCTCTCGAATCGCAAACGATTCTTCGTGATTTTTCTCCTCGCGGCGTACACGCCACCGCTGCGGATTTTGTATGAAGGGGATTTCCCCTTCATACATCCCCGGAAATAATCAGTCTGAAAGAAATATAAAAATGGACACACAGTTAAATGCGGTCAAAACCTATTATGATGAAAACGCGCTCAAGGAATGGAACAGGCTGTCGGAGCATCCCTTTGAATTTGTGTTGACCACCTACATGATGGAAAAGCACATTCGTGCCGGCGACCGCATTTTGGACATCGGCGGCGGGCCGGGGCGGTACGTCGTGCATTTTGCGAAGATGGGCTGCAAGGTCACGCTTGTGGATTTATCCGAGGGCAATATCGCCTTAGCCAAGGAAAAATGCGCGGAGGCGGGCGTTTCGGTTGACCTCTATGCCCACAACGCGCTTACCTTAGACGAGCTTTCTTTAGGCGAATTTGACCATGTGTTTCTAATGGGACCTTTGTATCACCTGCCCGACCTCAGCGACCGCCGCACAGCGGTTTCACAGGCGCTCAAGTGTCTCAAAGTCGGCGGGCTTTTGTACACCTCGTTCATTTTGGATTTTTCCGGCTTCATTCAGGACATGAAAAACGGTCCCGGTCTTTTGCCGGAGGACTTGAAAAGCCCGATTTCAAGGCGGCTGCAGGAGTCCGTTTTGCACGGCATCGACTATTCCGGTCCTGCATTCACCACCATCTGTTTTATCAACCAGAGCAAAATTCTCCCCTTTATGGAGGAATTTCCGCTGGAAACGGTGCATCTGTTCGGGCAGGAGGGCTTCTTAGCCCCCAACGAAAACCGGCTTCTATCCTATCCCGCCGAAGAACAGGCGTTATGGCTGGACATGGCCAAGAAATTCATCGAAGCGCCGCAGCTTCTTTCCTATTCCGAACACGCCATGCACATCGGGCGGAAGTTACGAGGAAAATGAGGCTTGTGGGGAGACCATTCTTTATGCGATAAAGAATGGTCTCCCCACACCCCTTCCAAGAACATGACTCAAAAAATTATTGGAAGCAAAGTCAGTCTGGCTTTGAAAGAAAATGCAATTTTTACCTACTAAAGGACGGTTAATGAAATGAGCATTCTGATCAACACCTTGGAGCAGGGTCTGATTTACGCAATCATGGCGCTGGGTGTCCTGATTACCTATGTCATTCTGGACTTCCCCGATATGTCGGTGGACGGCGTTTTCCCGTTGGGCGCGGCCATCTCCGTGCTGATGGTGACAAACGGCTGTGACCCTGTGCTGGCGCTCGTTTGCGCGGCAGCGGCGGGCGCTGTGGCGGGACTGTTGACGGGGCTTATCCATGTCAAGCTCAAGGTGCGCGACCTCTTTTCCGGCATCATCATGATGACCGCGCTCTATGCCGTCAATATGCACATTGCCGCCGGATCACTCACGAGCGGCAAGGCAAATGTCCCCTTCTTCAGCACCAAGAAGGTGAAATATGTCACCATCTTTGAAAACAACCGGCTGACGGACAGCTTTCCCGAATGGTTAGAGCCGTACACGGTGCTGATGATCGTTCTCGTCATCGTGGTGATTGTGAAGCTCCTTTTGGATTTATTCTTAAAGACCCGTGCTGGTTATCTCTTACGCGCCGTGGGCGATAACGACACGGTGGTGACCTCCTTAGCGCGGGACAAGGGCAGCGTCAAAATCATGGGGCTGATGCTGTCCGGCGCGATGGTCGGTCTTTCCGGCGCTGTGCTTTGCCAGCAGCAGCACACATTTGAGGTCTCCATGGGCACGGGGGCGATTGCGATGGCGCTCGCCTCTGTCATCATCGGCACGAATCTTTTCAAGCGCGTCAGCTTTGTCAAATCGACCACGGCAGTCATTTTCGGCTCGATTATCTATAAGGCGTGCGTCGCCATCGCCATTCGTGCGGGCGTTCCCGCCAGCGATATGAAACTGATTACGGCGCTTCTGTTCCTGATTATTTTGTCCTTGAGCGGGAGAGAAAAAAGGCGGGTGAAAAAGCATGCTTGAATTAAAGGATATTCATAAGACCTATAATCCCGGCACGGTGCAGGAGCAGTGCCTGTTTTCCGGCTTTTCGCTGACCATCCCCGACAAGCAGTTTGTGTCCGTCGTCGGCAGCAACGGCTCCGGCAAAACGAGTCTGCTGAATTTAATCTGCGGCAGCATCGAGCCGGACGCTGGACAGATTCTCATGGACGGGCGGGATATTAAAAAGGACAAGGAATTTGTCCGCGCCCGTCAGATTGGCCGCGTCTATCAAAATCCCTCGATGGGTACCTGCAGCCAAATGACCATCTTGGAAAACCTCTCCTTGGCGGATTTCAAGGGCAAGCATGCCGGTCTGCAGCTCGGCACGGACAGGCGCAGGATTGACCATTACAAGGCGTTTTTACAGCCGCTTGGACTGGGCTTGGAAGATATGCTGCACGCCCGTGTCGGCTCGCTTTCGGGCGGTCAACGGCAGGCGCTCGCCCTTCTCATGTCCACCATGACCCCCATTTCCTTCCTCATCTTGGACGAGCATACCGCCGCCCTTGACCCCAAAACCGCTGATGTTATCATGACGCTGACGGATAAAATCGTGCGCGAAAAAAGCCTCACCGCCATCATGGTCACGCATAACCTCCGCTATGCCGTTGAATACGGCGACCGTATCCTCATGATGCACCAAGGTCATGCCGTGCTGGACAAAGCCGACCAAGAAAAACAAGCCGTGCGAATCGAAGATTTGCTCAAAATTTTCAATGAGATTAGTATAGAGTGCGGGAACTGAGGCATTTGCCGAGGCAAAGGAACAGTGTACATACAAAAAATAAAAGGCGGGAAGGGGTTCCTTTTTCAAAAGGAACCCCTTCCCGTACCCATCCAAGGAAAACTTTAACTCACAATGTTGATGGATGGAACGAAAAGGCAATGTGTGTGGAGAGAGTGGATAGTGATTAGTGGGTAGTGGATAGTTTTATAGTGTGGAGAGTGAAATTAGGGAATAGGAAACAGGAAATAGGGATTAGGAGTTAAATAACATGATTAGAATGAAATCTACTAACACATTAATCCAAAAATATCGGCTTTCAGGGGAGAGCGCGAGAGGGGAGGCTTTGTCCCACAAAGCCTCCCCTCTCGCAAATTAACCCCCGTAAATAATCGTCAATTCCCCGTCA
>CAVJHY010000011.1:0-22232 GCA_963649405.1 bacterium
CCATCAAAATTGCGCTGGCAGGCAACCCGAACTGCGGCAAAACGACGCTGTTCAATGCACTGACCGGCTCGAATCAGTTTGTGGGCAACTGGCCCGGCGTTACGGTTGAAAAGAAGGAAGGCCGTCTCAAGAAGCATGATGATGTGGTCATCATGGACTTGCCCGGCATTTACTCCCTGTCCCCCTACACCTTGGAGGAGGTTGTCTCTCGTAACTACCTCATCACCGAGCGTCCGGATGCCATCCTCAACCTGATTGACGGCACAAACCTTGAGCGCAACCTGTACCTGACCACACAGCTCACCGAGCTGGGCATTCCCGTGGTCGTGGCCGTCAACATGATGGATGTTGTTCGCAAGAACGGCGATAAGATTAACATTGACGAATTGTCCCGTCAGCTCGGCTGCAAGGTCATGGAAATTTCCGCTCTGAAGGGCGAGGGCATTATGGAGGCTGCCGAAGCCGCGATTGAGGCTTCCAAGAGCGCCAAGACCGTTCCCATGCACACCTTCTCCGGTCCTGTCGAACACGCGATTGCGCACATTGAAGAGGCCGAGCTGCACAATCTGCCGCAGGAGCAGCAGCGCTGGTACGCCATCAAGATTTTCGAGCGCGACAGCAAGGTGCTGGAGCAGCTCAACATCCCCGCCGAGAAGATGCAGCACATCGAAAACGACATCAAGGCCGCCGAGGATGAGCTGGATGACGATGCCGAGTCCATCATCACCAACGAGCGCTATGTGTACATCGCGCAGGTCATTAAGGCTTGCTACAAGAAAAAGAACGCCGGTAAGCTGTCTACGTCCGATAAGATTGACCGCGTTGTGACCAACCGCTGGCTGGGCTTGCCGATTTTCGCCGTTGTCATGTTCCTTGTGTATTATATTTCCATGGTCACGGTCGGCTCTTGGGCAACGGACTGGGCGAATGACGGTCTGTTTGGTGACGGCTGGCACCTGTTCGGCAACGGCACGAGCGAATATGAAGAGGCTGCCGAAACCTACGGCGACTCCGACCTGATTATTGATGCCTTCATGAGTGCATACGGCACGGAAGAAATGTCCGCCGCGCTGGATGCTGAAAGCGAAGAATACACAGAAGAAGGCGCAAAGGCTGCTCTGGAAGAGCTGGTTGCGCTGACTCCCGAAGATGCAAGCGTTACCTATCAGTTAGAGGACGAAGAAACACTGGAAGTGACTGATGTCGAAGGTACGACCAAGGCACAGCTCACCGAGGCGGTCGAGCAGTACCTGAACACCGAGTATAAGGAAGGCTACGGCGCTCCCGATACCACCGCTTACGGTGTGTGGGTACCCGGCATTCCGAAGCTCATCGAGACCGCGTTGGACAATGGCGGCTGCGCGGAATGGCTCAAGGGCTTAATCCTTGACGGTATTGTGGCCGGTGTCGGCGCTGTGTTGGGCTTCGTGCCGCAGATGCTGGTTCTGTTCCTGCTCCTTGCTTTCTTGGAAGCATGCGGCTATATGGCGCGTATCGCCTTCGTTCTGGACCGTGTGTTCCGTAAGTTCGGTCTGTCCGGCAAATCCTTTATCCCGATTTTGATTGGCACCGGCTGCGGCGTGCCCGGTATTATGGCCTCCCGTACCATCGAAAACGAGCGTGACCGCCGCATGACCATCATGACGACTACATTTATCCCCTGCGGCGCGAAGGTGCCTTTCATCGCCATGATTGCCGGCGCTCTGTTCGGCGGCTCTGCGTGGGTCTCAACCTCCGCTTACTTCATCGGCATGGCTGCCATCATTGTCAGCGGAATTATGCTGAAGAAGTCCAAGATGTTCTCCGGCGAGCCTGCTCCCTTCGTCATGGAGCTACCCGCTTACCACTGGCCGACTGTCGGCAATGTCCTGCGCAGTATGTGGGAGCGCGGCTGGAGCTTCATTAAGAAGGCCGGCACCATCATCCTTCTGTCCACCATCTTTGTCTGGTTCACCACTTACTTCGGCTTCGTGGACGGTTCTTTCCGCATGCTGTCTGATGAAGAAATCGACCATTCCATCTTGGCTGCCATCGGCGGCGCAATCGCTTGGATTTTCACGCCCCTTGGCTGGGGCAACTGGCAGGCTGCTGTTGCTTCCATCACCGGTCTTGTGGCAAAGGAAAACATCGTTGGTACTTTGGGTATCCTCTATGGCGGCGGCGATGCTTCCGTTTATGCGAACTTGGCGGCTTCTTTCACCACCATCTCCGGCTTCTCCTTCCTCGTGTTCAACCTCCTGTGCGCACCCTGCTTTGCGGCTATCGGTGCCATCAAGCGTGAGATGAACAATGCGAAGTGGACTTGGGCGGCCATCGGCTATCAGTGCGGCTTCGCTTACCTGATTGCACTGATGGTGTATCAGTTCGGTATGCTGTTTGAGGGAACGTTCAGCGTGTGGGTCGTTGTGACCTTCATCGTGCTGGCTGCGATGCTCTACTTCCTCTTCCGCAAGAATCCCTATGATGAAAACGGTGTGAAGGCGGCGAAATAAGCCATGACAACAGCAATCGTCGGCGGCATTCTGCTCGTGATTGTCGGAGCTATCATTTACAGCTTGGTCAAAGGCAAGAAAAACGGCAAGCACATTTGCGGCGGCGATTGTGCGCACTGCAAGGGCTGTAATCACCATTAAGCCGATTACCCTTTCGGGGAATGCGGGAATTGCCCCGCATTCCTCTTTTTTTACGATTTGACTGCAAAGATTTGACCGCCAAGGAGGAAAAGAATAGCCATGTCAACATCCTTGATTCGCTGCCTGCTGGCGGTGTATGCTCTGTCCGAGACCTATGAAAAAATCGCCTCAAAAGATGTGGCGCATCTCTTGGGCGTGAAACGCCCGACCGTGCATCGCTCCCTCACCGTTTTGCAGGAAAAAGGGCTGGTGCAGAAGGAGCTGTACAGCGATGTCCACCTGACCGAACAGGGACGGGCGGAGGCTGTCCGCCTTGAAAAGCAGCGGGATGACCTCGCCCTGCTCCTTGCACACCGCCTTGAGCTGCCGCCTGATGAGTGCCTCAAGGCCGCCTTCGCCCTCATGAGCGAGCTGAACGATGAGAGCCTCATCCACCTTCAGCAGATGGCGGAAGGCTGACCGTACAATAAAAGAAAACTGCCTGAGCAAGCGTTTTAATCACTTGGAAAGGCAGTTTTTTATTCGTCTTCTATATCATCTTCTGTTTCCGCCTCCGTCACGCGGTGAACGGCGTTGCGGGCAGTGGTGAAGGAATAGCCTTGGCGGACAAGGGCGCCAAGGCAGCGGCGGCGTTCGTCCGGGTCGTTTCCGTCACGGCGGCGGAAAAACTTTTCGGCACGAGCAAAGGCACCTTCGTCCTCGTCATCCTCGGAAATGCTCTCCAAGGCTTCCTTAGCGACATCCTCGCTCACGCCCTTTTGCCGCAGCTCCTGATAAATGCGGCGCTTGCCGCGGGTCGACGCTTTGCGGGCGACATACTGGGCAGAAAAGCGCTCATCGGACACGAAGCGGTGATTGCGCAGGGTTTCCAGTACGCGCTCAACGGTGGGCTCCGAATAGGCTGCCCGAAGCAGACGGCGGCACAGCTCGTTTTCCGAATAATCCCGTGCAGCCAGCAGATTGGCGGCACGTTCCATCGCATGAGGATAGGCATATTTTTCGATGAGCATGGCATACGCCTCGTGGTCAATCGGTTCGCCCTCGCGCACGCAAAATTCCTTATATACGGAGGACGGCACGCGCAGGGTATCACCGGAGGAAAAGGCAATATTGGCCACGCCGTGCGCCCGCTTGACGCTCACAATCATGTCCACGGTCCGCCCCCCGTAAACAAGGCACTGCACAGCGTCCGATTCATTTTCGTTAAAACGCCCTCCCGCTCCTCGCTGCACGCACTGGTCAAAAGGACAAAGCCGCGTCCGCGCTCGTCCGTAAATGCGCCGTGTACTGCGCCGTAGGCCAGTCCCTGATGCCCGTATAAGGTCAAGCCGTTCTCCCGATAAATGAACATTCCCAAGCCCTCGCTGAGCGTTTTGTCGCGCTCGCCAAAGGGCGCAATCTCCGTGCGCATGAGTTCAAAAGCAGCCTTGTCCTCCGAAATCCGATGCACGATGCGGGCAAGTCCCTCGGCAGTGATGCACAGGCTGCCGTGCGCCAATAAATAGTCGCGGGTCGAATCGATTTCATTGTTGGGAAGCGGTCTTTTTTGCCGCGTTAAGGCATCAAAATTTGCTTGTTTTGCGGGCGGGAACAGCCGCCAAGCGTCCGAAAGCGTCCCCTCAATGCGCTGCGGATAGTAGCTGGCGCGGATGTGAAGGGGAGCGAACAGAAGGCGAAGCATCAGTAAATCAAACGGCTCGCCCGATGCCTTTTCCATCACGCAGCCCATCAACCCCGCACCGAAATTGGAATATTCCCATTGTTTATCAGGACGGCGGGAGGCAAAACAATCCGCCCAAATGCCGCTCGGCAGCGCCTCACCTGTTTCCAGCGCCCGCAGATAGGACGCGCCATCGATGACGGAAGCCGTGTGCGACAGGAGCATTCTTGATGTGATGATGTCGTTCGGGTAGTTCGGATGGCGCACGGGAAAGCCCAAATACTGCCCGACATCCGCATCCAAATCGAGCTGGCCGTCCCGCGAAAGCAGGACAGCGCCGTAGGCGGTCACCATTTTGGAAACGGAGGCTATGCGAAAATATGTGTCCTTCGCGGCAGCGTCCCTTTTCCCCTTGCGGATGCAGCCAAAGGGCAGGACGGCACGTGTTCCGCTTTCATCAAACAGCGCAAGGCAGCCGCCGCGCACCCGCCCATCCGAAAGAATTTTTTCTAAATTTGCCCTCGTGTCCGCATTCAAAAAGCCGTCATCCGGCAGATGCACGCGGAAACGCGGTGTCAGATGAATGCCGATGCGGTACAGCGTCCTGTCCATGTGTTTCTCCCCTTTAACAAAAAATCCCGACCCTATAGCTTCATGTTATTATAGCATGAATCCATGCGGTCAGGAAATAGGTGACTTTAATTTTTATCAAACAATTCCTTCATCTTGTCCAGAAAGGATTTGCGGCTTTCATACTCCTTGCCGCTGCTTAATTCCTCAAGCTGACGCAGGAGTGACTTCTGCTTTTCGTTCAGCCGCTTGGGGACTTCGACACGCACGTGCATAATCAAATCGCCCTTTAAGGCGGAGCGCACATAGGGAACGCCCTGCCCCTTGATGCGAAATTTCGTGTCGTTCTGCGTGCCTTCGGGAATATGGTACTTGATAGGTCCTGTCAGCGTCGGGACATCAATGTCCGCACCAAGCGCCGCCTGAGTAAAGGAAATAGGCATATCAAGGAATAGGTTTGCGCCGTCCCGCTTAAACAGCTTGTGCGGACGCACACCGACGACAATGTACAAATCGCCGTTCGGCCCGCCGTTGACACCCGGCTCGCCCTGCCCGTTCATGACGATGGTTTGACCGTTGTCAATGCCCGCAGGGACTTTGACGGTCGCCGTCCTGTGTTTGCGGACAACACCAGCGCCGCCGCAGGAAGTGCATTTATCACTCACAATCTTGCCCGTGCCGCCGCAGGTAGAGCAGGTGCGCACAGTAACCATGAAGCCGCCCTGTACCCTCACCTGACCCGTACCCTTACAGGTGGGGCAGGTCTTGGGCTGCGTACCCGGCTTTGCGCCTGTGCCGTGGCAGGTGTCGCAGGTTTCGTTGCGGTTAAAGTCGAAGGACTTCTCGCAGCCGAACGCGGCCTCTTCAAACGAAATGCGCAGCTCATAGCGCAAATCGTTGCCGGCACGCGGTGCATTCCTGCGCTGTGTCGAAGAGCCGCCCATGCCACCGCCAAAGAGCTGGTCGAAGATATCGCCCATGCCGCCAAAGCCGGAGAAATCAAAGCCGCCCGCCTGACCGCCCGCGCCGCCGAAGGGATTCTGCGGACCGTCAAAGCCGTACTGGTCGTACTTCGCACGCTTTTCGGGGTCGGACAGCACCTCATTGGCCTCGTTCAGCTCCTTGAAGCGCTCCTCGGCCTGTTTGTCATCGGGATGCAAATCGGGATGGCATTCCTTGGCCAGCTTGCGGTAGGCTTTCTTGATATCATCGGCGCTGGCGTTCTTCGGAACACCCATCACCTCATAATAATCGCGTTTCGTTGCCACAGTTCATTTCACCTCTTGGACACACGGGAGGCAGACCGGAATTTTTGCCTCCGATCTGCCTACCATGCTCCTTGAATATTATGGCATCACCGCACAATTCAGCAACGCGCAAAATGTGCCTTTATGGTGCCTCGCCTCAATCTACGATAGAGGCATCGGCAGTCTGCCGTTGGCAGACCTGAAAACCTTTCAGGTTTTCAACCTCCGTGCATCTGCTTCTTGCAAAAATCTCGATTTACATCCAGTAAACCATCGATTTTTGCAATCGCATCTGACACAAAATTCACTATTTATCACGCTGCCTCATTTGTGCGGTGCTGCCTTATGCTTTAGTAAGGAAAATAGTATTACTTCACAGAGCCGTCGGCATTGAAGGAGCCGTCATCATTCTGCGTTCCGGCTTCAGATCCCTGCTGCTGAGCACCCATATCGGGCTGCGCACCGGCCTGCTGACCCTGCTGCTGATAGAGCTTGCCGAACACGGCATACACCTTCTGGGTGAAGTTCTCCATCGCGGTCTTAATCTGAGCAGGATCGTTGCTCTCGCGTACCTTCTTGAAGGCATCAATCTCGCTCTGCACGGTGGTCTTGTCTTCCTCGGACAGCTTGTCGCCGTTATCCTTGAGCTGCTTCTCGATTTCGTAAATCAGAGAATCCGCATGGTTCAGGGTTTCGATTTCTTCCTTCTTCTGCTTGTCTGCCTCGGCGTACTGCTCGGCTTCCTTCACACGCTGCTTGATTTCCTCTTCGGTCATGTTGGTGGAAGCGGTGATGGTAATCTTCTGCTCGTTGCCGGTGCCCAAATCCTTTGCGGAGACATTCACGATGCCGTTGCGGTCGATGTTGAAGGTGACCTCAATCTGCGGCACGCCGCGGGGCGCGGCGGGAATGCCGGTGAGCTGGAAGCGACCAAGGGTCTTGTTGTCATAGGCCATCGGGCGCTCGCCCTGCAGGACATGAATTTCAACGGTTGTCTGACCGTCAGCGGCGGTGGAGAACACCTGAGACTTGTGGGTCGGGATGGTGGTGTTGCGGTCAATCAGCTTGGTGAAGATGTGACCTTCGGTTTCAAGACCCAAGGACAGCGGCGTAACATCCAGCAGTAGCACATCCTTGACTTCGCCGCCCAGGACACCGGCCTGAATCGCCGCGCCGATGGCAACACACTCATCGGGGTTGATGCCCTTGAACGGCTCTTTGCCGGTCACGCGCTTCACAGCGGTCTGCACGGCGGGAATACGGGTCGAGCCGCCGACCAAGATGACCTTATCAATCTGGTCGCAGGTAAGCCCCGCGTCCTTCAAAGCGTTCTGCATCGGGATGATGGTCTTTTCAACCAAGTCAGCCGTCAGCTCATCAAACTTCGCACGGGTCAGGGTCATATCGAGGTGCTTGGGACCTGTGGCATCGGCGGTGATGAAGGGCAGGTTGATGTTGCTGCTCATAGCGCCGGACAGTTCAATCTTCGCCTTTTCAGCAGCTTCCTTCAAGCGTTGATACGCCATGCGGTCTTTCTTCAGGTCAATGCCGTTTTCCTTCTGGAAGGTATCGGCAATGTAGTTAATGACGCGCTCATCAAAGTCATCGCCGCCCAGATGCGTATCGCCGTTGGTCGCCAACACTTCAAATACGCCGTCGCCGATTTCAAGGATGGACACATCGAACGTACCGCCGCCAAGGTCGTAAACCAGAATCTTGTGAGCTTCGTCTTTGTCAAGACCATAGGCCAGAGAAGCGGCAGTCGGCTCGTTGATGATACGCAGGACTTCCAGACCGGCGATGCGACCGGCATCCTTGGTGGCCTGACGCTGAGAGTCAGAGAAGTAAGCAGGGACGGTGATAACCGCCTGCGTGACGGTTTCGCCCAAGTAGGCTTCCGCGTCCGCCTTCAGCTTCTGAAGAATCATGGCGCTGATTTCCTGCGGGGTGTACTGCTTGCCATCGATGGCGACCTTTTCGGCCGTACCCATCTTACGCTTGATGGAAGAGATGGTGCGGTCGGGGTTGGTGATGGCCTGACGCTTTGCGATCTGACCGACCAGACGCTCGCCGTCCTTGGTGAAAGCGACGACAGACGGGGTGGTACGAGCGCCCTCGGCGTTCGCGATGACAACGGGTTCGCCGCCCTCCATGACGGCAACGCAGCTGTTGGTGGTACCAAGGTCAATACCGATAATCTTACTCATAATTGTTTCCTCCATGTATGTCAGTTTGTAGTGGTGATTTGCTTGATTTATGTGAAAAGCGGTTGCCCGCATTTTCAGCGTTTGTCGGTTTAGGGCTTAGCCTTCAGCAACGACCTTCACCATCGCGTGGCGAAGAACGGTGTCGCCCAGCTTATAGCCCTTTTGAAGCACTGCGCAGACGCAGCCCTTCTCGCCCTCGTCCTCCGTGCCTTGCATAACGGCATTTTCAAGATTCGGGTCAAACTTTTCGCCGAGGCGGTCAATCACGGTCACGCCGCGCTTCTTCAGCACTTCGCAAAGCTGCTTGTAAACCAGCTCCACGCCCGCGTGAATGTTTTCGTCCGTTGTTTCGGCTTGCAGGGCGCGTTCCAAATTATCCACAACCGGCAGAAGGGTTTTAATAAATTCCTTCGCGCCGTCCTCAAAGGCATCAGCACGGACATTCTGATTGCGGCGGCGGTAATTATCAAAGTCTGCCTGCACGCGCTGCGCCAGATTCAAATATTCTTCCGCCTTCTGGCGGGAGGCCTCCAAGAGAGGCTTCAAATCGGTCACGGCATTCTGATTTGCATCTGTTTCCTGCGCCTCGCTCTGCTCGGCGTTTTCCGGCTGCTGCTCGTCTTCCTCCGGCTCGACGGGCTGCTGATTTTCTACTGCCTCTTCCCTTTCCTTCTTCTTTTTCTTCATTTCATCCTCCATAGCCCTTATGTTCCCTCCGGCGTAAATAATTCAGTCAGCGTTCTGCCGACGGTTGTCAGTGTTGTCAGCACCTTGTCATATGGCATTCTGGTAGGTCCGATAATGCCCACCGTTCCTTTGTGTGCGGAACTAATTTGATATTGTGCGGTGACAAGGCTGCAATCCTTCAGCTCCGGCACATTCAGCTCACTGCCGATGCGCACGGATACGGGAGCTTGTACTTCCTTAATCAGCCGGAGCATGGCCTCCCGTGATTCGGTGACGGACAGGAACGCCCGCGCCTTTTCCACATCCGCATATTCCGGATAATTCAGGATGTTGTGCGCACCGCCCACGGCGATGGAATCCACAGAGGACTGCTTTTCCATCTGCGCGGCCAGCTCCGCCACACCGCCCAGCACCACGCCGTTCGCTCCGGAAAAGCGGGCGTAGGAGGCGAGCATATCCTGTACCTCTTTGAGTGTGCGTCCCGAAAGGCGCTCCGTCAGCGTCCTGCTGATGGCATACAGCGCATCCGCGTCAAGCTGATTGCTGACATGAATCACCGTGTCCCGCACAATGCCGCTGTCCGTCACGATGACGAGCAGCGCCGCGCCACGCGGCATCGGCACTAATTGCAAGGTGGCAATCCGCATCAGCGGCTGTCCCGGCATCATGACGACGGAGGTGTAATGCGTCAGCTCGCTTAATGCGTTTGCTGTCCGCTCCACCACATCCTCAAGCTGCCGCACGTGCTCCAAGATGTACTTGCGTGCCTTTTCATCCATCGGCGGCTTCGGTTCTGCATTCTGCATCAGCATATCCACATACAGGCGATACGCCTTGCCGCTGGGTACACGCCCTGCGGACACATGGGGCTGATCCAGATAGCCAAGCAGCTCCAAATCACTCATTTCATTGCGGATGGTGGCAGGAGAAACTCCCATATCGTACTTGCGCGTAATGGTGCGCGAGCCTACGGGAACGGCGGTCAAAACATAGTCCTGAATGATGGCCGCTAAAATCCGCAGCTTTCTGTCATCCAGCGTCATGCTTTTCGCCTCCGTCCGAACTGTCTTCCTTTTTATCGGAAGAGCTGAGCTTTTGTTTTTCTCTGTTAGCACTCTGTTCCTTCGAGTGCTAACAAGGATAATATAGCATGCCTCTTCCGCTTTGTCAAGGGTTTTCCGTGAAAAATTTCTTCTATTACCTCAAGTTGCCGTAAAACCTATGTAAAATGCCGAAAAATTCTTATTTTATCATTGACGGCAGCGAATAAACCCTTTATAATTTTCAATGCTGTTTTTTACGCTGACACAAGGTGAGCATTTAGCAGCAATGCTTCAGCACATTGACCGACTGCATTTTATTGGAGGGAAAAGCCTTGCTGAAAATCGAGCATTTGACCAAAATCTACGGCGAAAGAAAGGCTGTGGATGACTTATCCCTGCACATTCTGCCCGGCGAAATTTACGGCTTCATCGGGCATAACGGCGCGGGCAAGACCACGACCATCAAATCCTGCTGCGGCATCCTGCAATACAACAGCGGCGAAATCTATGTCGGCGGTACATCCATGCGCGATGACCCGCTCGCCTACAAGAAAAAAATCGCCTACATTCCCGATAACCCCGATTTGTATGAATTTATGACGGGCATCCAGTATCTGAACTTCGTGGCGGACATTTTCGGCGTTCCCGCCAAGGAGCGCGTGGAGCGCATCCGTCAGTACGGCGATTTGTTTGAATTAACCAAGTCCTTCGGGCAGTCCGTCTCCGCCTATTCGCACGGCATGAAGCAGAAGCTGGCCATCATCGCCGCGTTTTTGCATAATCCCGAACTCATCATCATGGATGAGCCGTTTGTCGGTCTTGACCCGATGGCGGCGCACCAGCTCAAAACCCTCATGCGTGAACGGTGCGACAACGGCAGCGCCATTTTCTTCTCCACCCATGTCTTGGAAGTGGCTGAAAAGCTCTGCGACAAGGTGGCCATCATCAAGGACGGTCACTTAATCAAATCCGGCACGATGGACGAGGTGAAGGGCGACACCACCTTGGAGAATGTATTCTTAGAGCTGGAGGCCGACAAATGACACGGGCATTGCTGAAAAAACAACTGCTGGAGGTCTTTTCGTGGCTCTATAGTAACAAGAAGACCGGCAAGCGCCGTTCCCGCAAAGGCATCATCGGCTACGCTGCCCTGTATTTTGTCTTGTTCGCCCTTCTGGGCGTTTGCTTCTGGTTTATCGGAGATTTACTGTGTGAACCGCTCATCAGTGTCGATTTGGGCTGGTTTTACTGGTGCATCATGGCACTGATTGCCACCTTTTTAGGCGTTTTCGGCAGCGTATTTAATACATACAGTTCTTTGTATCAGGCCAAGGATAACGACCTTTTGCTCTCCATGCCCATCCCCGTCTCCCGCATTTTGACGGCGCGTCTGTCCGGCGTGTACGCAATGGGGCTGATGTATGAGCTGATTGTCATGATTCCCGCGCAGATTGTGTGGCTGTACACGGCGCCCTTATCCGTTTTAGGCGTTGTCAATGTCGTTCTGCTGCCCCTCCTGCTGTCCGGTCTCGTCCTCGTCCTGTCCGCAGTTCTCGGCTGGGTTGTCGCGCTGATTTCCGCCAAACTCAAAAACAAGAGCGTGTTGACCGTCATCATTTCTCTCATTTTCTTTGCGGGATATTATTATCTTTCCGCGCAGACAGGCACAATTTTACAGGCGTTCATTGAAAATGCGGAAGCGCTCAGCGGAAAAATGCAGGTGCTTTTTTACCCGCTCTATCATATGGGTTCGGCGGCTGAGGGCAAACCGCTGTCCATGCTGTTTTTCACCGGTTTTATCGCGCTGCTTTTGTGCCTGACCTATCTCATTCTGTCACGCAGCTTTTTGAAACTGGCAACTGCCAATGCAGGCTCTGTCAAAAAAGCCTATAAGGATAATATGGTGAAGCCCCACACCATTTCCAAAGCTCTTCTTCTGAAGGAATGGATGCGCTTTTCCGGCAACTCCACCTATATGCTCAACTGCGGCCTTGGCATCATATTAATGCCGATTATGGCCATCGTGCTATTCTGGAAGGCAGATGTTCTTCTGCCGCTGCTGACAAGTGAATTTGTAAAGCCTTATGTGCCGCTGATTGCCTTAGTCGCGCCGCTTTTAACGCTGTCCACGACCTATATCACCGCGCCTTCCGTATCACTGGAGGGAAAAAGCCTGTGGCTTTTGCAATCCCTGCCCGTGCGCGGAAAGCAAATTTTACAAGCCAAGTTGCGCCTTCAGCTTCTGCTTGCAATGCCTTCCGCCGCCATTCTTGTATTAGCAGAAGAGATATTGCTGCGCCCAGAGCCACTCTATGCGCTGCTTATTCCCGTGAACACCGCCCTGTTTGCTGTTTTGACTGCTCTGCTTGGTCTTATTCTTGGTCTTAAAATGTCGAATTTTCAGTGGACATCCGAAATTGTCCCCATCAAGCAGGGTGCAAGCGTTGGTCTGACCCTGTTCGGCGGCTGGCTCATCGTTGTTGCACTCGGCGGTCTCTACTACCTGCTCAGAAATACCCTCAGCATGAGTACTTATTTTCTCATAATAACCGTCCTTTTCGCCGTCTCCTGCACCATTCTCCTCCATTGGCTTCTCACTAAAGGCGCACGGCTGTTTGAAACGCTTTAATCAAAGGCATTCCCACATAAACAAACATTTATGTGGGAATATTTTTATTTTACTCTGCCCACATACCAGCCGCAAACGCCGTTTTTCTTGGCGTAAACACCCTTGGAGCATGAATGAATCAGCTTGAGCGTGTCACCGGCGCGAACGGGAAGGTGATAATCCGATATGTCATTACAGGCAAGATGCCCGCTTTCGTCCACAAACAAGCGGCTTTTCGGCACGTCCATGTCATAGCCGTGATAACGGATTCGTGCCATGTCGCCAGCCTCACTCAACTTTTCCACATAATGGTCGCCCCAGCGGATGCTGACGGAATGCGTACTTTCCGACTGATCCTCCAGCGCCGTAATTTCCGGCAGACAATCGCTGCAAATGCACTTCATGTGTTCGATGTCTTCGCCCTGCGAAACCAGCAAATTAAGCTGCCCCTCTCGCTTGACACCGCAGCCACCGTCAATGGACACAATGTGCCGTGCCTTATCAATCAGCGGCTTCTGGTCGGGGATATTCGGACGATACAGCACGACCGGCCAATGCCCGACAATCACATATTTTTGAAACGCGGGCGCGTCGGTCAAAAAATCATCGTATTTAAGCAGCGGGTAGGGATTTTTCCCGACAAACGCGGACAAATTCTCGTGCGGCAGACCGCCGTGCACAAAAATCAGCCGATCGGTCTCCAAAATAGTCGGCAGCCCCGCAATGAACGATAATTCCTTCGCAAAATGCTGACGAATGGACGGTATCACGCTGCAAATGTCCATGTTTTCGGAAATTTTAATGCCCATCTCCGCGCACATTTCATGCAGCATCGAGCCGCCCCACCAGCGAACGGCCTGCATGGAATACTTGACCATTCCGCGCAAAGCCTGTTCATCGTCCTTCATGAGCTGCGACAGCCGCCAGATGTCCACATTGCCCATCAGCGGGAAGACATTGCCACCCTCGGTGAGCTGCATCACATAGCGCAGAACACCAAGGCTGTTTCGCCCCTTCTCGACCAAATCACCCACGATGACCAGCAAATTATTGTCGGAAAATTGAGCCTCCTTGAGCGCCTTTTTCATTTCATCCAAATGCGCGTGAATGTCTGACATCACAAGCAGTCTTTTTCCCTGCTCAATCCGCATCCGCCGAATGACCGTCTGCATGAATCTGCCCTCCCAATCTCTCTCGTACCGCTCTATCATATCATAACAGAACGACTTTTTCAAAGAGATATACCAAATCCCATCAAACATACACATTTTTTCGTTTTTTATCTTGTGTTTCAAGTCTAAAATTTATATAATAGAGCTGTATCACGGAGCAATGAAGGAGGCGGCTGTATGAGCTACATGGATGAATACAAGGCATGGCTTCACTGGTTTTCGGATGATTCGGCGCTGGTCAGCGAGCTGGAGGGCATCAAGGATGACCTGAAGGAAATCGAGGATCGCTTTTACACGGGCTTGTCCTTTGGCACGGCCGGTATGCGCGGCGTGATGGGCATGGGCTTAAACCGTATGAATGTGTATGTTGTGCGCCGTGCATCCAAGGGCTTGGCGCAATACATCAAGGCGCACGGTGAGCAGGATCGCGGCGTTGTCGTGGCGTTTGACAGCCGCCTGAACAGCGCGGAGTTTGCCAAGCAGACCGCGCTGACGCTGGCGGAAAACGGCGTGAAGGCGTATTTGTTTGACTCACTGCGTCCCGTGCCTGTTCTTTCTTTTGCCGTGCGGCATCTGAACGCGGCGGGCGGTGTCGTCATCACAGCCAGTCACAATCCGCCGCAATATAACGGCTATAAGGTCTATGCCGCGGATGGCGCACAGGTAGGACCTGAGGCTGCCGACGAAATCACGCATTTTATCAGCGAACTGGCGCTCACCGATTGCCCGCCGATGGATGAAGAAAAGGCCAGGGAAGCGGGACTTCTTCAAATTATCGGCGACAAAGAGGTCGATACGGACTATATCGCCATGATTAAAACCCTGTCGCTGCGCCCTGAGCTGCTCAAAAAGGACGGCGACAAGCTCAAAATCGTCTATACGCCCCTGCACGGCTCCGGCAATGTGCCTGTCCGCCGGATGCTGAAGGAGCTGGGTGTCACGCATGTGACCGTTGTGCCGGAGCAGGAAAAGCCGGACGGTCATTTCCCAACCGTGACCGCGCCCAACCCCGAAGACCCCGCTGCTTTCAAATACGCCATTCCGCTGGCTGAAAAGGTCGGCGCAACGGTGGTGTTCGGCACGGACCCTGACTGCGACCGCATGGGCGTGGCTGTGCGCGACCAACAGGGCGTGTTCCACACCTTGACGGGCAATCAAATCGGTTGCCTGCTGCTCAGCCACATCTTGGAAAGCCGCAAGAAGAACGGCACACTGCCGAAAAACGGCGCGATTGTCAAGTCCATCGTCAGCACCGAGATGGCGCGGGCGATTGCGGACAGCTACGGCGTGGCGACATACGATGTTCTGACCGGCTTCAAATTCATCGGCGAAAAAATTCAGCAGTTCGAGCAGACGGGCGAAAAGACCTTCCTGTTCGGCTTTGAAGAGAGCTACGGCTACCTGTCCGGCACGAAGGTGCGCGACAAGGACGGCGTGAATGCGTCCCTGCTTTTGTGCGAGGCCGCTTGCGCCGCGATGGACGAAGGCACGACGCTGTATGACAAGCTGAATCGCCTCTTTGAAACCTATGGCTGGTATGTTGAAAAAGGCGTTTCCGTGACGCTGCCCGGCAAGGACGGCGTGGCGAAAATAAAGGGCATCATGCAGTCCCTGCGCGCCCATGCGCCTGAAATGCTGGGCGGTCTGAAGGTCTTGGCTGTGCGCGATTATGAGCGCGGTGTGCGCATGAGTGAAGGTCAAGAAACCCCGCTGGACACCCCCGCCTCCAATGTGTTGTATTTCGAGCTGGAGGGCGGCAACTGGGTCTGCATCCGTCCCAGCGGCACGGAGCCGAAAATCAAGCTCTATGTCAATACTCGTGCGAACAACAAAGAATCCTCCCACGCACTCAATGAAAAGCTGTGCAAGGAAGCAAAAAAGCTGATGGAATAAAGTATTCTGTATAAGTACGCCCTTCGGATATTCTGTCCGAAGGGCGTTTGTTATTCTTCAAACCCATTCTCAATATTTTTCTGTCGAATGGTTTCGGGGTGAGTAGGGGGATTACATGTGCCGCAGGCGGTCAGTCTTGAAAATTCGTCTGTTTTGAGGTCGCCGTAAGTGATTTCCGTCATCGGCAGGTAGCGTTGGTTGACACTGCTGCAATTCTGGTCGGAATGATACCGCTTGCCGCCCTGCGGGTTATAGTAAATCGGCGTATCGTCATCGGGGTATTCCGTATAGCGGCCGGAGTCCTCCCAAATCAGCACCTTGGTGCTGACACGCACATTATCCCACAGCCACTTCATGTTCTGCCCGTTTTCGTTTTTTGCACGCTGGATGCGGATACAACCGTGGCTGGCCTTCGAGCCGAGCTTGGCCTCCGTGGTGGCGTAATAATGCTCGCCCGTCTCGCTGTTGACAATGCTGGGAACCTGATGGATGAGGCAGCCGTTGTTGAGGAGCAGCCCCATATCGCAATACATATTGCCCGACCAGAAGCCGCCGGAACGACTGATAATCAAAAATTCTCCGGCGGGGGTCTCGTTCCACGGCTGGGTCGATGTGTTTTTTCCGGTGGACACGAGCAGTGTGCCGATGATATGCCCTGCTTCAAAAATGTACATGGTCTGCGTATATTTATCGACCAGCAGCCCGTACTCCGTCACGGGGTCAACGGTTTTCAGCGCGTCTGTCTCCACATAGCCGGTGATTAGCTCTGCCGTCACGCCGTAGCCGCGCTTGCTGCCCTTTCGGTAGGTCGAGCCGTAAGAAGTATTATAAAGCTCGACCTTCGTCCAGCCGTTATCCAGCGTTTCAATGACATGAACGCCCTGCGACTTATAGGTGACCTCGCCCACCACATTATCCGCAGATGTGGATTTATCCGGCGTTGCACGGACCTTGTATGTTTCCCGCGCCGTGCGTCCTTTCACATCCAAAACGGTGATGGGCTGCATCATAATATCCCAGATGGCCTGTTCATCGCTTAAATCGCCCAAGGGCATCGTCCAATAGCTGGTTTCATCCTCCCCTGTGGTGATGTGACTGGGAATGACAAGGCGTGTTTCTTCGGTTTTCTCTTCTTCATCGCTTGTTTCCGTTTCAGCGGCTTGTTTCTGTGTTTCTTCTGATTCCGCTGTTAATGTCGCCGTGCTTCCGGCAGCAGCGGAAACGGAGAGGGAAATCTGCAGGGCGGCACTGCGCACACCATCCGCATCACGCAGGGAAATACGCAGGAGATAGCTGTCTGCGGACAGATTCGTGCCCTCATAGGCTAACTGACAGCGGACGGTGTTTTTGCCCGATACGACCTCCGCACTGCCGACACGCTCCCAAATGCCGCCAAGCTGGGCATCTAAAAGCAGCTCACCGTCCAAATTGCACGACACCGTGGCGACCCACTCCGTGCCTTCACGAAGCGCCGTGGACGCGCTGAGCAGGGAAACGGTCGGCGCGTTTTGCCCGACTGTGAGCGCCGCGCTGTCCGTTTCGCCGTCCATTTCAACGGACAAAACATATTCGCCCGCGCTGGCAGCCTCGCCGGACGGCTCCATCGTGCCGTCCCAAGTGAAATAATTCGTGCCGGAGGTCACAATCAGCGCGTCCGACAAGGTATAAAATGTTTGCCCGTCCGCATTGCGAAGGATGAGCTGCGCTGTTCCGGCTGTGTCCGAGGTGAAGGCGATGCGGGCATCCTGTCCGGGACGAACAGTATCCGGCAGCATGGTCAGGGAAAGCGCTTGCGCGGGCAGCGTCAGCAGACACAAAATTGCCGCCAACAGGGTTGTCCATAAAAATCTGCGCATTCGTTTTCTCCTTCCGTTAATCGTTTTCATTTGCTTTTGAGCGCAATGGCGTTTGCCGCAATGCCGTGCGCCTGACTAAGCAGGGCTTTGGCCTCTTCCTCGGTCGAATGGGTCTTTTCCATCACCAAGGCGAGCTTGACGCTGCCGTCTGCCTGTTTGAGCAGCTCCGCCGCGTGGTCGGGGTCGCTCGTTTCCGTGGCGGTCAAAAGCATCCGCACGGCGCGGTCGCGCAGCTTTTCATTGGTGGCCTTCATATCCACCATAAGATTTTGATAGACCTTGCCCAAGGCAACCATTGCACCCGTGGACAGGGCATTCAGCGCCATTTTGGTCGCTGTTCCGGCCTTCATGCGGGTCGAGCCGGTCAGCACCTCGGCACCCGTATTCAGCTCCACGGCGACATCCGCCTCGGCACTCATTTTAGCGTTTATATTGCAGGAAAGTGCGATGGTCGCCGCGCCGACAGACTGCGCATAACGAAGAGCGCCGATGCAGTACGGCGTGCGCCCGCTGGCGGCAATGGCAACCAAGATATCCCGTTCATTCAGGACGATGTTTTTCATATCCGCCGCCCCGATTTCCTCATGGTCTTCCGTGCTTTCGCTGGAAAAACGCAGGGCGCGGTCGCCGCCTGCCATCACGCCGACCACAAGGTCATTGGAAACGCCGAAGGTCGGCGGGCATTCCGAGGCATCCAAGACCCCCAAGCGTCCGCTCGTTCCCGCGCCGCAGTAAACAAGCCGCCCGCCGGAGAGCATTTTTTCCCGCACTAATTTGAGCGCCTTTTCGAGCATCGGCTGTGCATCCTGCACGGCCTGCGCTGCCTCAAAATTGGCGCGGCTCAGCATGGTCAAAAATTCATCCTCGCTCGCTGTGTCCATATGCAGCGAATCGGGATTAACCTGCTCCGTCCCCAGCCTGTTCAGCGTTTCCTTCATGTGTCCGCCTCCTGCGCTTCGTCAAACAAAATAACAAAGCTATTATACTATTATAGCATAAGCACCGAAAGATGAAAAGAAGCCCGAAGAAATTGCTTTTGCATTTTCTTCGGGCGATGGAATTTAAAAGAATGTGAAATTACTCAGCGGGGGTCTCGGCGGGGGCTTCTTCGTCCAGCTCAGCGCCGGGGATTTCGTCGAAGTTCTCGTTCAGAGCTTCATCAGCCAGCGCTTCGCGCACGCTCAGGCTGATACGCTTGGCTTCGGGATCGACACCCAGAATCTTGACGCGCACGGTCTGACCGGGTTGCAGCGCATCTTCCACCTTGGCCACGCGGGTCAGAGCGCACTGAGAGATGTGCACCAGACCATCCACGCCGGGCTCAAGCTCGACAAACGCGCCGAACGGACGGACACGGACGACCTTGCGCTCAATGATGGAGCCGACGGGGTACTTCTCTTCGATGTTGTCCCAAGGCTTGGGCTGGAGCTGCTTGTAACCAAGCTGAATGCGCTCGCGCTCACGATCCAGAGACAGAATCTTCACTTCGATTTCGTCGTTAATCTTCAGCACTTCGCTCGGATGACCGATGTGGCTCCAAGCCAAGTCGGTGATGTGAATGAGACCATCCACGCCGCCCAAATCAACGAACGCACCAAAGTCCGCAAAGCGGCGGACGATGCCCTTGACAACAGCACCCTCTTCGAGTGTTGCCCAAGCAGCGGCCTTCTTCGCAGCGGATTCCTCAGCCAGAACTTCCTTGCGGCTGGCGACGATGCGCTTCTTCTGCTTGTCAACATCGATAATCTTGACCTTCATCGGCTGACCGACGAACTGAGCAATCTTCTCAACATAGCGCTGCGCCAGATGAGAGGCGGGGATGAAGGCACGAACGCCGCTCACATCCGCAATCAGGCCGCCCTTGATGGCTTCCTTGCCGATGGCATCAACATACTCGTGATTTTCGTACTTGGTCATCAGGTCTTCCCAGACCTTACGGTTGACGATGTTGCGCTGAGACAGAAGGACATTGCCTTCGCCGTCATTGACCTTGACGACTTCAACCTCGATGGTATCGCCCAGCTTGACATCCTTGTCCACCAGATCTTCGCGCTTAATCAGACCATCGGACTTGTAGCCGATGTTGACGCACACTTCGTCATCGGTGATCTGCACGACGGTGCCGGTCACGGTCTGACCGTTGTGAATGCGGACGAGCGTTTTTTCAATGTCGTCCATGAAGCTCTGGTTGTTCTTTTCCTCCTCAGTCATGACCGTTTCTTCAACGGGCGTGGCTTCCTTGATCTGTTCCTCGTTCATACGGGTGACAACCTCCTTAAATGACCAATCCGGTGTGGATGCGCCGGCGGCTATTCCAATTTTTTCCGTGTGGATATTTGCAAAGTGCGGCGGTATCTCCGACGCACATTCCACCAAACAGGTGCGGGGACAAAGTGCCTTGCAGCTCTCATAGAGCTTTCGTGTGTTGGCGCTCTTTTTCCCGCCTACCACCACCACCGCGTCCGATCGCATTGCCAGCTCACAGGCGGCATCCTGCCGCATCTGTGTCGCCGGACAAATGGTACGGCGCACCTCAAGGTCCGGGAACAGCCTGATTAAGGTCGGTTGTGTCTCCGCCCATTGACTGGGCGGATAGGTGGTCTGAGCAACAAGCAGGGGATGTTTCAGCGCGGGCAGCGCTTCAATGTCCTTAGGCGAAGAGAGGACATGCACATTGTCTCCGCCCATTCCTGCGGTTCCGATAATTTCGGGGTGTTTGGGGTCGCCCAAGAGAAGCACGGGCAGCCCCTTCTCGGTGTGGTCTTTGACCACAGCGTGTAGTTTTAAAACGAATTCACAGGTCGTATCCACGACCGTCAGCCCGCGAGCCTGACAATCGGCATATGTTTGTGGCGGCTCTCCGTGGCTTCTGAAAATTACGACTGCGCCTTCCGGCACATCATCGACTTTATCCACCACGGAAACGCCCAGCGCCTTGAACTCGTCCAAAGCAGCGTCGTTGTGAATCAGTTCGCCCAGCATGGCACAGGGGATACCCTGCGCCTTGGCTTCCTGAGCGGCAATCCTTGCCATTGTAATCGCCCTGCGCACTCCTGCGCAGAAACCGGCATGACGGGCAATCTCGTAAGGCATAAACCCTCCGCTTCAAAAACCTTGGGCTAATAAACAAACATTCGACATGATTCCTGTAATTCCTTCTTTATGGAAGAAAAAATTTTAATTTATTTTTCACAAAAAACTATGCTGCTTTTAGATTGCAAATCCCGCTGCACATTCTGTCCATGAGTTGGGCGACGGTTTCCGTGTTGATTTCCTCGGCGTACAAATCCCGCACTTCCAAGGGCTTGCCAAACCAAACATCGTTCTTGGAAAAGAGCTTGCATGGGCGCTCAATCAGCACCGGCACGAGCGGCACCTTGCAGCGCAGGGCGATGAACGCCGCACCGGACTCGATATGCTCCATCGTGGTATTTTTGCAGCGCGTCCCTTCCGGAAAAATGCCCAGCACATGACCTTGCCGAATCACATTCACGCAAGACCGCATGGCAGCCATGTCGCTGTTGTGCCTGTCAACCAAAATCATGTGCAGCTTTTGCAAAACATAGTGGGCGATTTTCGCCTTGCCCAATTCCTTTTTGCCCAAAAAGCGCACTTCAAAAGCACGGATTTTGACGGCAATCAGCAGCGGGTCAAACCAATGTTTGTGGTTGGAAATCAAGATAAACGGCGCTTCCGCGGGGATATTTTCAAGCCCGTGATAGCGCGTGGGGTAAAACAGCAGCATCAGGTGTGCAAACGCCCGCGCAAGGGTGAATAAGAAGGTGCGCTCCTTCTTTTGCTTTTTTTCCGGCTCAGCCATGCTGTTTTTCCTCCACAATGCGCAAAATCGCCTGTACGGTTTCCTCAAAATTCAGGTCGGATGAATCAACGACAACGGCATCCTCCGCCTTTTTTAAGGGATCAACGGCGCGATGTTCGTCCTGCTCGTCCCGCGCCTTCACTTCCTGCAAAATTTCCTCAAACGGTGTGCTGTCGCCTTTTTCCTTTAACTGATTCATCCTGCGGCGGGCGCGTGCTTCCGGCGAGGCAGTCAGGAAAATTTTGGCTGTCGCATTTTTCAACACAACCGTGCCGATGTCCCGCCCGTCCAGCAGCATGGAGGTGTTCTGCGCCATTGCTCGCTGTGCTGCCACCATTTTTTGACGCACGGCGGCAAAGCGCGACACGGCAGAGGCCACCTGACCCGCCTGCTGGGTGCGGATTTTTTCCGACACATCCTCGCCGTCCAAATAAGTTCTCTGCGCGTTGTCCACATAGGACACGCTGATGTCCGCCTCGGAAACAACCGCACCGACGGCCTTTTCATCATCCAAAGAAACGCCGCGCTTGAGCGCAGCCAGCCCTGCGGCACGATACATCGCGCCCGTGTCCAAATGAAGAATATGAAGCTTCTTGGCGACCTCGTCCGAAATGGTGGATTTGCCCGCGCCCACAGGCCCATCAATGGCGATTAAAAGCGGCATACTTTTTATTTCCTTTCCATAGGAAGTTATAAGAAGCAGCAGCCCGCATCGCTGCGTCCTTGCTGCTTACCGCATATTGTAGTCCAATGGAGGGAAATCGTCAATAAAGTCAAAGGATTTTTAGCAGCAGACAATCATGGCAGCACCGCACAAATGAGGCAGCGCGATAAAT